>CAZSYU010000138.1:0-8255 GCA_964611345.1 uncultured Pseudomonadales bacterium
GCAGATCCTGGGTTTGAGCAGCTCGCACAGCTTCCGGGGCGGCAGCGCGCGCTGCTCGCGCTGCGGCGGCCGCCGCGGCCTCGGCCTGCTTGCGCTCGACGGCCCGTTGGACCGCGCTCTTGGGTTCTGCTGGCCGACTGTTGGCCTGTTGTCGCTGGGCCGCGCGTTCGGGAATATCTAGCGACTTGCGCGGGCGTCCGTCAGCCAGTTCTTCCCTAGCCTCACGTGATGCACCCAGAACGGTGTCTACCGCTCTGTTTGGCTTCCCACCTCCCGGAGGACGCGGCTGCCCCGAATTTTCGGAGGGCGCTGTATCTGACATTTGAACCAATCCTTATGATCGGGATGCATAATAGCACCGACATTTAACGCAAAAGTGCTCCAGACCCAAAAACCTGTCTTGAGTGTAATAAGCGAGTAACTTAACGTGCACCCGTCACACCCTTCACCCTACTAGGCGCGGTACAGCTTTCCATGACCCAAACCTCATCCTTTGAAGGCGACCACATCTTGTCGGTCAGCCAGTTTGAGCGCGCAAGCATTGACCGCATATTTGCCTGTGCTGACAGCATGGAACCCTACGCCCAACGGCAGCGCATTACACGGGTGCTGGAAGGCGCCATATTGTCCAACATGTTCTTCGAGCCCAGCACGCGAACGCGCATCTCTTTTGGCAGCGCATTCAATCTGCTGGGCGGCGAAGTCCGTGAAACCACCGAAGTTAAGGCATCTTCCTTGACTAAAGGCGAGTCCCTGTACGACACGGCCCGGGTATTATCCGGCTACAGCGACGTGATATGTATGAGACACCCACAGGCGGGTTCGGTTGCAGAATTTGCAGCCGCTTCGCGCGTCCCGGTAATTAATGGCGGCGACGGTCCCAACGAGCATCCGAGCCAGGCCTTGCTGGATCTCTATACCATTCGCCGCGAAATGCAGGCCCGTGGCAGCGGCATCGATAACTTATCCATCGCCTTTATCGGCGATTTGAAGTTCGGCCGGGCGGCGCACAGCCTGTCCAAACTTCTCGGACTGTTCAACAACATCAGTTTTAAGCTGGTGTCGCCCCAGGCACTCGCCACGCCACCGGAAATCGTGGACGCATTGCGCAGCGCGGGTCACTCTGTCGAAGAGTTTGACTCGCTGGAACCAGGCATTCACAACACCGACATTCTGTACGTCACACGCACCCAGGAAGAACGCTTCCCATCCCAGGAGGAAGCGGATCGCTATCGCGGCCTGTTTCGGTTAAATCAGCAGGTTTATACCCAACACTGTGAGCCCAGCACGGTGATCATGCACCCCCTGCCCAGAGACTCGCGAGCGGCGGCCCAGGAACTGGATGATGATCTGAACAGCAATCCAAATCTTGCCATCTTTCGCCAAACCGACAACGGAATACTGGTACGGATGGCCCTGTTCGCACTGATTTTGGGGGTCGCCGACACGGTAGCGGCTTATGAGCGCCCCGTGCCCTGGAAAAGCACGCGGCGCTAGTCGCTCGCGAGATGTCGCGGGTTTAGCAGACCCTAGAGTGCGGCTTCCAGTTCGGGCAGCGCATTGAACAGGTCGGCAACCAACCCGTAGTCAGCTACCTGGAAGATCGGTGCGTCTTCGTCCTTGTTGATCGCAACGATCACCTTGGAGTCTTTCATACCTGCCAGGTGCTGGATGGCCCCTGAAATCCCCACAGCGATGTACAGGTCGGGCGCAACAATTTTACCCGTCTGGCCCACCTGCATATCATTAGGAACAAAGCCGGCATCCACCGCCGCGCGTGAGGCGCCAATGGCAGCCCCCAGCTTGTCAGCAATACCGTTCAGCAGCTCGAAGTTCTCACCACTGCCCATGCCGCGACCACCAGAGATGATCACACCCGCAGCGGTCAGTTCTGGACGTTCTGAAACGGCCAGCTCTTCACCCACAAAGCTAGATATGCCCGCGTCGTGGACGGCACCAAGGGCCTCAACAGTGGCGCTCCCGCCCTCGCCGGCGGCTGCATCAAAACCGGTAACCCGGACCGACACTACCTTAGTGGCGTCATTGGCTTTCACGGTGGCGACCACGTTACCGGCGTAAATAGGACGCTTGAAGGTGTCCGGCGCATCCACACCAATGATGTCCGAGATCTGGGCGACACCCAGAATCGCTGCCACGCGCGGCAAGAAGTTCTTCCCGGTAGTGGTATGAGCCGCGACAACGTGCGAGTAAGCGCTTGCCAGCTCAACAACCAGTGGTGCCAGATTTTCCGGTAGATGATTGCCGTAGGCCGCGTTATCAGCGACCAGTACCTTGCCAACGCCAGCGGCCTTGGCAGCCTCTTCACCAACCGCGGCACAGCCCTCGCCTGCCACCAGAATATCTACGCTTGAATCCATTTGCTGGGCAGCAGCCAGTGCATTAAGCGTTGCGGGCTTGAGCGCGGCATTATCGTGCTCTGCAATAAGTAGTACGCTCATGAAATCACCTTCGCTTCGTTCTTAAGTTTGTCGACCAGGGCTTCAACCGAGTCTACGATGATGCCAGCGGCCCGCTCAGCGGGCGGCGCAACACTCAGCACTTCCATGGTGGGCGCAACGTCTACGCCAAGATCACCAGGCGCCATTACATCGAGCGGCTTCTTTTTCGCTTTCATAATGTTTGGCAATGAGGCATAGCGCGGCTCATTCAAACGCAGGTCGGTACTAACCACGGCCGGCATACTGAGTTGCACAGTTTGCAAACCACCATCTACTTCACGAACCACGTTGAGCTTGTCACCCTCCAGCTTAACTTCTGACGCGAACGTGCCTTGCGGCATATTCGTGAGGGCAGCAAACATCTGGCCGGTCTGACAGTTGTCCCCGTCGATGCTCTGCTTGCCAAAGATAACCAGGCCCGCTTCCTCTTTTGCCTGCAACGCAGCCAATGCCCGAGCAACACCAAGCGGCTGAACCTCATCATCGGTTTCGATCAATACCGCACGGTCTGCGCCCAGCGCCAGACAGGTTCGCAGCTGCTCCTGACACGCTGTGCTGCCCACCGCGACAGCCACAACCTCGGTCGCTGAACCAGCTTCTTTGAGGCGCACTGCCTCTTCGATGCCAATTTCGCAAAACGGGTTTACCGACATTTTGACGTTGTTGAGATCAACGCCAGATCCGTCGGGCTTGACCCGCACCTTGACGTTGTAATCCACAACCCGCTTGACGGGTACCATTACCTTCATGCTGTGACCTTCGATTGTTAACTCGATTGGTGAATGAAAAACTCAGTGGCCACGGGCCACCTGCGCTAATCCGCCATTTTCTCTTGCCCATATTTTGCGGTCAAGTGAGCTTGCAACAGCTCCTGGGGTAACTTGGTGGCCTAATGTGGCCAGCTGAACCATAGCGTTGCAGAGTCATTGTAGACGCTGTGGCATACTGTGGCGCGTAATTTTCCCCCTACCGCGTGAGTGACTGGACAATCAGCGCCTTGGTGGCGGTGGGGTATATCAAGTGCAACGAACCTAAAAGTGGAGAACGCAAGTGGCCGAAGCAGCAGCACGCGAAGCGATGGAGTTTGACGTGGTCATCGTTGGTGGAGGCCCGTCGGGGCTGGCCACCGCCTGTCGCATTATGCAACTGGCCCAGGCCAAGGGCACCGAAACCTCGGTGTGCCTGGTCGAAAAAGGCTCAGAAATTGGCGCTCACATCCTGTCTGGGGCGGTTGTTGAGCCCCGCGCCCTGTATGAGTTGTTTCCAAACTGGCAGGAGCTCGGTGCCCCACTGAACAATCCGGTCACCGAAGACGATATGTACATGCTGGTGAACGATACCAACCGCATCAAGATTTCCCCCTGGATGGTGCCTGCTGACACGCACAACGAGGGTAACTACGCGATGAGCCTGGGTAACCTGTGCCGCTGGCTGGGTGAGCAGGCCGAAGCGTTGGGCGTGAACATATTCCCTGGTTTTGCCGCAACCGAAGTGCTTTATGACGACAACCGCAATGTGGTGGGCATCGCCACCGGTGATATGGGCATTGGCGCCGACGGCGAACAGAAAGGAACCTATACACCGGGCTACGAACTGCGTGCCAGGCAGACAGTTTTTGCCGAGGGTTGTCGCGGGCACCTGGGCAAAGAGTTGATCAGAAAGTTTGAACTCGACAAAAACTCAACCACCCAGCACTACGGCATTGGCCTGAAAGAACTCTGGGACATCGACCCAGCCAAGCATGTGCCGGGTAAGGTCGTGCACGCCATGGGCTGGCCCATGGGCTTTGGTCCTGGCTCCTTCTCTGGCGCCTTCCTGTACCACCTCGAAAACAATCAGGTAGCGGTGGGTCTGATCGTTGATCTGGGTTACAAAAACCCGCACATCTCACCGTTCGATGAATTCCAGCGCCTGAAGCATCACCCGCTGTTTGCACCGACGCTCGAAGGCGGCAAACGGGTGTCTTATGGCGCCCGCGCTATCATTAAGGGTGGCCTACCCGCCCTGCCGGAACTCACCTTCCCTGGCGGCATGCTGGTGGGTGACGACGCCGGCTTCCTCAACATGCTGAAAATCAAGGGCACCCACACCGGCATGAAGTCCGGCATGCTCGCCGCTGAAGCGATTATGGATCACTTCGGTGCAGATGATGCTGCCAGCACCGAGGGCCGCGGCGCGGTCACCACGTTTCAATCACGGTTCGAAAATTCCTGGCTGCACGAAGAACTGCATCGGGCGCGCAATGCCGGCCCTGCGTTCCATAAGTTTGGCATTCTCGCTGCATCACCTTTCCTGTTTTTCGAGCAGAAAATTGCGGGCGGCAATCTCCCGCTGACACTAAAAGACCCAACTCCGGATCATGCGGCACTAAAACCCGCAAGCGCCTGTAAAAAGCCCGACTACCCCAAGCCGGATGGTGTTCTGAGTTTCGACAAACTGTCGAGTGTTTTTCTGTCGAACACCAACCACGAGGAAGATCAGCCCTGCCACCTGCAGCTGCTCGATCCGTCGATTCCAATCAGCAAAAACCTGCCGGAGTTCGATGAACCTGCGCAGCGCTACTGCCCCGCTGGTGTTTACGAAATTGTCGAAGAAGACAGCGGCCCGCGCTTCCAGATCAACGCGCAAAACTGCGTGCACTGCAAAACCTGTGACATCAAGGACCCGGCCCAGAACATCACCTGGGTGGTGCCTGAGGGCGCGGGTGGACCAAACTATCCGAACATGTAGTTGCTTCTGAAGAGTTCGCGGGACTAGACCGCGCCCAGGTCAAAGTCTGAGCCTGCACTGGTAACGACGTAGCGGCCGTTCTGCTCGTGCGTCAGCTCAACCAGGCGATAAAACACTGACCGCGCAATCAGCGCCTTCAAACCTGACCGTACCTCAACATAAGGCCGCGGTTCTGCAGGGTCCTGCGGGTTAGTGTAAGTGACTTCGATTGGCCGTTGCGCGCTCGCCACCACCATCTCACCAAGATTGGTAGTGAAGAGTAACTCCTGATCCGGAGTACCCGCATTCTGTACTTCCAGACCGCCCGCAATAAAAGGCGCATCCTCGACCTCAATAAGCAAACGCTCGGCGGGTGTTACCAATACAAAGCCATCCGTATCCCGCCTTAATACGCTCGCGAGCACCTTGACCAGTCCCATGCGTTTGATTTCGACGCCCTCATGCAACCAGCGACCATCCATCATGATTCGTATGTCGATCGAGCCACTGTGTTCCGGGTGCCACAGATGCACTGGTGGCAAACTCTGCTCTTCCGCTTCTTGGCGCAGTGCGGCGTACAGCGATTCAGGTGTGTTGTGTGCAGATGGGTGCATGGAATGCTCGAATCTTTACGCCTAGCCGCCGATAAACTTCATAACCGTAACCTCACCGCGAAAGCTCAAATCTTGCTTGTCTTGTAGCGCACTGCCCAAGAGCGCTTGCAATCTGGGCAGTGCTTCATGCTCCGGCAATGCAAGCAGCTCTTTCATGGAATGATGATTGGAGTTCGACAAACACCCATAGATGTCGCCGTTGGAGGCCAGGCGCAAGCGGGTACAGGTGCTGCAAAAGGGCGCACTCTCATTCGCAATGATGCCGAAGTAACCGTGACCAGGAATTTCAAACCGCACCGAGGTCGAGTCGAACGGTGCGTCGGTCCGGCTGTAATCGTAGCGCGCTCCGATCAGCGCTAAAATATCGTCCATGCCAAAGAAGTCTTTGGCAAAGCCGTTGCCCGTGCGCAGATGACCCATGTTCATCAGTTCGATATAGCGCAGCTCAATGTCACGGGCCATGCAATATTCGAGCAATGGGACAATCTGCTCGGCGTTGGCGCTGCGCAGCGGCACCATATTCACTTTGAGTTTCCAGCCGGCGTCTTGCAGCAGGTCAATCCCGCGCAGCACAGTGGCCAGATCACCGCCCCGCGCGATCTCGCTAAAACGCTTGGCATCCAGTGTGTCGAGACTGATATTGGCGCGCTTAATGGCACTGCCAAGCAGCGCTTCGCTCTTGCGTTCTATAAGCTGGCCGTTGGTAGTGATCGCGATGTCAGCCAGCTCAAGATCTGCAAGGCCAGCAGCAAAGACATCGAATTTTGGTGACAACAAAGGCTCGCCGCCAGTGATTCGGAGTTTGCTAATTCCACCGGCTTGCACCAGCAACGCAACCGCTCGCAGCAGTTCATCGCCACCCAACTCATGCGCCGCCGGCTGCAACCGCTGACCATTGGGCACGCAATAGGTGCAGGCGTAGTTGCAGGCAGCCGTGAGACTCACCCGGAGGTTACGGAACTGACGTCCCTGCTTGTCGACAATCATAACTAGCACACACTGAAGATGGCTTAATTATGCCATGGCTGCCCGGGTTTGCTGGACGGGCTCGAACTGTGCTGCCCATCACGGGGATTACCGGTGAAATCTGGTTAACTTCCTAACGCGTTGCGCATCTCCTCCCCCCCAAGGTGCAACGCCAAGTGGGCCGCGTAGCTCTAGCTGCAAGGCTACTTGTTTTGTGTGACTCCTATATGGACGTTGCCCGGCGACTGATTCGGTCGCCGGGTTTTTTTTGTCCCGGTTAACGCTTGCCTAGCGCTCCGCCAGCCGGGTGCGCAACGCAGCGCAAAAGTCGCTCTGCCAGAACATTCGATTAGACCCCTTGACCAACACACGTCCGGCGGTGGGGAGTGCCTGCACCAAAGCCGCCAAATCAATCTCATGTACCGAATGTGCATGGCCCAGACGCTGCTGCTCAGGCAGGGCATTGAACAGTTCACGGGTAGCCTCGCCCACACAATAAACGCCGGTAAGACCGGCACAGTGCTTAAGCAAACCAAGGTGATAGTCGGCACTGGCAGCGCCCAGTTCCAGCATTTCGCCAATGATCGCGATCTGTGGGGAGTCACTCGCAGCCAGTGCATCAAGAGCTGCGGCCATGCTGGCGGGATTCGCGTTGTAGCTGTCATCGATCACCACCCAGGAACCCGCCAGATGTTCGTTTCCTCGCCCTGCAGGGACGAGCGCATTGGGCAGCTCCGTGGCGCGGGCCGGATCCTCGCCGGCACACAACAGCGCGGCCATCACGGCGGCGAGGGTAAGCGCCCGATGCCGTCCCCCGCCAGGCACTCGCGCCTGCAGATCGCCGTTCGGCGTACGCAGCACTGCCCGATCACCCTTCACGTCCCGGACCGATACCATGGCCTGTGGTACCTCGCCAAAGGTAACAACCTGCTCTTGCAGACCCGCCTTTGTCGCCACCGAATATTCACAAACGAAGTTAGATAAGTCATCTAACACATTGGAAATACTCAGCTTTTCTTTTCTAAGCGCATCAAGTGATGCAAAGTTACCCACGTGCGCGGGGTGCACATTCAGCAGCACGGCTACCTGTGGAGCGACCAACCGCGCGAGGGGTTCAATCTCACCCGCCTGATTGGTCCCGACCTCATACACCGCAAACGGCGCCGACGCGGGCGTGCGGGCCAGACACACTGGCACCCCCCAGAAGTTGTTCAAGCTGCCGGGCTGGGCGACCCCAGACAATGCCGCAGCCAGAAAGGCCTTACAGGTTGTTTTGCCACTACTGCCGGTAATAGCGAAGCGCATGCCCTCATGCCGTGCTGCTGCTGCGCTGCCCAGCGCCCAGAGCCCATCCAGGGTATCGCTCACCCGCAGTTGGGGCAGAGCCAGCGGTTGCCCCTGCGCAACCAGCGCCCCGCCAACCCCCGCCGTGGCCGCTGCACCCACAAAGTCGTGGCCGTTGCGCTGACCCGGAGAGCTGGTAAAAAAACGTGGACCAGGATCACCC
>CAZSYU010000139.1:0-8159 GCA_964611345.1 uncultured Pseudomonadales bacterium
TCGACAGCCGCGGCGCTACTAGCCACACTGCTGCTGATGGCTGCACCCGCAATCCATGCCGCTGATTCGGGCCTGGTTTTGAATGAAGCCAACAGCCTCGATGAGCTGCTGCGCAATGTGCAGAACCGCCGGGTTGTGGAAGCGCGCGATCACAAGGAGCGGGAAGCCCGGTTCCAGCGTGACAAAGGCGCACAAGCCCAGTTGTTGCGCGATGCCCAGGCTGAGCGCACCCGTCAGGAGCAGCGCTCTGAGCAACTGGAAACCCAGTTCGAAGAAAATGAAGCCAAGATTGGCCAGCTCCAGGAGGCCCTCGACAAGCGCCTCGGTAGTCTGCGCGAACTCTTTGGTGTGCTCCAACAGGTAGCGGGCGATACCCGTGGTCTGTTTGAAGGTTCTATCATCAGTGCTGAATTCCCCGATCGTGGGGACTGGCTCGGTGAGCTCGCCAAGAAAATGGGTACAGCGAGTCAGCTCGCAACCATCGACGAGATGGAAGAGCTGTGGGCGCGCATGCAACAAGAGATGACCGAGTCCGGCAAGATCTCTACCTTCGACACCCAGGTGAGCCTGCTGAACGGCGAAGTTAAAGACGTACGTGCGACTCGCATCGGTTCTTACGGTGTTGTTGCTGACGGCGATTTTCTGCAGTGGGACGTTGGCTCACAAAAGCTGGTTGCTCTTGGCCGGCAGCCAGGTGGTCGCTTTACCTCGACCATCAGTAATCTTCAAAGCGCAGGCGCTGGTGAGATTGTGAACATGGGTATTGACCCCACACGCGGTTCACTACTTGCACTTGAAATTCAAAAGGCCTCTTGGGGCGAGCGCATTGGCTCGCCGTTTGGTGGCATTAGCAATGGCGAATGTTATCTGCCGTTTTGTGACGGTCAGGGCGGCTACGTCGGTGCGGTGATCATTATGCTCGGTATCATTGGCGTCATACTGGCCATCTGGAAGCTGATCCAGCTCATGGGTATTGGGCGCAAAGTCGCGGCACAGAAGTCCTCTTCTACCGCAGACGCCGGCAACCCACTGGGTCGAGTACTGAAAGTCTATGAAGACAATCAAGACACCGACGTCGAAACCCTCGAGTTGAAGCTTGGTGAAGCCATTCTTGGTGAAACCCCGAAGATCACCAGCAACATCACGCTTATTCAGGTGATCTCGGCGGTGGCACCACTGCTTGGTCTGCTGGGTACGGTGACGGGTATGATCCAAACTTTCCAGGCAATCACACTGTTTGGAGCGGGCGATCCAAAGACCATGGCCGGCGGTATTTCTGTCGCACTGATGACCACGGTACTGGGTCTGGTGGTGGCTATTCCAACCATCCTCCTGCACTCGATTGTGAGCTCACGCAGTAAGTCCATGCTGCATACACTCGAAGAGCAAAGCGCCGGCATCATTGCGGAACACGCAGAGAAGTCTGGCCGAGCGCTGGGTTAACGGAGACGAGTCATGCTAACTGACGCGTTTTATGCGCTCAGCGGGTTCTTTGCTCAGGGCGGCAATGTGCTCTGGCTTATCGCCGGACTGACGTTTCTGCTCTGGACTCTGGTGTTTGAACGCTGGTGGTATTTCCGTACGGAACACAAGAACGTTGTTGAGAACGCGATGAGTATTTGGGAAAACCGCAGCGAGCGTCGTTCTTGGAGTGCTCATGCCATTCGCGATTCCATCATTTCCGAGACCGCCGAGAAGATCACCGGCAACCTGCAACTGGTGCAAACCTGTGTTGCGCTTGCACCATTGCTTGGTCTGCTAGGCACGGTAACGGGCATGGTAGCTGTGTTTGAAGCGATGGCCACACAGGGCGGTAACGCCCGGTCTATGGCGGCGGGCGTTTCCCAGGCAACCATTCCGACAATGGCGGGTATGATTGTGAGTATCTCGGGCCTGTTGGGTACAACCTGGTTACAGCGCAAGATCGACTTTTCGATTCTTTCGTTCGAAGACAACATCACCTCAGATCACTGATCTGGGGGGATGCGCAAGCAAACAGCACGAGCAGTAGCAGTAGCAGCAGGAAGATAGGAGGCGACTATGGGTAGAAGACGTTCAGCCAGCGGCCGGGAAGAATCGGTCGAACCCAACCTCACGCCCATGTTGGACGTGGTGTTTATTATGCTGATTTTCTTCATCGTAACCGCTACCTTTATCAAGCAGGCCGGTTTTGATCCGAAGCGTCCTGAAGCAGATACCGCCAGAAAGAAGCCAACGGTATCGGTGTTGGTGGCAATCTCGCCAGCGGGTGATATTTGGATAGACAAAGAGAAGGTGGATGTGGCCGCCGTGCGTACGCACATCGAGCGCATTCACGCAGAAAATCCTAAAGGCAGCCTGGTGATCCAGGCGGACAAAGACGCCAAGTATGAGAAGCTTGAAGCAGTGATTAATGCCGCGCGGGCGGCAGGGGTGTTGGAGGTGGCGATCTCAACCGACCAATAGGTTGATTGAGGATGCGAACTCTAACGTAGAACTCCGGTCTAAAAACAGGAGGAGCCTATGGCTCTGAGATACATTTTTGGTGTTGTGATGGGGGTAGTTATTACCTTCGCCCTGTTCATGTTGATGAACGCGCTGATCTCAAACACCGAGGGCAAGCTGAACGAAGCCAGTGATATCGAAATTACCGACTTCGTTCGAGTTGAAGAAGATCAGGATCTGGAGATCAAGAAACGCAAGCCTGATCCGCCGCCGCCACCCGATGAGCCACCACCTGACCTGCCCAAGCCCGACTTTGAGTCGAGCGACGTGTCCCAGGGTGTCGCCATTGGTGCCGTAGACGTCAACGTTGATCTGAACGTTGGTGGTACCGGCGGGTTCACCCAGGACGGTGAATACTTGCCTATTGTTAAGGTAGCGCCCATTTATCCACGCCGTGCGCAGACACGCGGGATTGAAGGCTACGTGGTACTGGAATTTACTGTGACAACGACCGGTGCCGTGCGTGATCCTGTGGTGGTTGAAGCGAAGCCAAAGGGCATCTTCGACCGCGCAGCTTCGAACGCAGCGCTTAAGTTCAAGTACAAGCCGAAAGTTGTAAACGGCCAACCGATTGAGGTGCCTGGAGTGCGCAATCGCATAACCTTTGAGCTCGCAAACTAGCACAGGCTGGTGCCGAGGTCTGAAAGTAGAGAGGTAGAACTTATGTACTCCATTCAAACACTCAACCTAAGACTGAAGAGAGCCTTCGGGCTCAGTATGGCGGCAGTGTTGTCGCTAAGCATGACGGTAACTACTGTTGTGGTAACAGGGTACGCCCCCGGTGCCATGGCAGCCGAGGAAGAGAAACCGCAAAAAACGCGGCGCGTGCCAACGATTAGTGCGCCGGTGTTTAAAAAGCTGGAGGAAGCTCAGGAGCTGATTGACGCCAAGTCGTATCCCCAGGCCGAGAGGATCATTCAGGGCATGCTGGACGCCGGTCGAGGTAACCGTTACAACGGCAACGAGAGAGCTAACCTGTACAACATGCTGGGCTACATTAACTTCGCCCAGGAACGTTATCAGCCAGCCATTCGGGCCTACGAGCAGGTGATTGCTACCCCGGATGACATCTCTGAAGGTATGGAGGCTGGCACGCTGTACACCCTTGCGCAGCTTAACTTCGTGTCTGAACGCTATCGCGAAGCGCTCAAGTACATGGAACAGTGGCTGGTGAAGGCCAACAACCCTGGTCCTGATCCGTATATTTTCCTGGGTCAGGTGTACTACCAAATGCAGAACTTTCGCTCCGCGATACCGCAGATCGAGAAGGGGATTGGTATCGCCCAGCAACGCGGGACCAAGGTTAAAGAGCAGTGGTATGCACTCTTGAACTACCTGTATTACGAGCAGGAAAACTGGCCCAAAGTCCTTGAGATTCTCGAAATCCTTGTGAAGAACTGGCCCAAGCGGGACTACTGGTACCGGTTGGCGGGTATTCACGGCCAGCAAAACGATGAAAAGAAGCAACTGCAGGCGCTGGAAGCTGCCTATCGCGGTGGTTTTCTCGATCGAGAAAAAGACTTCACTACTCTCGCGGGCTTGTTGATGCAGGCCGAAGTTCCGTATCGCGCCGCCAAGGTGATGGAAAAAGGCATCAACGACGGGGTGATCGAGAAGACCGCCAAGAACTGGCGTTCGCTCGGTCAGGCGTGGCAACTCTCCGCCGAGACCGACAAGGCGATTGAGGCCCTGAAAGCCTCGGGCAAACTCGACGACAATGGTCGCGTCTACGAGCGGTTGGCGTCCTTGTACCTTGAAAAAGAACAGTTTAAGGATTGCGTCGTCGCGGCAGACAACGCTTTGAAGAAAGGTGGGCTGCGCAAGGTGCAAAGCACCCATGTTATTCGTGGCATGTGTCTGTACAACGACGATAAGCTGACCGGCGCGCGTGCCGCGTTCGTTCGAGCGCGCACCGCAGCGCGCGAGAAAACCGATACACAGTCGGAGCGCATGAGCTCCCAATGGATCACGTTCGTCGATGGCGAAACCAATCGTCGCAATCAGCTCGCGCAAGCACAACGAGCCTGGGAAGCGGAAATGCGTGGTGAAACGCTTGAAGAGGAAACAACCGAAGGCGCTCCGGGGGCCGAAGGCGAAGCTGCAGATCCTGCAGCGGCAGCCCCTGCGGCAGGAGCCACGGGCAGTTAGCCCGCTGAGAACCGGAGGTACAGGCGGGTCGAGCAATCGATCCGCCTTTTTTTATAGTTGTAGGCCAGACTGACCCAGCTATAGCAGGGGAGACCCGTTGCGTGTTTACCGGAATTGTTCAAGCCTATAGAGAAGTTCGAGCTGTGGTGGACGACACCGATCTGCGTCGCTTGCAGTTGGACATGCATGACCTGACCGACGAACTCGCGTTGGGTGCGTCGGTGGCGGTTAACGGCACCTGTCTAACCGTCACCTCCATCGAAGGTACCGATGTCTGGTTTGACGTGATTAAAGAGACCCTCGATACCACTAACATCGGGCTGCTTAAGGTTGGCGATTTTGCCAATCTCGAACGCTCCTTTCGGGTAGGTGATGAGGTGGGCGGCCACATAGTTTCCGGGCATGTTGCGGCCAACGTGCCGGTTGTCCATATCGAGCAGAGCGATAACCTGCGCAAACTGTGGTTTGGCGTGGAACCCGACTGGCTGAGGTATGTGCTGCATAAAGGTTATGTGTCACTGGATGGCACCAGCTTGACGGTGAGTGACATTGATCACGCCAGCGGTCGCTTTGCAGTTAGTCTGATTCCAGAAACCATTGAGCGCACGACACTTGGCAGGGTGGGCTTGGGCAGCAGGGTCAATCTGGAAGTCGACAGTCAGACCCAGGGTGTAGTGAGCACCGTGGAGCGCCTGTTTCAGGACCAGGATTGGCGGGAACGAGTGCTCCCTGATTTGTTGCGCAGCTAGCGCTCTGGATTGTGTATCCGCTGCAGGGAGCCAATGACCGATTCAAGCGCTCGGTCGAACATTTGTGATCCCGCAAGCAGGTTCATCTGTTCGGCTTCCAGCGCCAGCGCCAGAGCGTTGCGCGATCGTTCACACACTTTCATGCCTTTGCGGTTAACAAACACATAGCGATTCCCGGGTTGCGCGACGGTGGCCAGTTTACAGCGTATCAATGCACCATCCTGGTCGTGTAGCTCAACCCACTGGCCGGGGCTAAGTTGAATGATCTGTTCGATGAATTGAGGGTCAGCAAGATTTTCCAGTTCGTTCGCTGTGCCTTCGGCGTCATCCAGCAAAATCAGCTCGGGCTGTTCTATCAGTTCAAGCGGTTCGGTCCCTGGCTCACACTGGGTTTGATCCTGACCTTGGGCATCCAACGATTCTTGATCAGTGGCATGAATGATCTCAATGCTGTGGTGTAGGCTGTTTAGTTGATCTTGCGCCTCGGGCAAATTGGCGAGTGTTATGCCCGACTCAAGTTGCGTCAGCAGTGCGGGTAACATGGCTTCGCGCGCGGAAACCTCTGTATCTGTGGTCAAGCTCTGGCTGGCCCACAACAAATCATCCAGAGTTCTAATAGACTCAGCCCACTGTTCGCTGTCGGTGCCCTGGGTGACGAACACATAGGTCAGCACCTTGCTCCAGGAGTCGCTGACGAAGTGTCCGCAAGCACTTGGTAAGTGCTGACCGCACGCTTTTTGATTGATCAGTGTTTGTACCGTTTTGTGCGCTTCGCGCGTTTTTGCCTTGCCCGCTGCAGTTTCCTTGACGCGTTGTTCTACCTGGTTGCGCTTCTTTTTCTCCTTGTTCACGAAGTGCCGCAACTCTGCGATGAGGTTGCTGAAGAGCGTCAAGTCTCCGCTAAAACCATCCAGCACACGCAATACGATGGACTCAATTTTATTGTAGGTTTCGTCCCGCTTGAGTTCGCTGGCACTACTCCAGCCGATGCCCGCAGCGGCCAGCTCGTTGAGTAGTTGCCGAGCAGGATGACTGGGTTTCGCGAAAAAGGTCTGATCGATAATCGCGACCTTCAGAACCGGTATTTGCAAGCGACCGAGGAGCGCTTGCATCGGAATCGCGAGATTGTTGTCGTTCAGAATGAAGTCGAAGAGCATTTTGACCAGATCAACGACGGCGTCAGACTGTGCTTCCAGGCGAGCCTCCTGTGCCTCAGGGACCGCTGGGTCTTTGGTGGCGAGGAGTTGACGGAAATCTACAGGTTCAGCGGGATGCGTGAGATTTATGGGCTCTTCGCGCTGGGAGCCTTGTACGGCACCCAATACTTCCATGAATTGCGCTGTTGAAATCAGAGCAGCGCCATTATCAGGGGCAGTATCTGCAAAGGTCTCTGCAGGGCCGGCTGGGGAGCGCGCCGCCGTCAGCAGTGATTGGAGTCGCTCGAAGTCAGGTGCGGTCTCGGAAACGTAGCTGGTCTTGGCTTGGGGGCGCTGCTGCGGTTCGGGCAAATTCAGCGTGTCGATGGGTATTGCCGGATCGGTGTTCACAGTGTCGTATTGCTGTTCTTGCGCCGGTACAGGACCACTAAGTTGGGGCAAAACACCTGCGTTGATGAGTACCGCATTAGCCCGCTCGTACACAGGGGCAAGTTCCTCAGCAACAAAGCGCTCGAACAGTGTGAGCAAGATAGCTAGCACTTTGATGTGCACGTCGAGCGATTCTAGCGCTGCGATAAAGTTCTGGTTGAGGCAGTGTGGTCCGAGGGGATTAAGTTCTGGCGGCAGATCGTGCTCGCACACCGTTTCCAGTCGCTTCGTCAGGTGGGTGAGTGGCTGCAGAAACCTGGCCGTGACTTTTGAGCTGATACCTGCAGCGGCAACCGAGATTTCCAGTTCATCACTGGCAAGCGCAGAGAAGTCGTCGGCATCGAGTGCGAGGGTGGCGCTGTTCGTTGCGGGCGGTTGCCCGCTCATCACGCTGCTCCAGGACCGCGAGTACGCATCGATGTACTTTTGCTGGATGCTGGCGCGCTGCAATCGCACGATGCGCATCGAATCAAAAAACAGGTTTTGATCAGTCTCGGTGCTGGCGCGATCGGCCATCTCGAACAACGCCTCATCGGCGCTGCGAAACAGGGCTTCCAAACGCTCTGCGATCAGTTTACGAGTGTCGTGCTTAACGCTCTGCAGTACTGCAGGCAGCGGCGCACTGCGGTACGCCGATTTGTCCATCTGCTGGCTCAAAGTGTTCTCGCTGCGTAAGACCCTGGGTGCAAGTATTAAATCACCACAGACACCTCGACTCTGCGTGTTGGTGCCATTCAAGCTGTGCGCTGGTTCTCACTCACGACGGACGTGGTGCTTGCAGGATTAGCGTGCGAAAGCGTGGGCGTGGTAGTCGCGCCAATCCACGATGTCGGTGGCAGCCCCAGATTTGAGCTGCACCCCGACAAACCACAGTGGTGTACCTGATTCGTCGACCTCGGAAGTCGGTCGGCTCCAACGTACTTCACCCGCCAGGAAAAACTTGCCCGGTCGGCTGGAGACATCGACCCACAGGTCGAGCAGGGCGCCCACCGGTACCTGGGTTGTCGTTTGAAACTGAATACCGCCGACGGACATGTTCACCGCACGACAGGACAGTGTTGAGCCCACCAGTTCTGGATCGTCTGCAGACAGGACCACCTGGGTAAACAGCCGGTCGCTGGAGTCGACGCGCGAATGCAAGCGCTTGTCACTGTGTGAACGCGCTGCCAGTGGTGCGCGCGCCTGCAGGCGC
>CAZSYU010000140.1:0-4164 GCA_964611345.1 uncultured Pseudomonadales bacterium
TCGAAAGCCTGGCCATCAACATCCATCTGGCTCGCAACTACGTAAGCGATCTTTGGCCGACAGACCCTGACAGTCAAAGCCTGACCATTCAGTGGATGGCCTGGGCACTTAGCGAACTGGAAGGACCACACGATGCACTAAACAGAACCGGCACTCCCATTGACCAACAAAGGTTGGATAGGGCACTAGACGCACTGCGCAAGGCGTTGTCTGACCGTGCCTACCTGGTTGCAGATCACTTCACTGTTGCTGACTTAAACACCTCAGCAATATTGATGCGGCCAAGCTATCGAAAAATCGCCAAAGCAGATGTCGCCGTCGGGCAATGGTTCGAACGTTGCACGAGCCGCGCCGCAAAATTCCTTTAACATTCAAGGAATGACACCCAGTGGATAGAGCCATTACCCATGCCGACTACGCCCCACGCTATCTCTCGGGCATCGGCGCAGAGATAGGGGCTCATAGCAGCCCCATCAGCGGCATATCGCCAATTTATGTTGATAAGTTCAGCGAATACGACGGCGTGGCTTGCTTGGCTGACTATCCTGGAGAAGCAACGGCGTTACCCTTTTTCAGCAACTCGCTCGACTACGTGGCAAGCTCGCATGTGTTCGAACATCTTGCTAATCCGGTAAAGGCTCTGGTCGAATGGCAAAGAGTGTTGAAACCAGGTGGCCATGCATACCTGGTAGTTCCAGATCGCAGATACACTTTCGAGCACGCACGAGAAACAACCGCTGCCGAGCACATGATTGGGGATTATCTCGCAAACGTCGACGACAATGACACAACCCACATAGACGAATTCGTGTATGGAATCGACTGGGAACAAATTACACCAGGTTTATCAGCGCAAGAGCTCAAAGCCCAGCAAAAGGCTAACGCTGCGTATCATCACGACCGGGCAGCCCAAGGGCTGGAAGTTAATATTCACTTCCATGTCTTTGAACCAACCAACTTCAAAACACTAATAGAACTCTGCAACGCATCAACTCAGGTTCCTGTGAACATGGAGCTGATCGCTATCGAAGAGCGATTTCCAGAGCCCCACTTAAACGGCTTTCTAGCAGTGCTGCGAACTACAAAGAGCCCTTTGAGCAGGCTTTCCGCATCTCTATCCAAAGCACGAAAACTAACCGGCGCGGCATCTGAGTACCCGCTCGATAAAAGTCGGCTTGGGACATTCAAGCAAAGCTAAGAAAGCCCCGTGTTTTCCTGTGGCGGGCTGAAACAACTAGATAGGCTACAGTCTCCAAACTGGTGCAATTTATAGCCAACTCCCTCATGCTTGACCTAGAGAAAGAGGGAATGACTATGAGCTTCACCAAACTCACCTGGGGTGTAAAAGCCAGTTTCAGAAACTACGTTGAAGGTGCAGAAGGGTCCATCGGTGTCAGTGATGGCGCCACGCGTGCAGATGACGGAACCTTTGTATTGACGGCTATCCCTGGCGGCGACCTAACTATCGCGGCGGACGGCAGCGCAACTGGAGCGATGCGTTTCCAGGGCACGATCACATTCGAGGCCCACGGCGGAATGCTCAAATCAACGCTTAGCGAACTTGGCCTGGAAGCTGGTGATGACGGACTCGTCCTAACAGTACTGGATGCGCCAATGAACAAAGACCGTTGCGCGATTGCGAAATTGGGTCCGGTTGATAGCGATTCAAAGGACGCCATCACACTGCGTGCCGAAATCATGGTAGATGGTATGTACCAGATTGCCGACAACTATCCGCCAGGTACCGAGCTTGATCCAGTACGGCTAGAATAGACTCGCGGCAGTCCTACTACATGCAAGCCAACCTTCGTTAGCTATTGCGCTTCAGGCATAACGTAGTTCAACACATAGTTGTCGTAAATCTCTGGCAGAAGCTCTAGCACAACCTTTTTACCGAGGATATCCGCCTCGCTGATCACTTCAGTAAGCAAGTCAATCGACAGACTGTTAATAGCACTAAGAGCCGCGGGCGCGTAACTCAAATGCCACGGCTCTGCATAAACACCACCCTGATATCTCTTGTAGGGCCGAAAAAACCCGTAGTCTTCGATGTGCGCATCTAGCCAAAGATGCATGTCGTAGAACACACCACCCGGCATCGTCTCCTCCGGAAGCAGCTGCACTTCGTAATCTGCGCCCACAGCGGCACGATCAATAACATCAATCTCGGTACCCCAATTGTGCCTGCTTGCTCCGGGTAACGCGGACCAGTCCAAAATTGATCGAACAATCTGCTCCTCGGCGAGTTCGGAGTAATCCCGCGGTACTCCATCCTTAGTGTAAAGGGGTTTATCGCCCGAATACTTCTGGTTCCAAATTCGCAACTGTGTTTTGAAATCTCTAAACGAACTGAAGGGCTCAAGCTCAAACCCATCCCGAGCCGCGGCTTCTCGAAGTTCCAAAAAGGCGGTAACCACCTCCCGTTGCGCGGCAAAGCGAGGGTGCTCGACTTGAATGACATGTGTACGGGCACGCCCCGTTACTTCATATGTATTGAGCATTGTCATCTAAGCATCAGTTAGGCGTCAGTAGCTACGAGGCGGCAATCCAGCATGAGGGCCCGCTCCACCCATAAAGTACTCAGGGACGTAGCACTCATCATCTACCGTAACGCGAATCACCGTGTCATTCGACTGGCTAAACGACAACATTTCTTCTGGCGACATAGACAGCAACGTTCCAATCATGACTCGACCGATCATACCGTGGGAAACTATCGCTATCTTTGTGAACTCGGTTGTCATCAGCTCTGATAAAAACGGCTGCGCACGAGCGATCATGTCTGGATAGTTTTCTGCCCCCGGACCGCGGTAGTAAAACTGATCCGACTGCCAGGCGCTAAACTCAGCCGGCCATTTGTCGGAGATTTTATCCCACATCTCTCCGCTCCAGTCGCCGCAATCCCATTCCTTTAAGCGATCATCAACCTGGTAACCAAGCTTCAAACGGTCATCAATGAGGTCTGCGGTCTGGCGGGTTCGGTCTAGCGGGGACGCCACCATATACTCGATACTACACCCGGCCAGAAAATCGGCGTTGGTCTTTGCCTGCTGGCGACCTAACTCATTAAGGTTAGAATTCCACTGGCCCTGCATACGCCGAACGGCATTCCATTCGGTCTGGCCATGGCGCACAAAGTAAAGCTCTTTCATTGTAGGTGGCGCATCCTTAGGCCCTTATGGAGAAATCATGTTTGACCACGTTGTATTCGGGGTAAGCGATTACGTTACCAGTAAAAGCTTCTATTTAGCTGCACTTAAAGTGCTGGGCACAAAGATAGTCTTAGAGAACGACCGTGGCATTGAACTAAGTTCCGATGGCAAAACCTCGCTATGCCTGGTCAAAACCAAACAACAACCCGCACATCTGCATCTGGCGTTCCGAGCAGCAACGCGGGAACAGGTTGATACCTTTTATCGCGACTCACTAGCTGCAGGGGGTGTCGATAACGGCGCGCCTGGATTACGACCTGAGTATCACAGCACCTACTATGCCGCGTTCATCATCGATCCAGATGGCCACAATATCGAGATGGTTTGTCATGAGTGAGTATTCGAAGCTTCGTAGCTAAATTTTGTTCTAGGGAGTCGACAGTATTAGTTCATCCCCGCTTACTCGTATCTCACGCCCGCCCGGCAAATCCAACATGCTA
This sequence comes from uncultured Pseudomonadales bacterium, assembly GCA_964611345.1. Classification (GTDB taxonomy): domain Bacteria; phylum Pseudomonadota; class Gammaproteobacteria; order Pseudomonadales; family Azotimanducaceae; genus JALZVT01. Next base: position 3,653 of record CAZSYU010000140.1, read on the forward strand.
TTTGTCTGCTCCAGACCGTAGCCATAAACAACCTCGATTCTCGTACCATCGTGAACACCTCGACCTCGACCACTCAACGCTTCATCACCCTGCAACCTGACCGAGCCAGCAAAACCGTTGGAGCACTCAAAACTGGCCCGACCCCTGGGGTACTCCTGGTACACATAGGTTCCCGTGCAAAATCCATCACCATCGCCGAATTCTTCAAGGCGAAAACTCCCGCGATCACCCAACGGGAACGCCTGGCCTGCATAAACTGCGTCGCCAAACACCGCAATGGTAAACAAGCCTCGATTGAGCCGGTCGTCAGATACGGTCGCACAGGAGAATAGCAGTAGAGATACGGCACACACCCCGTGCCTGATATAACATTGAATAGATACCAAATAGTGAAGCATCTCAATTCCGCCTTCCAGTGGCCTGATAGTTATAGCGTACCGAATCTTTGTTGTCTTAGCAGCTCCCTATTTCTATACATGTGCCTTTCTACATACGAGCCTTTCTACATATGA
>CAZSYU010000140.1:4264-8109 GCA_964611345.1 uncultured Pseudomonadales bacterium
GAGCCTTTCTACATATGAACCTTTCTAGCCTGTGAAAAGCCAGCGTCTTCACTTCATCATCAATTGTGGTAACTTTTCAATGTTATTGACACAGAGTCGAAAGCATCTACGACTGAGGAGAAAACATCATGCAGTGGAAACAAATTTCGCCCGAAGACATGGAACAACGAGTTGCTCGCTGGGACAAACGGGAAGTAATTCCCATTCAAAAGTTACTACCACCCGAACTCAACCGCGAGCTCATTGCCGACCAGGTGTTCGGCGTAGTTACTTCCAACACCTCAAATGACCCACAAAATTTCTTCGACACGGCTCCAATTCAGTCCGGCGTCGGAGGGATGGCTGTCAGCATTGTGTCCTGTCCGGCCGAGCAAGGCCCCGGCAACCACGTGCACCAGTTCACTTATGAGAACTTTATGCCTCTCTCTGGGCGCTGGAGAATCTTCTGGGGTGACGACAGTGAGCATCATGTCGATCTGGATCAATGGGATATGGTCTCTGTTCCGCCCGGTGCAATGCGCCGATTTAAAAACCTCTCAAGCGAACGCTCCCAAATGCTCGTGATGGCTTACGGTGAAGGCAAACTTGATAACGACATCTACATTCCTCCTGAAGAAATAGCGCGACTTCGGGAAACATTCGGCGCTGACCACGGCGACATGATCGATCGAATTGAGCAAGCTCAGGCGGCACCGACCTGGAGTGATTCAGCCGGATAACACGAATTCCGCAGCTGTAGAAGTCACTAAGGTTCGCCGCCTTGAACTCAGCTAAGACATGGTGCGCGAGTGGCACTTGGGCAATTCTCAAAATTGCTCTATATTGCTTAAGGAATACCTAGCATCGGACGCTCGCATGAAATACGGATACCTCGTTCTGCTCCTCTTCTCAACTTTGTCCATTCTGGCCGAGGAGCACAAACGCATTGGCGCGGTCGAATATGACAATTCAGATCGATATTTGATCGAATCAAAATCGGTAGGAGATGACTTCCGCATCGATGTTATCCCGCCAATCGGTTATGCAGGAGAAGACGAAAAATATCCGGTCGTCTACGTAACCGATGCGAATTACCTGCTTCCTTCTGCAGCCGCGAGTTATCTGGCGCAAGCAACTGGCGAGTATCCCAAGGTAATTATTGTTGGTATTGGCTGGAACGTCCCATCTATCGCAAGAATACGAGTCAGGGATTTCTCGCCAACGTGCGACGCAGAATATCAAGCAGAACAGTCAATGAGCGATGAGGAATGTGGGCAAGCTGACCCGTTCGTTGCTTTCATAAAGGACGAACTTCAACCCTTCATCGAGAAAAACTATAGGACAACCGACCAGAAAACACTGGTGGGCTATTCGTTTGGCGGTCTATTTGCCCTGCATGTTCTATTCAATCACCCGGAAGTTTTTGACAACTACGTGATTGGCAGTGCAGCGATGAACTGGGATGAGAAATTCGTCTTCAGATCCGAGGAAAAGTACGCAAAGAAAAACAAGGATCTAGCTAAGCGCGTTTACCTGTCGTCAGGCGCCTTAGAAAGCTTCGGCATAGTGCCAAATACTCATCTAATGTATGAGCAGCTGTTGGCGCGCGAATATCCAAACTTGAAGATCAAGCTGGACATTCTCGCCGACGAAACCCACATGACTGGCATCAATTCATTCGCAATGAGAGGGCTGGGCTACACATCTGGTGCGCAACAGCCACGCAAGATTAGAGCAAACAAACCTGGTTACGACACTGCGATAGACTTCTGTATCAAAACGCTCGAGATTTTGATGAGCAGCACCTTCAAAGAAGTGTAAGGTTTTTTCACCCGGAACGGCATCGTAGATTGCCCTCGTTTCCCATGACCGCGTATGGAGGTCAAGGGAACCCGACATCACAAGAACCGGGATACTCACGTTTTCAGCAGCTGCCAGCGGAGATAACTTTTCAGGCGCTATTCCTATGCGAGGTTGGAGCTGTGCGAGGAGTAGGGGTGCGAGTACGCCTGAATTCGGCACCCTCATGTTTAGTCTGTTCCTCACCGCCTGGTTGATATTCGAATAAACTGATTCCAGGATAAGCATATCGGCGTCCAGCGAACGCCCAGCAATCAGCGCTGCAGCACCTCCCAATGACACCCCCAAAGCCAGCACAGGTAGTGTTGGCTCTTTTTTACGGACGTATTTCACAGCGGCTATAGCGTCACTTGATTCTTCTGCCCCGAAAGTAATCGCACCGCCATCACTTTCACCATGTGCCTGAAAATCAAAGACGAGTACTGAGAAGCGCAGATCCTGAAAGAGCGAGACTCGATCAAGTAAATCTTTTCGATTGCCGCGAACGCCATGCATAAGTACAGCCGAACCCATAGCTTTCGGCGTTGTGTAATACCAGCCATGAATAGAGAGAAGACTATTCGTTGAGCCATGATCGCAGCTATCTGCCTCACCTACTCGGCATCAAAGATCGGCATCAAAGATCGGCATAAACGGAATATCAGTCGGACCAACATCCACCCCCAATTGGGAAAGCAGTGTGGTGATTTGGCCGCGATGATGGGTGCCATGATTGAAAAGATGAGTCACAAGAATCCATTGCTCAATGGTTCTCGTCTTGCCATCCGACATACTCCGGTAGGTCAATGTCTCGCTCAGCCACGCCTCGTCCAGACTCTCAGCCCATCGTTGCATCTCCATGTCCGTCTCCACGCGCTCGCGCCGCAGATCTTCAAACTCCGGAAACAGATCAGTTCCCAGGGGCGCAAACTCTTCGTCCTTATCCTGGAATCGACTGAGAAACATGCGATCACCATGGAGAAGATGATTGAGTGTCATATGAATCGATCCGAAAAACGCGCCAAGGTCCTCTCGCCTTTTGCTGTCATCCAACTGCGCGCAGCTTTCATAGAGTTTTTGATTCATCCAATAACTGTACTCGCTCATCAGCTGAATATGCGATCGGTCAATCATTGCCCTTCTCCCTGGTTATCGCTAATTCGCAAAGTGGCTCTCGCGAACGCGCGCCATCGAGTGCATAGCAGCACGCCCCAGACAACTCGCGGTTGAGAATAAACCTCGTGTAGCGCAACCCCGTCTTCGGGTTCCTGGCGGCGTATTTGATAAGCAACGGTATTCACAGACCCTCCATTGACGTCCATAAAAGTGACGTCCAAAAAAAAGAAAACCCCAGTGAGCTAACGCCAACCGGGGGTTTCTTACGGAAGGCGCCGTGACGCCTTCCCAATATTTGGGAGAGCGCCTAGTTGGTCAGCACCTGCATTGAATGATGTATGTTCATGCGTGAAGAATAATCCACTTTCTTACTGAGTGCCTACTGTACTTCCTTTATCAATCGCCTGGATATGTTCATCAATGACCGTAACAAACCTCTGCAAATCAAAATCCGGCAAATGAAGTCTCAACTCTGGCCAGCTTGAAATTTCCACGCCAGACACATCTTCGAGGTAGTAGATGCCAACACACAGCTCGTGAAGTCTCGCGTTGGCCATACCAGGCGCACAGTCGGCTGTTCCTAACCCGGCAGGAGTAAGCGGCGGTCGATATTTCGACGCAATATCACGCAACTCGACAAGACGATTACGGAACGTCACTGCCAATTCATGTGACAAATAAACAACATCCCTTTCTTGCGCGTAGTTCACAATGAACTGCAGCCCCCGAATCTCTTGGGGGTGAGTTGTCATGTTGCGAACAGAAACTGACTTAATCTCAATCCACCCACCGGCTGCAGAAATCCGCGACGACTCATGTATTGGAACGACACGGCTGTGTCGATGAGCAGCAAAACGCTCAAGGGCCGTTATTGCCGGGGCTGGGGCCGGGACTCCGGATTGGTCCGCTAT
>CAZSYU010000141.1:0-7929 GCA_964611345.1 uncultured Pseudomonadales bacterium
GGAAAACATGCTGGCCGACTACCGCTACACCAGCCTCACTCTCGGTGCACACCCCATGACGCTGCTACGTAACCGCGACCTGTTTCAAAACTGCCAAACCGCACTCAGTCTCAACCACTGCCGACACGGTCAGTTTGTACGGATTGCGGGGTTGGTTACCGGTCGCCAGCGACCAGGCTCAGCGGCCGGCGTTATGTTTGTGACGCTCGAAGATGAAACCGGCAACAGTAATGTGGTGGTGTGGGAATCGGTACTGCAGCAGTTTCGGGCGGCCATATTGCAAGGGCACCTACTGCTGATTAAAGGCGTGGTGGAGCGCGAAAACGAAGTCATTCATGTCGTGTCAGGGCACATCAGCGACTGCAGTAAAGAGCTGCACGAGATCGCAGCGTTTAAGTCACGAGACTTCCACTAAATCCGCAAGATAACTTCTGGAACAGACTAAAAGGCTCAAACGACGCCTGGTAGAGTGGCGCAGCCGCTAGTCACCGCTGCGCCTGGTTGTCAGCGATACAGGCGCGTCAGTGCGGCGCGCGAGCGTTGTTGAACCCGCAGCACGAGCACCCTCTACCGATTTGGCATCAGCATCAACCTCTACAGGTTCGATCCCATTGGAGCCGCTTACCGATACTTGCTCATCCATGTAGAAGGTCTCCAGAGCATCCTCCTCGGACATCCCAGGAGGCACCATGTGGGCCTGGGTTTTCACCAACCGCAACAGGATGGAGCGGATTTGGGCGAGCTCTTCCCGGGTGGTTTCGTTGAGTCGATCAATAGAACTTTCCAGCGCCGCCAAGCGCTGCTGGAAATTCGCCTTATCGAACATCAGATTAGCCATCGATTCCATCGGTTGAGGCTGCGGTTGTGGCTGCGTTGGCGAATTGAACACTTCATTTACCGTAGCCGTTTCAACACTCAGCTCAGAATTCTTCAGCGCGGGTGTCCGCCCCCAAAATTCGCTGCCAATCTCCTCCGCAACCGCCTGCACCACGCTGACGTCGATATTCGAGCGTTCTTCGAGGAAGGCGAATAACAGCAACCGGTCACACAGGTTGTTGATGCGACGCGGCACACCTTCGCTGCAGTTGAACACTTCGGTGAAGGCATCATCAGACAGGTGTGGGTTGCCCGACCAGCCAACGGTGCCAAGGCGATGTTCGATGTAGGTGCGCGTTTCTTCGTCCGTGAGTGGATTTAGGTGGTAGGTGGCAATAACACGTTGCCGCAACTGCTCAAAACCCTCGGACAATAACGTGGCGCGAAACTCTTCCTGGCCCAGCAAGAACACCTGTACCAGAGGTTTGGCGTCATGGGTAAAGTTGGACAACATGCGCAGCTCTTCGACGGACCGTGGCGGCAAATTTTGCGCTTCGTCAACAATCAACAGCACCCGCCGGCCTTCGGCGACCCGCTGAGTGAAGAATCGTTCCAGATCGTTCAGCAGCAAGGCTTTGCTTTTACCCGCATCCACCCGAATGCCCAGGTTGATACAAACCAGGCTCAGCAGATCGTTTTCCTCGAGCTGAGTCGTGACAATATTGGCGCACAGCACCGAATTGGGGTCGAGGTCACTTAGCAGGGTGTGCACCAGCGTTGTCTTGCCGGTACCTACATCCCCGGTAATAACAATGAAGCCATCGGCTTGACCGAGCCCGTACTGCAGGAAAGACAGCGCTCGCTTGTGCTCCTTACTCGGATAAAAAAACCGTGCATCAGGCGATAGTTGGAACGGTTTCCCAGAAAAACCAAAATAATCTTCGTACATTCAAAAAATTTCCTGCCCCTGGACGGAAGCCTAGGCCTAGTTTTGAACCCGGTTTTCAGGTTCTTCGGCTCCGTAGCCGTAACCATACCCGTATCCATAGCCATATCCATAGCCATATCCATAAGCACCACCAAGACCGCCTTGCACAACCTTGTTGAGAAGAAGGCTGACTTCTTGACATTCATCGACAGTCTTTAGCGCTTCAGCCAGAGCCACCTGTGGGGTTTTATCCGCCTCAACCACTACGACAATCTGCCCCATCAACCGCGCGAGCACGCCCGCTTCGGTGGTTGCTAGCAGAGGGGGTGCGTCCATAATCACCACACGGCTGGGGTCAGCGAGAGCGAGTCGTCTGGTCATTTCGCTCATGCGCTGGCTGGCAAACAACTCGTCCATGTGCATGTCATTGGCACCTGAACCGAGGATGGAGAGGCCATCAACGTTGGTGGTAGCAATCGCCCCTTCTTCAGTCAGATGATCGCTCTTGAGAATCTCTGACAGACCATATTCGGGGTTGTAGCCCAGTGTACGTCCGACATGACCTTTGGCCACGTCAGCATCCACCAACAGCACTTCGCGGTTCATTTCCGCTGCCATGCTCATTGCCATATTGATTGATACGAAGGTCTTGCCTTCATTGGGCAGTGCGCTGGTAATCATTAGCAGGTTCGATGGGTGACGATTGGGGTTACCCGTGACATTTTCCTTGCGCATGTTGAGCAGCAACGGCCTCTTAATGCGGCGAAATTCTTGCGCCAACTGGTTGCGTCCCTCACCCGGAGTCAGGAAACCTTCGCTTTCAAGCATTGAAAAGTTGAAATCGAACTGCGGCCGACTCGGTTCGTTAGCCTTGGGGGCTGCCGCCGTGCTAGGCAGATTGCGGCGCACGTTAGCCGCCGCTTTTAGCCGGGCCTGGCGAGCTCGAGGGCCCAACGCCTTACTGCGCTGAACTATCGCCTGATTGGTTGCCCGAGGCGGTGTGTCGCTTGCTTGTGAGGCCGGTAATGCTCCACCATTGCCTTGAGTCATGGGGGCTTGATTCATGGGTACTTCCGCTGCAGTGACGCTTTGCGTCTTTGGTAAATTGGTCGCCGGAACGCGGGCAGCCTGTGCGGCAACCGCGGCCTCTATCGTGCTATTCGCTGGTAGACTTGCTCCCTGTTCGGCTCTGCGGGCGCCCTGTTGCTCTTCGAGCTTGTCGAGCCGCGCAGCGGCTCGCTCGATAAGGCTCATCGTTGAGTTGTCTTCTTTACTGCTCATAACATCCATGGCGGCGCTGTTTAAAGTTCTCTCATCTGGCGCTCGAGTCGTGTGACTCGCAGAGTCTCCGTAGGCTGTACCTGCAACGCTAGATGCCGGTGCATGCTAACCATGCGCTCGCTCTATTAGTACGTTGCTTGTGTAAACGCTTGTAACGATGGAGGGTTTGATTTCGTTAACTTCGAGACTCCATGTTACTACAGCGGTAAATTCAGGCTGTGAACCGGCCTGCATCCTGACCTAAACACTCATCAAGTGTGGCCGCTCATGATAGTCAATTTTCCTACGCAATCTTGCCCTATGGCGCATTTGTGAGCAACATTCTTGTAAAAAGGCCCACGCAACCCCGCTCTAGAGCAACCCTAAGACCCGGACGTTGAGGGTCATGGGACAATTGCCAGAGCAAGTGAACTGATCGATGTCGCTGCCGGGACTGTTGAACTAACCTTTGCGCAGCAGTAAATCAGTTCCTTACAAACTGCTGTAATCATTAATTATTTACCAACTACCGAGCTTCAAATGAGTACCATTCTAGTTACCGGCGGCGCCGGCTACATCGGCAGCCACACGACAGTTGAGCTGCTCAACCAGGACCATAAGGTCATTGTGCTCGACAACCTGTCAAATTCCTCCCGGGCATCAATCGCCGCCGTAGCGCGTCTCACCAATCGCGACATCGAGTTTGTCGAGGGCGATATTCGCAACGAAGAATTTTTGACGACTTTGCTCAATACTCACAACGTAGATTCTGTGCTGCACTTTGCCGGCCTGAAGGCCGTGGGTGAGTCGGTATCGCAACCCTTACGCTACTACGACAACAATGTGCAGGGCTCACTGTGTTTGTTACGCGCCATGCAGGCAAGCTCGGCCCGGAATCTGGTCTTCAGCTCGTCAGCGACCGTCTATGGTGATCCGGTCAGTGTCCCAATCACTGAAGACTTCGCCACCAGCACCACCAACCCCTACGGCCAATCAAAACTTATGGTTGAGGATATTCTGCGCGACTTTTATGCCGCAGTAGAAGACGATGGCGAATGGGGCATCAGCATTTTGCGTTACTTCAACCCGGTGGGTGCCCACGTTAGTGGCCAGATCGGTGAGGATCCAAACGGCATTCCCAACAATCTTATGCCCTACATAAGCCAGGTAGCCGTCGGTAAACTGCCGTACCTGCGCGTTTTCGGCAATGACTATGAGACCCGTGATGGCACCGGTGTGCGGGATTACATTCACGTCGTCGACCTGGCCAAAGGTCATCTACGGGCGCTGGAAAATCTGCAGCGCGGACCAAAGCTTGCCGTCCATAACCTCGGCACTGGCACAGGCTATTCCGTGCTCGAAACGTTAAAGGCCTTTGAGGCAGCCTGTGGCAAGACCATCGACTTTCAATTCGCTGCCAGACGACCGGGTGACATCGCAGAGTGTTACGCCGATCCGCAGCGCGCCCTTTCCGAACTCGGCTGGAAGGCCGACTTTGATATGGAACGAATGTGTGAAGACGCTTGGCGCTGGCAGTCCCAATACCCCAATGGATTTGCGGGCTAGACGCCCAAAAAACCCGTACCGGGTCTTGAGAAAATGTCTCCGGAAAGGGAGAATGCGCACCTCTTCGGAGGGGTGGCTGAGTGGTCGAAAGCACTGGTCTTGAAAATCAGCGTAGGGTTAAACCTACCCAGGGTTCGAATCCCTGCCCCTCCGCCAACTCCCCTATGCGAAGCTAAAGAGCCCTAGGCTGAAGACCTGTATGCTAACGAGCACCACAAGTTAATCGGTCTCCCGAGTGACTAACGCTTCGACGTCTACGTCCGCAACCCGTTTTACCATCACTGTCCACGACAGTGGCCTGGCGGCCGCTCTTGCCCAACGTTTCATCAGCGCGGCGCTAGCCGCTGGGCATTCTATCGAACAGGTCTTTTTCTATCACGACGCCGTCGGTGCCGCAGATGCCAGTCTGGCACCAGCACAGGACGATCCAACGCCTCCAGAGTCCTGGTCGCTACTGGCGCGACGAGGTAACTTCCCTTTGCATGTGTGTGTTGCCGCCGCTGCACGACGCGGGGTGCTAGGTGTGCATGAAGCGCAACGGTTGAACAAAACCGCTACGACTCTGGAGGCTAACTTCGAACTGGTAGGCCTCGGCGTGTACATCGAAGGCCTGCTAAACGCCGATCGCGTCGTTACCTTTGGCAACTAGTGCGAATGCCATCATGACGAAGCGTCTACTCTATCTCCTGCAACAATCGCCTTACATGGACACCCGCGTCTTCGAAGCGGTTGATGCCTTGTTGGTTGCCGCCGCCTTTGAACAGGAGGTGAGCTTGCTCTTTCGTGGCGCTGGAGTCTTGCAATTACTGGCCAATCAGGCGCCCACGGGGCAACGCAACCTGGCGAAGATACTGACCTCACTTGAAACCTACGAAGTCGATAATATTTACGCCAACTCAAGCGACTTCGCAGCCAATAAGCTTAAACTCGACGATTGCGTCATTACTCCAAAACTCTTGTCAGAGCGCGAGATTGGTAAGCTCATCAATCAACAACATCTGGTATTGAACGATTGATGGCCATTCATCTCGTCCAGCGGGCCCACGCCTATTTGCCTTGTTCCAGAACACGTGCCGATGGTGACGTCGTGGTGTTGCTCGGGGATGGAGTGAACGCTCTACTGCAAGGGGCACAGGATTGTTTCGCCGGCGCTACTGACGTTACCGAACGCGGCCTGACCGAGCTATTGCCAGCCACCACGCCACTGCTCAGTGATGCCGAACTGGTGGCACTGTGTGTCGAACACACGCCTGTAGTTACCTGGACAAAACCGTGACTGCGCCGCAAAGAGACGATGAGGGATACCTGCTCAATCTCGACGACTGGTCAGAGAGCGTTGCACAACAAATCGCGCGCGAGGTAGACCTGGAACTGTCAGATGACCACTGGGAACTGATTACACTGGTGCGGGATTTTCACGCGCGTACGGATGTGGTGCCAGCGATGCGGCCACTGGTAAAACTCGCGCGCGACCAGCTCGGCCCAGACAAGGGCACCAGTGTGCAGTTAAACCTGCTGTTCCCAAACGGCCCAGCCAAACTGCTCGCCAAAATTGCCGGACTGCCGAAACCAACAAACTGCCTCTAGTCACTGGCGTATCAAGCTAGTCTCCCGCCGCCAAATCGATCACCTTAAGGCCACCCATGTAGCCCTGCAATACCTCGGGTACATGCACCTTGCCGTCACCATCCTGATAATTTTCGAGCACGGCAACCAGAGTACGGCCTACCGCAAGCCCTGAACCATTAAGCGTATGGACAAGTTCCGGCTTGGCTTTGGCAGTCGGCCGAAATCGGGCCTGCAATCGTCGCGCCTGAAAATCCAGAAAGTTGCTGCAGGAAGAAATCTCGCGATATTTACTTTGTCCGGGCAACCAGACCTCAAGGTCAATCGTACGCGCGGCCGCAAAGCCAAGATCACCGCCGCACAGCAGCATAGTGCGGAAGTTCAGCTCCAGTTTTTTGAGAATTGCCTCTGCGTGCGACACGAGCTCATCGAGCGCCGTCCAGGAATCCTCTGGATGCACTATCTGCACAAGTTCTACTTTTTCAAATTGATGTTGGCGGATCATGCCGCGCGTATCGCGACCATAGCTGCCCGCCTCACTGCGAAAGCATGGCGTGTGACATACGTTGCGCACAGGCAGCTGATCACCATCCAGGATGCGATCACGATAGATGTTGGTAACCGTAACCTCTGCCGTAGGAATCAGATAAAAGTCTGGCGCCTGCTCGGAAGCCCCCTCCTCCAACGGCTCAGTTCCGCCTTTCTCAACCTTAAACAGGTCGTCGGCAAATTTCGGCAGCTGGCCGGTGCCGAGCAGGGAGTCGGCGTTGGCAATGTAGGGCACGTTGACTTCACGATAGCCATGGTCGCGAGTATGAGTATCAAGCATGAACTGACTTAAGGCCCGATGCAGACCGGCAACGGCACCATTCATGACCGTGAATCGAGACCCCGTAATTTTCGCCCCCGTCTCAAAGTCGAGCGCACCGCCGGCCGTAAGATCCACATGATCTTGGGGCTCAAAGTTAAACTTCGGGGGTTCGCCCGTCATGCTTAACTGCTGGTTATCCGCTTCGCTCACGCCCATCGGCACAGCTTCGTCAGGGATATTGGGGATCTCCTGTAATAGCGCCTGCAGTTGATCTTGCACGCTATCGAGTTCGGCTTTTGCCGAATCGAGTTGCTCACCCAGCGAACTTACCTGGGCCAGCAACGGCGCAATGTCTTCGCCCGCCGCCTTCGCTTTGCCGATACTTTTCGAAGATGCGTTGCGTTCGTTTTGCAGCGTTTCTGTGCGGGTTTGCACGACTTTACGCTGCGACTCAAGCGCTGTGTACTGGGCTACATCTAAGGTATAACCCTTTTTCTCAAGAGCCGCTGCCACGGCCGCCGCGTCTTGCCGCAATAATTTGGAGTCGAGCATGAAAGCACCCTGAATCTTTGTTCTGTGTTCTGCGCAGTGGGTAATTGGTTAGGTGAAATAACTGGGCGTTCTAGGCTGCCGATCCGGTGATCGACAGCGATATCGACAACCCGGCCCAGGCCCCGAGCCCACATACCACAAGACTCAACACCACGTAGCCAAGTGCGGTTGCAACCGCTCCAGCCTGCGCAAGCTGCACAAACTCAAGCGAGAATGCAGAGAACGTTGTAAACCCACCCAGCAATCCAGTTACTAGAAACGCACGACCAAACTCATTGAACCAGGCAGTTTGACCAAGGCTGCCTATTAGCGCACCAATGGCGCACGCGCCGAGCGCGTTGACCGTAATCGTAGCCCACGGAAATTCTGCACCACCAATCCACTGCGCTACTGCATAGCGGCCGCAGGCACCCAACGCGCCACCCAGTGC
>CAZSYU010000142.1:0-7772 GCA_964611345.1 uncultured Pseudomonadales bacterium
CTAGGCTTATGCGACCTGGCACTTGGTCCTGTCCCCATTTCTGAAGGCTACCGAACTGCTACGCTTGTTCGGCCTCTAATTTCGCCAGTTGAATCTACTATTTCGACGATCAGTCTGTTGCCCGCAGGATCAAAGCTCACGGGTGATTCGCTGCGTGCAAAAATAGAGAAGGTCGGAGCGGCGCCAGACCCTATTAGGGTCGATACCAATGATGCTGGTGGATTCAGGCATGCACCCGTATCTGGTTGGGTTTCGCAAAGCAGAATGTCAGTGAGGGCCTGACCTGATGCTCGAGCGCGAACTCGCATGTCATCTGCCGCACCCAAATTGATACTCGCTACCGAGAAAGCACCAAAATCACCACTCGCTGGTAAATCTAGTACGCCGTCTCCACTCTGGGTAGCGGCCAACGCAATAACGTCGGGAACCGAATCGGTGCTGGCAGTCAGCACGAAAGAGTTGATAGCGGGCAAGGTTGTCACCCGAGCACCGGATCGACAATCTGCCAACACCGGCATTTCTATCGCTTCGGTGGCTGCGTTAGTCTGTAGTTGAAGTATAAACGATTGGGGTTGTCCGGCTGACAGGTCAAACGCTGGGTTATCCTCACCAATTGGGTTGTTGGTGAGCGGGTCGCTCAAGCGATAGGTTAGCGAAGTGCCGGGCGCAGCCAATCGCAACCTACAGTTGCTCACTTCGCCGGTAGCAATTAGCGTCGCGAACAGGCTGTACGGGCTACCTACATTTACGCTTCGGCTGCTGGGAAGGACACTCGAAAACAAGTCAGCAGAGAACTCTTGCGGCGCTATGCTGCGACGAAACACATTGAGGTTGTCGTTTGCGGGGTCTCCAAGGTTTGTCGAGAAACTCGTGAAGACAACAAAGGTACCATCGCGATTGAGGTAAGCCTCGCCTGCTCCGTCGTTCGGCGGACCACCCGTACTCGACAAAGCAGCCCCTTCCAGCGCCGTTGTTGAACGTCGCCAAATATAGCCCTGGAAGTCATCTTCATCCGCTTTTGGACCCAAGTTGGTGGCATTAGTAACGAATGAAACCATAGAACCGTCACCAGCAATGGAATGCAAAAACAAGTTCCGACCATCCGCGGGTTCGCCATCTTCCGACTGGCTGACGAGGCTAATCGAGCCGGTACTTAAGTCAGCATGATAAACTTGCGGTCTGTCGGCGGTAGCCACCAGATTTTCTGCTTCGCTGGTAAAGGTAACCGCCGTTCCGTCGGCCGAGATAATTGGCCGTCGAGAATCGTCATCTCCAGGCTCACCGTCAACGCCGACCGTAACCAAACTTGTACGGCCCGTTTCCCGGTCCCATAGCCAAATTTGATCGGATGGCCTGAACTCGGGTGTTAATGCGGGAGCAATAAGATCTGTTGAATCCGACGAGAAAACCACATAGCGTCCAGTGGCATCGACACTCGGATCATCCGCATCACCATTCGCCCACTCTCCCTCAGTGTTTCGGCCCACAAGGTAATACTGATTGAGCAAGGTATCAGCGAGATAAACGTTTGAGTTTGGCTCTGATTGACTAGGTAGATCTGAATAGTTGCCCACTGTTGTGAAGACAACCCAGCGTCCATCACCACTGATATTGCCATCATCTACCCGAGCAGCTTGATTGGTATCTGGTAAAACATCGTTGACCCGAGCTATCGCATCGGTTTGCGTATCCACCAAGAATAAATCACGGAGGCCATTGGTATCGTTGGCAACAAGGTCGCTAGCCGTAGACTCGATAAGCATGATACGCCCGTCATCCGACATCCCGACAAAGTTGTCGAACCCGGCAGAAGAATCGCTTACGCGAGATGGAAACAATAGCGACGCTCGGTCTGTATTCTCTTCGTAGATGTAAATTGGATTACCCCGATCCGATGTCTCGCCTGTCACTAAATCCCTTGCATCTGATTGAAATGCAACAACCGTCCCGTCAGCACTAATAGGCTGCCTACCAATAATCTCGCTGAAGCCGCCGGCAGCCCGGGTAGAGTACGAGTTTGCAAGAACTTCCTGCAGGGTGTTGTCAGATTGTCGCCGAATCCAATATTGGCGAGCACCAAAAGCATCTGAGTCGCGCAGTTGTTCGAACGCTATGTAACTTGAATCAGCATTCACAACCACGGATCGAGTGCTATCGCCCCCGTTTGTAACTCTGCTTAGTGAGTTAACCTCGAAGTTGTACTGGTACAATTCGAAAACAGAAGTGTTTGCGTTTGGCAATAGATTACTGGCCAAGCTTAAGTAGTAAACCACTTCACCATCGGCGCGTACGTCTTGAAGGATTGATCGACTATTTGCTGGATCCCCAGCAACTGTGCGGGACGCGAGTTCTAGCGTTCCGTCGCGATAACGATATATGCTCTCGGAGGATACATTTGGTAGGAGATTCCCGGCGAACGACTGGAAGTAGACAGTGCTGCCGTCAGGGCTTACAAGACCTGACGACGAGTTTCTATCGCCCGCTCCGTTGCTTCCTGCACTTATCAACTCAAGACTATTTGTGTTTAGATTCTTAAGGTAGATCTGAGAGATATTGACCGTATCGGTCATTGCAAAATTTGACGACGAACTCGAAAACGAGACGGATCCGCCATCAGCGCTTATTCTCGGAAAGAACGAACCCCGATCACCGCCGTTTCCGTTGGCATCGGTACTAACAAGAACCGTAGTCCCGCTCTCGATGTCGAAACGAAAGATGTCATGTTGGCCGTTTACATCACCGGCAACCAGATTGCTGGCGCTAGACTGATACACCACATGAGTTCCATCGCCGCTAATTGAAACATTCGAAGAAGCCTGATTTGCAGGCGCGCCACTGCTCGACCGGCTAACGAGAGTAACGACACCTGTTTGCATATTTCGCAGATAGACCTGACTTCGACTACTTCCATCTGAAAGTGTTTCCGCGACTAAAGACGACAAATTGAGTGCTTCGCTGGCAAACACAACAAAGCGGCCATCATCGCTCATTCCATCAAATCCGGTGAGCGATCGACCGTCGGCAGGTACGCCGGCTGTATTTGTGCTGACCAGTTCCATTTGATCTGTCAGACGGTCGTAGCGATAGAGTTGGCCTCTATTATTAGACAATGGGTCATCGGTGAGGTTGGATGCATTGGAATTAACCAACACGAATCGTCCGTCCGCGGTCAGAGCAGATAGGAACAGAGGGTCAGTGATCTCTCGAGTTTCTATCGTGCCCTGCGACTGCACGCTAATAAGCAGTGTGTCTTCTGCGAGCGCAGGACGCCAATATATAGAACTGAGAAGAAACAGTATTACCGCAACCATCCGCACGGCGTTCTCGGCACGATAAACTAAAGAGCTACTAGCTGGTTTGGATGTGTTTGTTAATGCAATTGACTGCATCGCCTTCTCCTGAATCCTTTCTGTAACACTTCCTATTGCAGGACTAACCTTACAACAAGGAATACCTCTACCGTGGTACGCCCTGTGATCATTATGTAAGCAGGATCAGCTTCAACACCCACCCCGATCCAGCGCTAAACGAAGCACATACACACCTGTACCTTTTTTCCAGACGTTAGACGCAATTATAGGCGTAACACTAGAGGTTGATCGTCCGATCTACTTACAACCCGCCATAAAACCAGTGCTTAGGTTCAAGTACCATTGTAAAAGGAAAGAGTAATACCAACTCAGAATTGAGCTCTCTGAGCGAGGCCTGAGGGTGATCACTATGCAGGGATGTGAGCAGGGACGTGAATAGATGATGGAACTGTTCTGCGAGAGAAAGCCGGGGTTGCATAAACTAGGTCTCAGCGCCTTTTTCGTGGTCGCTGCATCGACAGCTCTCCCTGCCATTGCTCAAACCAGCATCGCGGCGGCTCTGCTACCGACAAGCCGCTCAGTGCAAGTCAACCAAGACGCCACCTTCTTTGCCACTATCATCAATGGCGGTTCTGAGACGGCCATATCTTGCAAAATTGAGCGAGACCCACGCATTAGTGGTCGCTTTAGCTATCAGACGACAGATCCAACCACTAACGAGGCACTCGGTGTCCCAAATACACCGGTAGATATCCCGCCGAATGGCTCCCAATCATTTGTGGTGAGTATTTCCTCGAACGAAGTAGTTGCACCGATTGAATTTGAGCCGGGTTTCAGCTGCGATAACGCTGCAAGAGCGCCGGTGTTCCCCGGCATCAACACGTTATTGTTCTCTGCATCTGATACGCCGGTATCAGATGTGGTTGCCTTAGTTTCTAGTGCATCTGGTGCGGGCTTTTCTTTGCTTTCAAGCGAGCAAGGTTCCGGGGCCTTTGTGGTTGCGAGTGCCAATGTGGGGGCCCAAGGTACATTAACCATGCGTGCTCAGGCGGGCCCTAACAACGTGCCTGTGGATGTATTTGTCTGCCGGACGAACCCGTTAACGGGCGTATGTATGGTTGATCCCGTACCTAATGCGGTCGAGTTCTTTTCCGATGTTGACAGTACGGCGAGCTTTGCCGTGTTTTTGGTTGCACGCGAGGCTGTAGCGGAGGACGCGGCGCGGAACAGGGTGTTTGTAAGGTTCATTGATACAGACGGCGTCGTCCGTGGTTCTACAAGCCTGGCCGTTAGGATAAGAGATAGCCGTGATGCGCTGCCGCTTAGCCTGGACAACGTCGAAGTGGTTACGGATCAAATGCTGCGGCATCTTGGCGTTTTCCAGCGCTTAACAGACAGCAGCATAGCCGCGATGGGCGACCTGGATGGAAGAGCGAGTTTCGATCGGAGTTGTTTCGGTGGTGGCGGATCGGAAAGTCATGAGTTGATCGACAACGATGGCAGTCAATCTATCTCAGCCGGGGATGAATTTCTGAGTCGCTACGACAGGTGCCAGGAAACCAGTCTGTTTTTGGAAGGTCTGTCTGGGCAGACGCGCGTGTTGATCGATCAAATCTCTATTGCTGGTGGCGTGGGTTCGCTCGTAATTAGCGGTGATATTAGTACGCTTGGTCCAGTACTTTCCTTTTCCGATGGGGTTGGCGTAGATGGCCAGTCTGCATTTGAATACACGAGTCGTGACGATTTTGCCTCGTTGCGTCTGCTACCCAATGGCCTGCAGCCGGATTCGGGTTTTCGAGCAACTGATGGGTTGGGCGCCACAAACTATTCTGCGATTGACTTCGTACAGAGCCGGGAGGGAACCGATCCTTGGTCTATTCAGGTGGCCTATGTGTTTGCCAGCGAGAGTTTTCGCGGGCGAGTCAATTGTTCAGCAGGAATGCTGACGGGTGGCGGTACTGGCCCGAATCCGCCGTCTACCGGAGAGCTTGTCTGTACTAGCGCTGATGGAACTGCACTTCTTCTTGATACGGCTGAACAAGAACTCCGATTGAATATTGGCCCGGCGGGCGATTTTTCTGCAGGCACTTCGAGTTACCTGTTGAGCAGGCTGGCTGCCCGCAATTTCAGGCTTGCTCCCCAGAGTACCTCGATCAATTCGGGCCTGGTGGATAATTTTCAACAAGAGAACGTTGTCGATCGATCAGTGACCGTCACGGCCATGGTGGTTAGCGAGCTAACGAATCGCATTTATGTGTTAGACGAGGCATCGCTTTTGGTGATTGCTCCGGAGACACTCGAAATCGAGGAGAGCTTTCCATTGGGGGACAATGCCCGGACTCTTGCCATCACAGATGACGGTTCGCGACTATACATTGGCCGGGTGGGGGATTCCGAACTAAAGTCTTTTGACACCGTCGCAAGAACTTTTGGAGACTCAATTGATCTTGGGGTGGACGCCGTTGGCGAGCCCTATTTCCCCGTGCTGGTGGCGCCACTACCAGGGTCAACTCGTTCTCTCATAGTAGCCCGCAATGGCCAAAGCCAAGATACCTCTTCGAGAGTAAGCAGATACACGCGCTATGACGACGGTGTTGCCGCTCCGAACACCGTTGAAATCAGAATAACCTTTCCCTCAGGTTTTGTGATGCCATCGGCCGAGCAGCTGTTGATTAGCGATCAAACCCGAACTACGTCGTTTCGTGTTAATGAACTCGGCGTAGAGCGATCAGGGGAAGACTTTGACGGGTTCTTGGGCGCGTTGGGTGCCTTCAGCCTAACTGGGCCGAGTGGCACTTTGCTTGATGCGGATGGCCGGTTGGTTAACCTTGATCAGCGTCTGAAGATAGGTACTTATGCTGCCGGTTCGCTGAATTCGTCTGGCTTCCTGCAGGGGTTGATTGATCTTGAGTCCAATCGCCATTATGCGCTCAGCGGATCGCAACAGCTGGTGCTCAGCGTTCAAGATCAAGAGCGTTTTCAGCCGCTCGCTCAGTTCGAAACCGTGAATTTGAATAACTCGGCCGGGAGCTTTGAAGGTTTTGTTCAACTAGGGGATCGATTGGTGGCAGCCTTCAGGAACCGTTTAGTGGCGATGCCTGTTCCGCAGGTTGCACAGCAAGGTGTAGACGTATGTGCCTCATCACTTTTAAGCGAACTAAGCATAGACTCACAAGGTTACCTGCTCGATTGCGATGTACGAGACATCGCTTATGTGTCGTCAACCGGTCAGTTTTTGTTGACGGTTCCAACCACCAGTCGACAAACCGCTGATCAAGTAGCCTTTGTAGATGCACAATCTGGGGCGCTGGATCGTTTAATGCCGGTAGGCTCTGGTCCAGAGCTGATCGACGTGTCTGCAGATGCACAAACGGGCTACCTGAGCTTCACAGGAACCAATCGTGTGTTTGAATTTGGATTCGGTGAAAACTCGACTAGCGATCCAGGCGGCGACATGGGTAACTATTCGGTACCTCTAGCTCGCTCGCGAAGATTTATTGAGTTTGATGGTGTAACCGAAATCCAGGTATACGAGCCTCGCAGGGTTGCCAGTCTTGCAACGTCACCGTTTGAAGATCGCGAGCTGCTAATTGGCTTGGCAGAGACTCACCCTTTGGTGCTGCGCGATGGTGTGTTGTTAGAGACCTTCGATGAAAATCTTTTTACGTTTTCGCCCGAACTTTTGGTTGCGTATAACTCGCAACGAGCGGGTGCGGCCTTCGGTACTCGTCGTGAAAACCTAGTGTTGATTGACGTTACCGCTGCGGGTGCCGCCACCACGTCAGAGGCTATGGGATTACTCCCGCAAGGGGCGACTTCTTTGGTTGGTGACAATGTTTATAGCATTGGGGGGCAAAAACTGAACCCGGATACTCTAGCGGTTGAGCAAACCTACGACTTGATGTTGACCTTTGATCGAGGCTTTGCTCGGAGTTTTGTAGCTGATCCTTCTGGTGGCCGCGTGTATTTTTTGGTGCAACAGGTCTCGGGTTTCTCATTCCTTGCTGTGTTCAATGAATCCACCGGCGAGTTTCTTGGCGATGTGCCAATTCCTGCGCCCGGCAATTTCTTCGACCGTGTTAGCAGCGGCCTACCAATTCTAAATGCCGACGACCCAGAACGCCTTGTCATTTCAGGGGACAGGGGCGTTTTGGTGTTACCGCGTTCGGAGCTTGAACCTCAATAAGCGCCGCCTAATCGAACACGCACTTCGGGATAGTCTTTCTGAATGGCTTGTTGCCACACCTGAATCGCTTCGGTTCTGTGAGTTTGCTCGTCTGCGAAGATCGATTCGAAAAACGCGTGGATGGCGGTATTGGTAATAAACTGTTGGCGCCCCGGCGGGATGGAATTCGCCATCGCATCTTCGGTGCAAAGTCTGGGTGGTGGGCCGCTAATATCCACGCCCGATCCGCCCACGGCCCCGCTCTCCTGGGCTCAGCGACTAAAGCGCGTCTTTGA
>CAZSYU010000143.1:0-7494 GCA_964611345.1 uncultured Pseudomonadales bacterium
GTTTTAGCTCTTTCGAGTTTCTTCTAACTTCTTCTAAAGCTCTTTGTACGCTTCTACGACCAAAGGTGGATCTTTGAAGTTTTCGGTATCGTTTCCATGACTCATGACACTTTAGGACCCTGTCATGCCAATACTTGTAGTGTTGTCGAGCGTCTCGCAACCGTTTTTTGGCTTGCTTTAGATTGCGCAAGCCTTTCAAAAACTTTGTGCCCTTGCCAATGGGTCCAAGGAGCCCTCCAATAGCTGTCGCCCCAGCTAGTCGCGACCAGTTTATTGGCTTGTCATTCGTCATTTGGAGTCCGAACTCAATACTGAATCCTAATACTGCCCCTACAATTCCAAACTCGCCTGTTGGATCTACGCCATTCACCGCGAAGTACCCTTTGTAGGCGCTCATGCCATCTACGTAACCAAGAGGATCACGGCTGAGGAATTGGCCGAGTTTTCCGGAGTACCAGCGGGCGCGGAAGTAGTACAAGTCGCCGACTTTGGCGCGACCCGTGAATCCGAAACGCTGGTTGTTCAGCATCCAGGTCACTTCTGCTACGCCAGCGGCATGTAACAACTTTGTGTCGCCATGCGCGTCGTAAGCCATCCGCTGTCGCACGGCGCCATTGGAATCCGTGATGGCAACAATGCTGTACTGATGGTTGCGGTGCAGATAGTATTTGCCACCATTGGAAATCACGAACATGATCGGTTCGTCAACATAGCTGCCGTAGACATGTCGCAAAAACGGTTGAGATGCGGGGCGGCCCCGATTGTATTCTGCAACCATCTGCGGACCGGCGTGCACGCGGATCTTGTTGCCGTGCCAACGAACTAACCGACCAAACGCATCATATTCGAATTGCGTGACCGTACCGTCATCGTTCTTATCGTACGATGCCAGTTGATCGTCCGTGTCCCAGGTCATCCTAGCCGCTTGACCGCTGCCGGTCATGGAGGCAGGAATATAGGTTACGTTGCCTTTTTCGTCGGATTCAACACTCGAAACGACGGTATTGACTTCTTCGGAAATGAGTTCATGAACCGGTGAGTATTCGCGATCGTGCGTCCCAGTTGAGTCAACAAACAAGTCCCAATCACCGACCAGAGACAAGTCCCACTCTTTCCATTCCGGATTAACGGTGTCGGAATTTTTCCAGTAGGTCAGCCGATCCATGTCGTCATAGCCGTCGTCGGTCGAATTCGACGGATTAATCGAACTGAAGCTATGCCGGTTCATGCCAGCTTGTCCGGCTAGAATGGTTTCGGTTTGTTTGTTTTTGTTTTCGTCGTAGGTGTACGAATAGGTCCCCACGTCCGGGTAACTGGGCTGGGTAATTTCGATACTCGCCAGCATATTGTCTTTGTCTTCGCCAGCGTTCGAGTCTTGCCCGCGATAGTTGAACCGACTGGTTACTCCGTTACCAAAAACACTGGTTTTCAGTCGACCACCATCGTCATAGGTTCTTGTGTCGACCACCGAACTACCCGAACCGTCCAAACCGTTATAAAAAACCGATTGCAGTTGGTTACGCTCGTCATAGATTCTGTCGACCAGGGTTCCGTCCGGGTACATGTATTGAGAAATATTGCTTCTGGAATCGTATTGCCTTTCTACGGTGTACGTCCTGCCCGCCGTAGTCAGTGATTCTGTCTCAATACGACCGGCGTCATCGTAGGTCATTTCAACCGTGTTGCTGTATCGCTGTTTGTGTGCCGTCAAGACTCGTGAGACGCCATCGTAGGTAAAGGTGTCCTGGTCAACGATTGTGTTCAGGTCACCGTAGCGTCGTTGCAGCCTTCGGTTGGCCATGTCGTATTCATTGAAAATATAGTTGCCGGTTTGCTTGCGCGTACTAAGCAAACGCCCGGCCGGGTCGTATTCAAATTCCTGTTTGTCGAAATCCGGATGATTCCAGGGCTTTGAATCGTCGTGACCAGGGAATGCGATTTCCTGCAACTGGTTGCGGAAGTTGTAGACGTAGTCCGTTTGGCGAGATTCTGCATCTTCGACGGCAAGCAAGTTGCTGTTTTCGTCGTAGGTGTATGTCGTTACGCCACCGACTCGATCTGTAACGGTCGCCTTCCTGTTTCTCGCGTCGAAGGTGCAAACGGTTGCAATACCCTTGGAATCCGTCACCGATGTCGGATTGTCGGCAGCGTCATATACGATCGTGGTGGTCGTACCGTGTGTGTCTTCCGAGAATGTTCTACGATCCAATGCATCGTAGGTCACTTCTCGCATACCTACATCGACCGCATCCAATGCAACGACGGGGTTTCCGTTGTTGTCGTAGATGGCGTTTGAGACTTGTTGCAGTTGGTCTTCGATTTCAATGGCACGCCCCGCACCGTCCATGCGAATTTTCGATACGTTGTTGGCTCCATCGAAAATTTGCGTTTCGACCAAGTCGGTACTAGCGCTAAGCGATGGGTCGAAATGAACCGTGATCTGATAGTCGATGATCTCAAACGGGTTTGCGCTGCTGTGGGGCCGCAATTGAGCGGTCATGACTGTGCGGCCGATTCCATCGGCAATCAGCACAGAAATTTCCTCTTCCGGATTAATAGAAACAATCGCTTGACCTGCGGATCTAAAGCCAAATGCAACGAGCTTGTCCGGTGCGTTTAACAGATCAAGGCACGACTGCAGATTCAGTGAATAATTGCCAGAGCCACCAAGTTTTTGGATCGTCATCCCATTGTTGGAATCGTCCAGGCCAATATCGTCGTCCAGGTTGCTGTCGTAGTAGATTTGACTTGTTAATC
Source organism: uncultured Pseudomonadales bacterium (assembly GCA_964611345.1). Taxonomy (GTDB): domain Bacteria; phylum Pseudomonadota; class Gammaproteobacteria; order Pseudomonadales; family Azotimanducaceae; genus JALZVT01. The sequence goes on from CAZSYU010000143.1 coordinate 2,758, forward strand.
CATCAGCGACTGGCAATCCGTCCAAACCAGCGATAGGAGCTTCGTTGGCGTCGATTGCTCCCTGGGGTTGCAACCACGCCGTACTTTGAGTCAGCCTGCCCAGCGAGTCGTATCGACCTGTCGATTCTCTGATCGTCAGTGAGGCGCCGGGGTTGGACAACCTTGAATGAGAATTGACATCCTCCAGGTATGCACTGTGGGTAACTCGTCCTTCGAAATCCGTGTTGGTTAGTCGGCCGTTTCCGTCGTTGTCTTCGGTCAACTGCAATCTTTGGCAACATGCGTCGTACTTGTTGTGCCAGTCGAATTGACGAGCATCCGTAAAAGTCTCCCTGGTACCGTCCAGGAAATACGTTTGACCAGAGGTCGCTGCAACATTCGACAATGGGGCCGCCGTGCGACCTGATTCGCGATTTCGACCGTTGTACGTAAACTTCACGATCGCATGGGCGCCAAGTTCGTCGTTTGGATCGTTACTACGAGGTGAATGGAATTCCGTAACATTGTTTGCCGCGTCATAAACCGTGGTCGTTTCTCTCTGGACAGAGGTTCCGACAGCCTCGATCTGGGACGTCATTCGCCCGCGGCAATCAACAACAAATTCCGTTTCGTAACCGTTGAAATTGACAGTGGGAGAAATGTCCGGATTGATTCTCGCTCCGTAGAAATTCGTTAGCTCGTCTTCCAGGTTGTACTCAAAATCGTTGATCAGCCATTGCGCATTAATTGGATTGTCATCGGCGTCAGTTTCCACGCGATCGAAACTGAGACGTGCCTCATTGTTGTCAGCGTTGAACGTTACAGAACCGGCGATCGTTTCCGTTACAATCCGTTGCACTTTCCCTTTGCTAGTTGTGCTGTAGCCGTAAAAGGTGCGTCGACCATAGGGATCGGTTGTGAAGTCCAGACGGTTGTCTTTGTACTCTGCTGTTGAAACAAGATCGCCTCGCGTGTCAGGGCTGATCGTGGTTGAAACGCGTCGACCGCGCTGATCGTAGATGTAGGATTTCTCCCGACCGTTGACGACACGTCCGGATTCCAGATTGAACAAATGGTGATAACCAATTTCGATTATGTGCTGGCTGGTGACTGGGTTCGGCGTTTCGCTGGATCCGCCAAGAATATCATCCGATTGGGAATAGCCGGCAATCGTTAACGTATTGCGACCATAGTGATCGTAGTCATAAGTAGTGGTTGCGCCCGTTCGGTTTTTAGATTTGACGATGTATTCAGCGAGTCCTGAACCAGTTAACCCATACAAGAATTGATCGTTTGATCCGTCGTCATAGTTGATCTGAATCACGCGATTCAAATCGTCGTGAACATAAGTCGTGGATCTTTTCTTAGCAGGATTTTGACCACTCGCCGGACTGCGAACTTCTTTGAGAATGTTGTCCTGATAAATAATTGTTGTGACGGCTCGGGGGCCTCCGGAAACATCTGCGCCTTCTGTGATCGAGGCGATTTTGCGACCGTCGTAAGTGAAATCGGTGCGATGCATGTCAGGAAATGCCGAGTTGTAAAGCGGATCATATGCGGTCTTCACAAGATCAGAATTGATGTCGACGTAGTCGTACGAGTAGGCGCCAATACAATCTGATCCGTCTGCCTCGGTTCTTGAGATAACCTGACGTCCACATCTGGCTCCATAGACGTAGGACGTTACTCGACCCATTCGATCGGTATATGAAAGAATTTCACGAGTGACAGGGTCGCGATCAAAAATCTCGCAAACGTTTGGGCCCTGAGTGATGTAAGTTTTTTTGGCGACAAACATACTTTCGTCGGTCATATAGTCAACCAGGATCTCGTTGCCGACCGAGTCGATAATTTTGTCCGGCGCGCCCAGTGTCCATTCACGAGAATACGCGAAAGTCGTGCTCGTCTGGCCGGCACTGTTCAACCAGATATTTCGGGCAAAATTGGAATAGCCTTCTGCCAGAATGAATTTCTCGAAAGGGTTTGACTGCGACGAGTCGAAAGTCCATGTCTTGATTGGTCGGACAGAAACACCGTGGTAAACGTGGTGCAAGAATCCACTGCCAACATTGAATCCGGCAATGCCGGAATACATCATGAACTCATGAGCATCGTTTTCATTGGGGAATATCTGCAACAGAATATCATTACTCGTTTCGCCAGTGATTTTCTGCAAGTTTGCGGAGGGCTGCGCTGTCAACTCGTCGCTTAGGTTGATGTATTCTGCAGTCACGGTGTATGTGCGGTTGCCAAGTTCCGGGTTTTGCACCACGAAATCGACACCGCCAGCTCCTGCAACAACGTCGTTTTGCCAAACCCAGGTTGGCAAAGTCTGGCCAACGGGCAAAACCTCAATTTTATTAACCACGTTGTTCGCATACGAAAATTTCAGCTTCGTGTTATTTGGGTAAAGAACTTCGTCGATAGCGGGTCGACCGCCTTGCAGAGTGCCACTGTAGGTGAAGTGAATATCATGATTGCCAGGGGTGGTTAGCTTTGATATCTCGTAGTTCTTGTCGTACTCGAACAAGAATGTGCCACCATCACAGTAATTGATTTGTTTGATTCGTCCTTCCTGATCCTGTTCCGCATCCTCATCGTCATCGGGGCGCGGGCTAAAGTCGAAAAGCTCGAATACCAACTCGTCGCCAGAATGTCGCGTGACTTTGACAGTGTTTCCTTCAATCCTCGCATCACGATAGATACCAAATTCGTCATGCAGCGATCCGCCTACTTCGCCTGCTTCCGGGATATGGTTGTCAATCACATCATGAAAAGTAACAACACGACCCAGTTCTATGTCCACGATCCGAACGGCAATATAGTCGTCCACTCCAGGTGTATCTCGCACCCAGAATTTGTGCAGCGAGTAGTCGTAACTGGTTGTTGCCCCAATCCCAAGATTACTGTGATAGGGGGCTAACTGCGGAGTCAAGCAGAAGGTCAAATAGTCATCGTACCCTTGAACCGGGCTAACACTTTCCAGGCTTTTGTCGACCGGGTTTTCGTAGACAGTATTGCCAAATCCATTGAGGTCAAAAGTAGAACTGCTTTCGCAATCGAGCGTCACACTTCGAAACGGGTACGGGCCCGGACCGCCCAAAACTGGCCCGGATGGTGGAACAAAGGTCAAATTGCCGTCCAACATTTCAATATCGACCGAGGTAGCAGAGGAGTTGTAGGTCTCGGAGTCCATCAACAGGAAAATGCGAAACCTACCGTTGAATCCAACCGAAACCTCAAGTTTATGATCGTTTTGGTTATTTTGTACGTCACCAGTTACGTCGTACTTCGGCACTGGAATGTCGAACTGGTTGATTGGTTGTCCCCACCCACCGCCGTCCCGCCCATCGATGTACTCCAAGACAGCACAATTAGGAATGTAGTCGGTACTTCCATTTTCATTTGCAAAATTCACGTCGTAGTGAACTTCCACGACGGTTGAATTGATCGACTTTACGGTATGGATAATTGCTCCGCGTTCGCTTTGCGCGAGCAGTGCGGACGAAGCCAGAAGCATTGCCATACTTACAATCGCGACCGTTTGCAGTGTCGACTTTACAAATTGGACGCCCGTGTTCTCTATAGAATTCAACTGCATGGATCTGGCTCTTGTTTTGAACATCATCGAATGGGACCTGTTTTTCCTTGACGTTAATAATTTGCAACTGCAATTTTGGATTTTTGGGGATCGGTTTTATTTGTCAGGCAGCAAAACGTTAACAACGTACCTCGCAACTCCGGAATGAACGGGGGAACTTGCAATAACATCAATCTCGCCACGAGTTCCACCGGAGGCTTTAAATGTGGCGCTGACGCTACCTTCCTCGTCAGCGCGAACAGTGATCGAAGTCAGTTCGTTCGAAAACTGACCCAGTTTTGCCGAATAAAAAGTCACGGGCATCAGGGGATCAACCCTGGCCTGCAACACGACGCCTTCACCCTGAAGGACTCGGAAGTATTGATTCCCGACTTCCTTGATTGAGGAAACATCCTCAGAGTGGGGCAGCGATTGATAGACCCTTCCCGGTTCGACTAGCGAAAGATAGGCATCGGGATCCGCAAGGAATTCCTCCCTGCTGAAAGGAGCGGGCGTGATGAACGGAGTGCGACGCTCCGGGTTTGAGTTCGACTCAATCGATGCCACAATTGCGGCAACCGCCGGGTTCTCATCTCGTTTTATTCCAGGTGATTTTCCGACATTGGACGCATTTAGAAATGGCCGGATTTCATTCGCCAAGGCCATGCCATCCTCTTTGTTGTCCGCTGCAATTCTCGCATCAGGAATGGCGTTCCGCGACGCACGAGTTTTCACGGCACTGCTTGCCGTTTCAGAATTTTCGGCAATGGCCTCCTCAACAAGGGGACTGTCGTCCACAGGCTTTCCAATGAAGCTGGCTCCAAAAAAGATGCCAATTGCAAACAACAATACAATTCCGCATAAAACAACAAATCCGCGGTCAACTCCGAACATACAAACTCCAAAAATCAAAGGATGCATTCACTGCGACGCCAAGAACACGAGAAGGAAAATCGCGTGCTTCTAAACTGTCGCCAAAATCAAAATTCGGCTGGCAACCAATTTGTAGATTGGTCCCCACTAACTAATCACCAAACGAAGCCAGCTATGGGATTCAAAATCAGAATTTCTTCAAATTCTTTTTTTCCCAGGAAATGCATTGGGAAAAAGTGAATTGGCGCCGTGGAGCAGGCTTTAGGGCCTCAGGATTCTCGCCGGATTGCGTGGTAACCCCGTCA
>CAZSYU010000144.1:0-7492 GCA_964611345.1 uncultured Pseudomonadales bacterium
GGAAGAATTCATCAAGTGGTGCGCTTCGAGTGCCTTGGCGCAGGCTTTGATCACGAGATCATTGTAGGACGGTTTGATACCTTCGGCGGCCCACTCCTCAATAAGCTGGCTCCGCAGTTTCACGGCATCGTCCATGGTGATGTCCATGTCCATGGTGAGCTGCGCCATTTCCTGCAGGCTCTCATGCATGCGTCTGGCGATAGTTTTGCGCATGCCGCTGTGGGTGATGGTTTGATCCGTCCGTGTTGCGGTAACCACGGCTTGGCCGGCTGTCTGGGCGCTCGCGCTGGTATTGGCTGTGGGGTTGGCATGGGCAGCTTCGACATCTTCTTTGGTGATGCGGCCGCCGGGACCGGAACCCGACACTTGCAGCAGATCAACGTCCAGTTCGCGCGCCAGTTTGCGGGCGACGGGCGAGGACGCTGGTGCCGCTCCTGAGCCTGCGCCCGTATTGGCCGTCATCACAGGACCACTGGCGGCAAGTGCCTGAACGTCGGCTTCAACGACGCGGCCACCGGGTCCGCTTGCGCTGGCCTGAGTGAAATCGACCCCAAGTTCGGCCGCGAGTCTGCGCGCCGCAGGCGAAGACAGCACTCTGCCGCCAACCGGAGTTGCTGGTGCTGCTTTGGGAGGCGCTGTTGGGGCGCTTGCTGGGCTGTCCTGCGAGCCTGGAGGGGCCGCGCTGGCGGCGGACGCAGTAACAGTTTCGCTCTCTACGGGTACGGCTTCGCCGGGGCCATAGATCATCCCAATAACGTCGCCCGGTTCGCGGGTTTCCCCGATGCCCACCAGATGCACGACGGTACCGCTTGCCTCAGCATCGACATCGAGGTTGATCTTTTCGGTCTCCAGCCGGTACAGCAAGTCGCCCTCGGTGACCTCACCGCCATTTGGTACATACCATTCTTCGACGACGCCTTCGGTCATCGTCATGCCGCTTTTGATGAGATAAATCTCGGTAGGCATTGGCTTCGAATCCTTAAAACTGGTTGCTATGGAAGTTGCTTGTTGGGTTTGGCTCGCTCTTTTTATTTACACTCGTGCGCGCCCTGTAAATGTGTTGGTTTTAGCGGCCGCCTGCATAACGGCCGTGGCATCAATCACTCGCGGTCCGTTACGTTTTAAGGTCAGGCGTGCCTGCTGGCCGGGTTTCAAGTAGCGTTCGCGTTCACCGTCGAGCGCAATTACACCGGGACCGCTCCAGGTGATCTGGCCGTTGAGTTTAATCCGCTTGCTGTTCCTGACATGCACCACCTGAAAAAAACCGGGCGCAATAGGCGCCGTGAGTTTGGTGGTGCCGCGTTTTGCCTTGGGGCTAAGGCTCACCACTAAACCCTCGTCACTGGCGGCAGCAACACTGCGCAATAGCCCACCGATGGAGGTCATGCCCACCGCGGCAGGGTCTGCTCGAGTCAGCAGCAATTCCTTCAGACGTTCTGGGTTGAGCAGTGCTCGTGTGCCGACAAACCGGTCGCTGGTGAAGGCGGCGTCGATCAGCGCCAGATCATCGCGCTCGCCGTCAATTTCAATTTCGATCAGCTTGGCGGGCTTTGGCAATGCGCGCCGTCCAAGGGCCCGGGTGGCGACCAGTCCAGCCGCCGTGCCGGCCACGGTTGCTTCCAACATTTGTGGAAAGACATTGTTGGTACCCGTGGACAGAGGCATCAGGTAAGGCCCACGCCAACCCATGGTAAAGGCTCGGCTGGTGCCATCGCCACCCAGCACGATAACGGCGCCGCAGCTGGCCTCCTGCATGGCCCGGGCGGCAGCCACGGTATCCAGCGCGGTCCCAGTGGCTTCGACCTGTACAGCACGTGACCTGAGTTTTGCCACGTTAGTTTCCTGCACGTCTTCCAGTGCTGTTCTTGCAATGCCGTGTTTATCGTTGAAATAGACGACTCGGCGTACGCCTGCAGCGGCAGCCCCCGTTAACGCGCGAACCACAATGGCGCGCTTCTCCTGGTTATCAAACACTGAGGCGCGCGCCACCAGACGTCTAACGTCTTTGCCCGAAGCCGGGTTGGCGACTATGCCCAGAGCGTTGCCGGCCATTTGGGTTCTAGAGCCCCAGTTGCTTCTTGGCTTCGGTCACTATGCGATCAGCACTGGGAACGTAGATAGACTCGAGTGCGGGGCTATAGGGTACTGGCGAGAATGGCGCGCCAACCCGAGCTACCGGCGCGTCCAGATAGTCAAAAGCCTCTTCCTGAATTTGCGCGGCAATTTCTGCACCGATGCCACCAAAGCGGACCGCTTCATGCACGACCATGACCCGGTGAGTCTTCTCAACAGAACGAACAACCGTGGCAGTATCAAAGGGTTGGAGGGTGCGCGGGTCGATAACCTCTGCATCAATGCCCAGATCGGCAAGTTTGGTTGCCGCTGTTAACGCTTCGTGCAACATGCGGCCCGTGGCAACGATGGTGTAGTTGCTGCCTGGTCGAACAATATTGGCTTCGCCAATGGGAATGTCGTAAGCACCTTCTGGTACAGGACCAGTTAACCCAAGTGACATCTTGTTGAGTACCACAATGACCGGATTATCATCCCGAGCGGCTGCAATGATCAGACCTTTGGCGTCGTACGGAGTGGTTGGCTGGACCACTTTCAACCCTGGCAGATGACAGATCCAGGCCTCCAGGCTTTGCGAATGTTGGGCCGCAAGACTAGCCCCGGCGCCGGACATGGTCAGCATGGTGAGGGGCAGGGTAGCAGCGCCGCCAAACATGTAGCGCATCTTTGCCATTTGGTTAGCAACTTCGTCCATGCACTCGCCAAGAAAGTCCATAAACATCAGATCGATGATGGGCCGACAGCCAGTAGCGGATGCGCCGACACCTAGACCCACTATGCCTTCCTCTGAGATCGGCGTGTCGTATATACGCTCCGGTCCAAACTCTTCGAGTAAGCCGGCGTAGTAGCCATACACACTGCCTGCGCCGGCCACGTCTTCACCAGCGACAAAGCTGTTATCCTGTTCGAGCAGTACTTCACGCACACCTTCGGTAATTGCGCGAACGTAGGGCAGTTCGCGCTTGCTTTGGTCTATTGCTTCAGCCATGGGGGTTCCTGAATCTGTTTTATCTATCGATCGTGTTCGGGGGGAATTAGGCGTAAACGTCTTCGAGCAACGCTTCGGGTTTGGGCATCGGGCTCTCCTCAGCAAAGGCGATGCCTGCTTCGACCTCTTTACTGGTTGCCTTGTGCACGTTATCGAGCTTGCGCCTGGTTGCTATGCCTTGTTCGATCAAGTGCGCTTCGATGCGATCAATGCAATCGCGTTGTTGCCACAACTCAACTTCCTCATCGCTGCGATACTTAAGGCCCATGCCGCGGACACCCACATGGTCGTAGTAGCGGTAGGTCTTGCACTCCAATAGCGTGGGTCCCTGACCTGCACGAGCGCGAGCGACAGCTTCGCCTGCGGCCTCATAAACCGCGATGGCATCCATGCCGTCAACAACGACACCGGGCATGCCATAGCCAGGTGCGCGGTCGGCCACGTCAACAATAGCCTGATGGTTCGCCTGGGCCGTGTATTCGCCATACCCATTGTTTTCGCAGACAAACACAACGGGCAACTTAAACAGCGCAGCCATGTTGGCTGCCTCATGGAATGCGCCTTCGTTGGAGGCACCATCACCAAAAAACGTCACGGCAATGTCTTTGGTCTTGCGAAACTTGGCAGAAAACGCAGCCCCCATCGCGATGGGTGGTCCGCCGCCAACAATGCCGTTGGCGCCCAGCATGCCAAGGTCAAGGTCGCAGATATGCATGCTGCCGCCCTTGCCTTTGCAGTAACCGGTGGACTTGCCGTACAGCTCAGCGAACATTTTGTCGAACTCTCCGCCCTTGGCAATCAGATGGCCATGGCCGCGATGGGTACTGGTGACTTGATCCTTATTAGTGAGGTGCACCATGACACCGGACGCCACAGCCTCCTGACCCACATAGAGGTGCAGCGCGCCTGGCACCTTGCCGTCTTCCATGAGCTTGCCAGCCGCCTCCTCAAACAGGCGAATGCGCACCATTCTCTTGTGCATGTCGAGCAAGGTCTTGTTACTAATGTCGGCGGTCATTCAATTTTCCTTTCAAGCGTTCGCTGTTTAATTTCGCTGGTTTGTTGGTCGGTTAACCTGCGCTCACGTTCTTATCGTAGGAGACATAGGGGTTGTACTGGGCGTCCTGCGCGCGGCGGCGTTCAAACAGAGCCTGCAGCCCGTCGTCGGGCGTGGTCAGCAATTCATCTAGCCACTGGTGAAAACGTTGCCCGCCGGCTTCGTTACGACCAAACATGACATCACCGCGTAAGCCACTGGACAATGCGGTTTGTTGCCTGATGCCCGTTGCGTAGTCTTCATCGCGAACCACATGCTCCAAGAAGGCAAACTGTTCGTGGGCGAGTTGCTCCTGTTCTTTGCTGGTAGGCAGCTTTTCCATGACGTACATCTGGGTGGTGTACGACTCTTCCACCGTTTCCCCTGGGAATAACTGGGAAATCATGACGCCGCGACCGCCGCCGTCGAAGGAGGCGATGGAGACGTGGGGGAAGATGGTCCAAACGCCTTTCAGCAACTCGGCCGCATTCCATTGCTCGTCCGGTAGGTCGGCAAACTTCTCGAGACTTGGGTCAGGTGAGGACACTCGCTGGTGAGGACCCCAGGGGGTATACAGGGCGCGGTTGTGCATGTCGGCACCAAAGGTATCGCGGTGCAATATCGGCAGGTGATAAAGGTCGAGGTAACCGTCGTAAGCCGCCTTCCAGTTCGGCCCTTTCAGCACGCGCGAATCAAACAGCTGCCAGTTTGCAAAGCCGAAGTGTTCGAGCATGTCATCGTAACCGCTCAGAAACTCATTGATGGGCAGAGTTGAATTTGGATCCAGCGTCACCCAGATCAGACCTGCAGATTCGTGGATTGGCAGGCTGACAAGACTGTGGCAGGACTTGTCGATATGACCGAAATCGGCTTCGTTAAAAATGGCAATCAGCTCGCCGCCATGGTTATAGGTCCAGGCGTGGTAGGGACAACTGAACTGGCGGGCGTTGCCTTTGGGTTCAACCATAATCTGGGCGCCGCGATGGCTACAGGAGTTCAGGTAGGCGCGGGCGCTGCCGTCCTTGTCGCGAGCGATTAGCACCGGAACGCCCGCCACGGTCATGGTTTTGTAGTCACCTGCGTTAGAGATCTCGGTACTTAGCCCCATAAAAAGCGGCATCCGGCGAAAGATCATCTTCTTCTCAAGTTCAAAGCGAGCCGGATCGGTGTAGTGTTCGGCGGGTATGTAGCCCACCTCATCCGCTTGATCAATGGTGTCAGCGCGGGCGTGGGCCAGACTTGCTCGGGCCATTTCAACTAGGGCAGATTTGCTCATCGGTTGTCCTCCATGCGGCGAGCGTGCAGTGAGACTCTCGCAGCGGTTTGATTGCAGTTAGTGATTGTCCAAGATTTGGCAAAAAAAGTCACCGTTGACTGTTTTCTGCGCGACGGGAATTGCGCGGCCGATGTTCCGCCTCGATCGGGCGGACATCACTGTAGCTGGTGCGCAAAAAGGTCTTCAGGGCGTCGAGTGCCATGGCCTCGTGATCGCTGGTCAGTGATCGGTGGGGCGCCGCCGCCATGCGTTGGGCTCTGTGCAGGGCCATGCCCTCACACAGATAAATAGTGACCGAGTTCGCCAGTTCGTGACGTGTCGAGCGTGTGAGATCCGGAAACACCCGCTCTACGGTTGCGCGCCAGGCGGTATCAGAGTCAGCGAGTGCCGCCTCCAGGGCCTCGCGTAACTCCTGATCCGTTCTGGACAACACCCGCAGCTCCTGAAAGACCACAAACAGCGGCGATGACAGTTGGTTCCAGTACACATCTATGCCAGCGCCGATTTTACTGGGTTCACCGCTGGCCTGAATCGATTCTTCCTCAGTAAGAAAATTCTGCAGGCGTTGCGCGTTTAGATAGCGTACGGCGGCGGTGATGAGTTCCCGGCGATTGGGGAAGTGATGCAGCATGGCACCGCGCGAGACTTTGGCGCGTGCAGCCACCTTGTCGGTGGTGGTCAGGACATAGCCTAGGTCGTAGATGCAGTCTATGGTGGCCTGTAGCACCCGTTCGCGGGTCTGGGCGCTTTTGCGCTGCTGCCAGGTCTCACTAACCTCGCTGCTCGAGTCGGTGCGCTGTGGTGGATTGGACGGCGTGAATTTTTCGGTCACAGGGTTACCTGCCTGGCGGCTGGGGGTATGCTGCAACAATCTACTCCCTAAGGTTGCCAATGCCCAATACGCTGGTTGTAACAAAAGGTCACCCGTTCGAGCGCGAGCCCTTCTTTGCCATGTTGGAGCGCGTGATTACCACCCATGCACTGGGTGAACTCACCCACGTTGAACATCCGGCTGCTAGTGCGGTGTTTGCCCCCGAGACCCTGGCGAGCTTCGACACCGTGGTGTTCTACGACATGCCTGGTATCGAGTTTGGGGGGGACGCTGGCCCGGTCTACACAGAACCTCGAAATGACTTTAAGAAGAATCTGCAACTGGCTACCGAAAGAGGGGTTGGCCTGGTTTTTCTGCACCACGCCATCGCCGGCTGGCCGACCTGGGAAGACTACGCAGAGCTGATTGGTGGCCGGTTCTGCTACACACCGCAGACGCTGCGCGGCCAGCCGGTGAGTGATTCGGGTTATCGGCACAAGGTGGGCCACGTTGTGGCGGTGGTCGCTGAGCACCCCGTGACCGCGGGGGTAGATCCCCAGTTCTCGATGGTCGATGAGCTCTATCTGTCCGAGGTGTTTGAAGATTCCGTGCAGCCGCTGTTGCGCAGCAGCCACAAGTTCTCCGAGGAAGGGTTTTATTCCGCCGCGAAAGCGGTGGTGGAAGGGGAAATGTTCAGTAATGCCGGCTGGTCGCATCCGCCTGGCAGTAACCTCGTGGGCTGGACACGCGAGCACAACGCCTCGCGCATCGTGTACCTGCAGGGCGGGGATGACGCCCAGGCCTGGGACAACAGCAATTACCAGAAGCTGCTGGGTAATGCGATTCGCTGGGCCGGGCGGTATTCCCCTGATCCCCGATCTTGATAGAGCAGCGGTGCTACCGCCACATTCGGCAAAAACAGTCAGCCTTGTCGGATTTGGCTCAGACCGCTAGATTAGGGGGGCTATTTTGCACCAGACTTGCGGCCCTGTGGTGGGCCATCCCGAGCGTACTATGATCGAATTGGAGCTATCCCCCGAAGAGCTGGCTTTCCGGGACGAGGTTCGCGCCTTTATCAATGAGAAACTCACGCCTGAACTCCGTCGCGAGACGGCCAGAACCACCACGGTGTTTGCCGAGAAAGACGTGGCAATGGAGTGGCAGGCCATTTTGCACGAGCGGGGTTGGGCAGCTCCGAGCTGGCCCGTTGAGTTTGGCGGCCCAGGCTGGAGCAGCACGCAGAAATTCATCTTCAACGAAGAATGCACCCGCGCCGGAGCGCCTGGTCTCATACCCCTCGGGCTCCGG
>CAZSYU010000145.1:0-7348 GCA_964611345.1 uncultured Pseudomonadales bacterium
GCTGGAGTGCACCGACCTAATCACCGATGAACGATTTGTTGGCAACGAAGCGCGGGTGGTTCACCGCGCTGCGTTAGCCACCGCACTGAGCGCAAAGACCCTTGGCTTTCAGCGTGACGACCTGATTGAGCGGCTGGGCATCGCCGGTGTGCCAGCCGGCCCGATTAACACCGTGGCGGATGCGTTTGGTGACGCGCAGATCAAACACCGGGGTTTACAGATTGCGCCAGAGGGGGTGCCGGGGGTTCGCTCGCCACTCACGTTTGCAGGTCGAGCGCTGCAGACTGACCGGGCGGCGCCGCGACTAGGTGAACACACCGATACCATTCGGGCCGAATTAGATGCGATAACCTACTGAAAATTAAGGGTTATAAACTCTTAGAAAATTTCTAACTGCGGCCGCCGAGATGTTGCTGGTGCTAATCTCTGCGGTTTATGCAGGCGACTGACTGCTCGCGCCGAAAGCAGGCTCGGGCGACCATAGTGAGATGGTTGGGCGCTTTGCAAAGACAGGCAAGGGTTGGCTGTTACTGATTGGCTTGCTGCTGGTCATTGGTTGTGTGGGCTCGATTTGGCTGGGTACTCACCCGCTCGAGGTGTGGCGTCAACGCCAGATGTATCTCCCGGCAACTTTCGATTCCACCGAACCAGTGTTCACGCGCGTGGGCGAGCAGCGCCACATTCTGTTGTTTGCCAAAACCAATGGCTATCGCAATTATGCGGCGATCGCTGCAGGGCAACACTTACTTGAACAGATTGCTGCCGACAATAGTTGGTTGGTGTACATAACAGACAACGCAGCCGCATTTAACCCCAGCACGCTGCGGCAGTTTGACTCCATTGTGTTCAATAACACGTCGGGGCCGTTGTTCACTTCCGCTCAGCAGCGCGCGTTCGAGGGGTTTGCTGCAGCAGGCGGTGGTGTGCACCGGTTGCGTAACCAGCCGACCACCGATGCCTATCGCAAACGGCTGGCCAGACAGATACGCAGCGCATCGAGCAATTTTTAGCTGAATTTCATATTATGCAGGGCTAACAAGACGCGGGAGTGCCAGTAAGTGGCTCCAAATAAGACGACTAAACCGAACAAACAGACTGCAGAACCCGTACTGGATGCCGTGGTAGTGGGCGCAGGCTTTGCCGGCATGTACATGGTGCATCGGCTGCGCGAAATGGGTCTGAGTTGTGTCGCCTGTGAGCAGGGCGATGGTGTTGGCGGCACCTGGTACTGGAATCGCTATCCGGGCGCACGTTGCGACGTCGAAAGTATGGAGTATTCCTACGAGTTTTCGGATGCGTTGCAGCAGGAGTGGAACTGGACCGAACGCTTTGCAGGCCAGCCCGAGATTTTGCGCTACGCCAATCACGTCGCCGACCGATTCGATTTGCGCAGGCTTATTCGCTTCAACACCCAGGTGGTAAGCGCCCATTTTGACGAGCGTGCAACCCTTTGGCGGGTGACCACCCAAGGCTTGGGTGAGGCAGGAAGCAACACTCGCGAAATTCTGCAGGCACGGTTTTGCATCATGGCGACAGGCTGCCTGTCGTCTACCAACACGCCCGATTTCGCAGGGCTGGATGAGTTTAGCGGCAATGTGTATCACACAGGTCAGTGGCCCAAAGCAGGCGTCGATTTTACGAATCGCCGCGTGGGCATCATCGGCACTGGATCATCTGCCATTCAGTCGATACCGTTGATCGCCGAGCAGGCTCGACGGCTCACCGTGTTTCAGCGTACCGCTACTTACTCTGTACCCGCGCGTAACGAGCCGTTGAGCGCGCAGGAGATTGCCGAAACCAAAGCGAATTATGCGCAGCTACGTGCTGACAACCATCAGCAACCAGCGGCCTTTGGGGCGCGTTTTCGGCGGGGTGGGGGTTCTGCGCTCGCCTCGAGTCGGGCTGCCGTGCGTAGAGATCTGGAGCGGCGGTGGAAAGTTGGTGGCTTTGCATTTATGGCCGGATTTAATGATTTTCTGTTAAACGAAGATGCCAACGAGATTGCGGCCGAGTTTGTACGCGACAAGATTCGCGGCATTGTAAACAACGCACAAACCGCCGAGCTGCTTTGTCCCGACCAAATTATTGGCTGCAAGCGACTCTGCTTTGACACCAATTATTACGCCACCTACAACCGCGACAACGTGCATCTGGTGAGCGTTAAAGACCATCCAATTGAACGTGTTACCTCTCAGGGGTTAGTCACCAATGGCGCGGAGTACGTGGTTGATGATCTGGTATTTTCGACCGGCTTTGATGCCATGACGGGTTCACTGTTGAAAATGGACATCCGTGGGCGGGGTGGTGAGCGACTGGCGGACAAATGGCAGGCGGGTCCGCGCACTTATCTCGGTTTGAACATGCATGGCTTCCCCAACCTGTTCACCATCACCGGGCCGGGTTCGCCCTCGGTGTTAGCCAACATGATTGTGGCGACACAACAGCACGTGAACTGGATCTGTGCGGCACTCAGCGAGATGCAGGCAGACAACAAGACGTTGATTGAGGCGCAGGAAGAGGCGGAGAATGACTGGGTGTTGCACGTTAACGCGCTTGCCTCACAGACACTCTATCCCACGTGTAATTCCTGGTATCTGGGTGCGAACGTGCCCGGTAAGCCCCGGGTGTTTATGCCGCACCTGGGCTTTCCTACCTATGTTGAGCGCTGCGAGGAAGTGGTTCAGGCAGGCTACAAGGGTTTTTCGATCAGTTAGCTCCGTCGCGCGCGTACTTGATTTCGCCGCCCACCAACGTGTAATCCACCTGGGCCGCGGGTATCTGATCTTCTGGGATAGTCATGATGTCTTGCGACAACACCACCAGGTCGGCCAGTTTGCCGGGCGTTAATGTGCCCTTGTCGTTTTCCTCGAACGCCGCATAGGCGTTGTTTATGGTGTAGCTTGCGAGTGCTTCTTCGCGCGTCATCACATGCTGTGGATAGAACGCGGCCCCCGTGTTGGTTTTGCGGGTAACGGTTGAATAAAACGACGCAATTGCACTGATGGGTTCCACCGGCACATCGGTGCCGTTACCGATGATGGCGCCGGTTTCGATCAGGGTGCGCCAGGGATATGAGGTGAGTTCCGTGCGTTCTGCACCCAAGCGTGATGCTATCCATGGGCCATCGCTGGTGCAATGCACGCCTTGCATGGCCGCAATGACACCCAGGGCACCAAAGCGCGGTACATCATCGGGGTGAATATGCTGGGCGTGCTCGATGCGCCAACGCAGGTCGCGGCCATTGACGGGTGGTGCGGTCGTGGCGGCGCTGTCGTCTGTGACCTGGTCTTTGTTCGCCGTAGAACCGGGCACCCCTGCGCTCCAGGTGCGCTCATAAAGATCGAGGGTTTCCCTGTTGGCGCGGGTGCCAATAGCGTGGGTATTCACCTGGTAGCCGTACTGCAGGGCCAGTTCGGCAGTGCGTTCAATCTCGGCCACGGGTTCGAGCACCAGACCCGCTGTATTCGGTAGATCCGCATAGGGTTCGAGTAGCCAGGCGCCGTGTGCACCCAATGCCCCGTCAATCTGGCGCTTGATGGAGCGTACCGTCAGGAAATCATTGTCTTCTGCCACCATGCGATAGTCCGGCAGCCGTTTCTCCATCTCAGCATTGGACTCGCCTCGCACCATCACATACAGGCGCACCGGCAAGGCGTTTTCTGCTTCAAGCGTTTTGAAGAAATCGATGGTATCGAACGAGGCGCCGGCATCGTGAAAGGAGGTAACGCCGTGCTTGAGTGCTTCGCGTGCCGCCAAATCTGATTGCTCGCGCAGGGTGGCGAGTTTTTCTTCTGGCGTGAGACGTTCGTCGTAAACAACAATCGCGTTCTCCACGGCATCCTGGGCGTTTTCCCGTAACAGACCCGATGGGTTGCCATTTGCCTTGTGGACAATGGTGCCACCGTCAGGGTCGGGCGTGCCTTTGTCGATGCCCGCGGCGGCAAGCGCGGCGTCGTTGGCGTAGGCCGCGTGGCCACTGGCGTGGCCGAGGTACACGGGGTTGTTTTGCGACACGGCATTCAGAGAATCGTTGGCCGGCACGCCGTCGATAACCTCGTCATTGGCGGCTAGTCCGCCCTCCTCAGATTGCCACTTATCCTGATGCCAGCCGCGACCAAATATCCATTCGCCGGGCTGTGCCTTATCCACGGCTACCGCCACCTGGCCAACCACGTCACCCCAGTTTTTAGCACGACTTAAATCGAGAATCTGGCGTGCGCGACCCAGGCTTAGGTAGTGGCCGTGGCCTTCGATAAACCCGGGTATCACGGTACGGCCATTCAGGTTTACTACCTGGGTGGCAGGACCGGTGTATGTAGAGATTTCCTCATTACTGCCGACAGCAATAATTCGATGACCTTTAATAGCGATGGCTTGCTGGTTGCCCAGCTCCGCATCAACCGTCACCAGGTTGCCACCTGTCAGCACGAGCGTGGCGTGTTCTGTAACCACCGTAGCGGTGGGTGCATCATCCCCAGCGATGACGCTGGCGGCTGTGTCTAACACTGTATCCGCCGTGTCCATGACCGTATCAGCGGCAGCTTCAACCGCCGCCGCAGGCGCCTCGCTGGAAGACTTGGAGCATGCTGTAAGACCCAGAAGTGCGCCACTGGCCAGAATCAGACCTAGGTTTCTGAGACGTTCACGCTTAGCGAAAGACCGGTTGCTGGCCATGGGTAGGAAGTCCCTTAAATAGGCTCGAAAACAAATCCGGTCAAGCTTGGCCTATCGGCCCGGTGGCGGCAAGACTGGTGATAGTTTTGTTAGAGTAGGGGGAGAGACGACAAAGCAGGGGAATCGATATGGGCTCAACATCATCAGCAACGCCAGCAGCGGGCGAGAACACCTTTGATGCGGTCGTGATTGGGGCCGGGTTCGGCGGCATGTACATGCTGCACAGGCTGTTGCAGCAGGGCTTGCGTGTCGCTCTGGTGGAGCAGGGCTCTGACCTCGGGGGTACCTGGTTCTGGAATCGCTACCCCGGTGCGCGCTGCGATATTCAAAGCATGGAGTACAGCTATCAATTCTCTGAAGAGTTGCAGCAAGAGTGGGAGTGGTCTGAAAAGTACGCCACCCAGCCAGAGATCTTGCGCTACGCCAATCATGTGGCGGAGCGGTTCAACTTGCGCGAGCACATGCGGTTTAACTCGCGTGTTGAGGGCGCGCGTTTTGATGAAGGCTCAGGGCGCTGGATTATCCCTGTTGTCGATGGTCAAACCCTTATCGCGCAGTACTGCGTTGCGGCGACCGGTTGTCTGTCGGCTGCGAACTTTCCTGACATCGCTGGGGTCGACAGTTTCACCGGACCGATTTATCACACGGGCAGCTGGCCCCATGAAGGGGTAGATTTCACGGGTAAGCGCGTTGCAGTGATTGGGACGGGCTCGTCAGCCGTGCAGTCGATCCCCATCATCGCCGAGCAAGCCAGTCATCTGTCGGTGTTCCAGCGCAGCGCCAACTACGCGGTGCCCGCGCATAACCGGCCATTGGACGATGCCGAGGTGGCCGATATCAAAAGCCGCTACGCGCAGTTTCGCAAAGACAACAGCGAGTTACCGTTCTCTGCGGCGTTTGATAACAGCGATATCAATGCGTTGGATGTTTCCCACGATGAGGTTCTCGAAGAGCTCGAGCGCCGCTGGCAAGACGGCGGTCTGCCGTTTTTGGGCGCGTTTGCTGATCTTATTTTTGAAAAAGACGCGAACGATCTTGCGGCAGACTTTATCCGAGAGAAAATTGCTGCGCGCGTTGACGACCCGGAGGTGGCAAAACTGTTGCAACCCACCAGCATTGTGGGCTGTAAGCGTCTGTGCGTAGACAGCAACTATTACGAAACCTATAACCGCGACAACGTAAGCCTTGTTGATATCAGTAAGCAGGGGATTGACGAGATAACTGCAACGGGATTGCGTTGTGGTAGCGAGCGCTATGAGGTTGACGCGATTGTGTTCGCAACCGGCTTTGACGCCATGACCGGCTCGCTTCTGAAAATCAATTTTATTGGGCGCGATGGCGTGACCTTGAGTGAGAAGTGGGCAGCAGGGCCGCGCACATTCCTTGGGCTGTGCACCAAGGGCTTTCCTAACCTGTTCACCGTTTCGGGCCCGGGCAGCCCATCGGTGTTAACCAACATGATTCCCAGCATCGAGCAGCACGTGAACTGGATCGCTGACTGCATCGAGTTTTTGAATCGCGGTAACTACACCGGTATTGAAGCCTCACAGGCGGCGGAAGACGATTGGGTCGGGCACGTTAACGAGGTGGCAGACAGTTCCTTATATCCGGGCTGTAGCTCCTGGTACCTGGGTACGAACGTTCCCGGTAAACCGAGAGTGTTCATGCCCTACCTTGGCTTTCCACCCTACGTTGAGAAGTGCGAAGAGGTGGTCGCCAATAACTACGCCGGTTTTGATTTGCTTGGGGCGGCTTAAAGTTTCTTGGTGTTACCCTCATGAACGACACAGATCTTCTTAACCGGTAGAGAAAAACTCTATGACGTTGCCATCCGGGTCTTTGAACATGAATAGCTTCATTGCGCCGAGATCAACGATGGGTTCCTGAATCATCTGGGGCCCCATCGATTTCACACGCCGGTGCTCAGCAGCTATGTCCGTGACTTTGATATTCGGTACGGCGCTATTGCCTCGCTGCAGTGGAACCGCATAGGCGTCCCCACGCATAAGCCCGAACCGACCGCCCTGAATCTGAAACCCGACAAAGTTTTCATTCTCAATATAGGGTTCAGACTCAAAGAGTTGGCTATAGAATTTCTTGGCAACCGCAAGGTCTGAAACCGCAACGTACATACCCATTTCCATCATTTCCCTCCGGCGCGTGCATTGCTGTGGAATTCAGCAGCACCCGTTAAGCTTCAGGCCAACCCTGATCGTTGCCGATTCCCACGACCTCTTGAACACAGCGTACGAATTCTCCTGCACCTTCTGGGAGCTCTGTTGAGTCGGGATTTGAGGCGTCGGTCAGAGTTACCGAAAGCTCACCTTGCTGTCCCGCCCGCGTATCGATATCTGAGGTTATCTTGAAGTCATATTGAACACCGTCGGGGACGAGTTCGTGGCACTGGATAAGCGTCACAGGTTGCTCCACAGTCTCGGCCGCTAGATTTGTGCTCGCAAGGCTTATCAATGTGCCGCTCATTGCGAGCACAGCGAAGTGTATGGGTTTTAGAGAGTGTGTCATGTCAATTTTCTCCAATCGGTTGATGATGTCTGAGTTGTTACCCAGTGGTAATTCCAGAGACGATGGGCGGGTGAGGTGCCTACCTTGTGTACCCAACCTCTGACCCCATCGAAACCGGCAATTGTTGTGCCGACGATCTGGCCATCCAACA
>CAZSYU010000146.1:0-2257 GCA_964611345.1 uncultured Pseudomonadales bacterium
TTGAGCCACAGCGAAACGAATTGCACAGCGAGTTCGCGCAATGGAGCAAATCGAAGTGGTACGTTCAGTTGGTTCGCCGCGGTTACTTTCAAGAAAACTACTTACCAACTTTTTTTAACAAGTTCTGGGACTGGCGAGCGGTTTCGTTGTTGATGGAGGAAATCGAAAAATTTCGTGGGGTCGATACTCCGTTCGAAGACCCCGAAGACCTCAAACGGCACTACCGAAAACTTCAAAAAGAGTACAACGAGGTCATTCCGCTATATCAGAACCGTGTAGCCGAGCGCGATCGTATTCAGCAACTCAAAGACGAACATCATCACTGCGTGACGGCACCCGAGCGATTGCTGGGAGAACTTTATAGTGAGCTTGGTGCTAAGATTTTGAGCTCGATGCGTTCTATGCCGCAGGTGCAGCGGGAGAAAATTGCCTCCCTCGATCCGAACCTAAACAACTTCATGAAGAAAGAGTTGGGCCTGACAAAGCAGGCTCAGTACCTGCGAGAATTGAGAGTGTCACGCGTTGATGCCAATAGCCAGCAAGTCGAACAGGAAATCGCAAAGGTTAAACGCAAAATCCAGAAGCTGAAAATGCAGCAAATGCGAGGCAAACGCAAACGTTACAGCAACGACGATCTTGCTCGCATGAGAAACGTGAAGGCCGAAAAATGGGGCAAGCGTCGCCTGAAGGTAGAAAAAATCCGCCGCAAGGTTTCGGAATTCACTCGCTATCAAGACGGTTCGATCCGAGAGGATTTCCTTTGGTGGGACCTGCTCACCAATTCAAGCTATGCAGACGACATCTATGAAGTCACCGATTACCGTCGACGTTTTCCCGACTGGGATCACCGCCGCCATCGAGACCCATGGGATGACGACGATGACTCGGGTCAGGCGAATGCGTTTATGGACGATGCGGCGGATGACCTTGTCTCTTCGATGGCTGAACAGGATGACGCGGGGATTTTCGATGGAAGCTAACAACATCACGCTCTCCTTGACATTTGGGTTCGCAGTCGGTTTCGCCATCAACCCAAACGCTTGGCAAAAGAGGTTGGCTGAAGAGAAGCTTGCCAAGGTGAATCTTGGTGAATTCCGCTGCGTGAATTTCAGCCTGTGGGGACTGTATGAGTAAACCGAAGCGAATCATTTGCTACGCGATCAACGGCGCTGGCCTTGGTCACGTGACGCGATTGCTCTCCGTGGGCAAGTGGCTGCGGCGCTACGTGACTTTGCTCGACGGCGTTGTGCCTGAAGTTATGTTCTTGTCTTCCAGTGACGCCAGCGACGTGCTTGCCGATGCTGGCTTTGCAGCCTTTAAGATTCCCAGCAAGACAATCGCCAAAACGACGGGACTCAACAAACTTGAGTACCGCCGTCTGGCAAAGCACTTTGTCTGGAACACGCTTGGCGTTTTCGATCCCGACCTGCTGGTTGTGGATACGTTTCCGTCGGGTAGTTTTGACGAGTTGTTTCAGGTGCTGGATGGGCCGTTTAAAAAGAGCTTTATTTTCCGCAAGGTAAAAGCCGAATACGCCGCTCGGGCAACTTTTCGGTCTGCGGCAAGCATGTATGACGCGATCGTTGCTCCGCACTCGCCCCAGAATTGCCCCGTGGAGCAAATCGGTGGAAAACAGATTCGCTGTAGCGGTGAGGTCTCCCAGTTTGATCAAGATGATTTTCTCCCGCGAGATGTGGTGAGAAAGCAACTCGGCGTCGGCAAAGGAAAGCGACTGGTTTACCTAAGTGCCGGCGGCGGAGGTGACCCGGGAGCGACTGAGCAACTGGCATGTTTGGTTGATGCTCTAGCCGACGTGCCGGATGTGCACTTGCTCGTGGGAGCCGGTCCGTTGTATCGAGGGCCGCGGATCTCTGCTGAGAATTTGACGTGGTTTGACGGTCACTCGATCGGCAAATTCTTTGCTGCCGTGGACGCCGCGATTTGCGCCGCCGGCTACAACACCTTTCACGAATTACTGTTGGCTCGCGTGCCAGTTGCGTTCTTCGCCCAAGCTAAAATCGCTGACGATCAGAACGAACGGATCGAATCCGCTGCCGCCGCGGGGGCCTGCCGGAAACTTGCGAACTTCAAGGATGCGAATTCGGTTGCCGCCACACTTCGTGATCTGTTTGACACCAGCGTCGCTTCAGCGATGCGAGATTCACAAAGTAAGTTCTTGGTCGCCAACAGTGCCAGACGCTGTGCGATCGAGCTACTTGCGCCACTGTACCAACCCGATCGTTTGGCTTGGGTGGAG
>CAZSYU010000146.1:2357-7134 GCA_964611345.1 uncultured Pseudomonadales bacterium
GGAGGCCGACTTGCATGAATGATGAATCCCGCAAACTGCGCAAGAAGCTCCGCCTGCAAGGTGTGGTTGAGAATGTGCCCTATCTTGGCCCGCAGACGGTTCACTTTGATATCGCCAACGGTTGCAACGTTCGCTGCACGACCTGTTGGCATCATAGCCCGCATCTTGACGAACAGCACATTCCCACGATTGCTTGGAAGCGGCGATCAATGTCTTTCGATTCGTATCGCCGGATCATGGACGACTTGATCGAACTTGGGGGCTTGGAGCAAATAATCCTTTCTGGGATGGGCGATCCTTCACTAAACCGTGAACTCCCCGAAATGGTCGAGTACGCGCATCGCCACGGCGTTGGCGTCACAATTATCACGAACTTGCTGGCTGCGAATTTGGCTCGAATTCTCAATAGTGATGGTGAGCTAAACCTTTTGGTTTCCATCTGTGGCGTAACTGAGGAAGCCTGGAATGCCTTTCATGACGGAGCACTCGCTGGCGGGTTCCCTAAACTGATCCAGCAATTGACGCTGCTCAAGGAAGCCAATTTTCTGCCCAAACATGTGCAAGTCATTAACGCCCAGAACTATCACGAACTACCAGCCATGGTCGAGTTTGCCGCTGCTTGGCCGACGAAACGGATAAACTTCAAATTTGCTTCCTTGGTCAACGGTACCGAAGCGGTGGCCCTGAACGCTGACCAGAAACGCGAGTTACTCGATGTGTTGATCCCGCGAGCCCAAGCGATCGCGACCTTTAAAGGCATTGAAACCGACTTGCGGGCGTTCGCCACTCAGATCTCGGTCGACTCCCATCAAACATCGCCGATTGCAGACGTCGGTTGCCACATGGGAACGATCTACTGCCGCGTGACCGTCGATCAAGAACTATTGTATTGCTGCAACACGAACATCTCTGTCGGCTGGATCGACGAAAAGCATTCCTTCCGTGACTTGTGGGAAGGTTCTCAGTACGCCGGATTGAGGAAGCGGCTCGGCAACGGTGATTTTTTCGACAGCTGCCATCAGTGCGGCAAGTACAAACAGAACTTCAAATGGGCCGAAAAGCTGAGTCGGAGCAAACTCTATCCGTTGCAGGCACAAACTCGTTCACAAGGGAGTTCGCAATGATTCGGCAACTGCTGCGATCTATTTCAAAGTCGGCGGATCGGCCTCCGTTTGATGATTTGTACCCGACTGTTGAATGGCAGGTCAACGGAAAGTGCAACTACGATTGCAGCTACTGCATCCAGTCCAAGAAATCACGAGTCGGATTTCCAGAGGACGAAACGGTGCGGGCGATCGTCAGCGAGTTCGCCAAACTTCCCGGTCAATGGGAAGTCAAAATGTCCGGCGGCGAACCGTTTGCTTTTAAAGGTTACATTGGTTTAGTTATTCCGCAGCTTATTGAACGAACGCCGCATCTGATTTCCACGCTAACCAATTTTTCGGCTCCGCTTGGGGTGCTGGAGACCTTCTGCCAGCTGACTGGAGAACGGCTGCGAATCACGAGCGCGAGTTTGCATCCTGAGTTCGTTGCCTTTGACACATTTCTGGAAAAAGCAATCCAGTACCGTGAACTTCGGCGAAAGCATAACCCAAACAGTAGCTTTGTAGTCAACGTGGTGCTCGTCCCGGGGCGGGTAAAGCATCACATGGATTACCAACAGCAACTTGAGGCGGAGGGCTTTCGTTACTTTCCGCAACTCATGAAGATCAAGGGCGGCGTCTATCCCTACGAGGATCGTGAGCGGGCGATGATCGAGCAGCTGACCGGATCGAGCCACAACCCTAGGATCGTTAATCGGGCACCAAGCTATCAAGGGCTGCACTGCGAGGCGGGGGCGTGGTACTTCACGGTCGACAAAAATGGCGACGCGTGGAGCTGCCGAACCGACAAGCGTTTTCGCGAGCAAGGGCAGGGGGCGACGCTGGGAAATTTGGCCGACGGATCGTTTCAGTTACGCGGCTCCGGTGGCAAGTGCCCCTATCCGATCTGTCCCTGCACGGTACCGGCAAATCGCGGGATCGTGCGATTGAAAGGCATCGCCAATCGGCCAACAGAAGCGGTGGACGTCAGCGGCGACAAGGAGTCAAGATGAGCGAGGGTGCAAACAATCGCTCGTCTGGCTTGGATCGCTGGGTAGAGCAAAAGCAATCGCTGCAACCCTGGAGTGTGCTTGGCCGGCAAGTCCGCGGCGTGGTCAGTTGGAACATGAACGATGTCTGCAACTATCGCTGTAGCTACTGCACGCAGCGGCACATGGGTGACCGAAGCGGCCAACTCGAAGACGTCCCGCAGACGCTGCAATCACTACGATGCCTTCCGGGGCACTGGGAGTTCAAGCTCAGCGGCGGTGAACCGTTCCGCCAAACCGGACTCGACGAGATCGTGACGGGGCTCGTGTCGATGGGGCATAGCATTTCAATCCAAACCAACTTTTCGGCCCCGGAAGAAAAGCTACGTTCCTTTCTCGAAGCCACCCGCGGGGCACTGCATGTGTTCTCTGCCAGTCTTCACCTAGACTACGCGACTCCCGAGTCCTTTGTGGAGAAGTATCAAATCATCAAAGAGTACGCGTCTCTGGGCGTTCGCTTTCACGTCACCAGCGTCGGCGTGCCGCAGCGGCTTGAGCAACTACGCGACCAAGTGCAGCCCTACTTCCAACAGCATGGTATCGAACTCAAGGTTCAGCCCGAAAAGATGCGTGGCTATGTGAGAGAATACTCTGATTCCGAAAAAGAAACGTTACTTGAACTCGGTGGTCACAATCAGACCGGAAAGATTCAGCACAATTTTCAAGGCAAGCTTTGCTATTCGGGAGCGAACTACATCGTGATCAAATCAAACGGGCAAGCCTATCGCTGCTATCCTGCCAGTCGAGTCGGCGGCCGATTTGCTCAACTCGGATCACTAAGCGAAGGCATCACACTCAACGACGGCCCGCGAATTTGCCCCTACACTTACTGCAACTGTACGGTACCCATTCAACGCGGCATGATCGAAGGCCAGCAACGAGGAGATCTCGATGAGATTCGTTAGATATCAATCTTTCCGCAACCGCATGCTGGGCTTCTTCGCCATCATTGGCACGACCGTTGGCGGTTTCTTTGGCTACCAGTCGATTTCGAATTCCGACGTTCACGTCGCCCCAACGACCTTGCGATCAGAAAGGACCGTCCCGCGAGATCATGCACCTCCAGCGACCGCGACAGCTCCTACTCACTATTCGGGACCGGCCGAGCAGGTGACTCAACAGTTGGCCGTGCCTCAGTTAACAAAAACCCAGCGATATGTTCTGGCGATGAAGTTTGCCAATGTCGATTCTCGACGTGTTGCCAAAGCCAAGGACGTGCTGGGCAGTCGTAATCCGTGGAAGCTGAATCTCTACGACGACAATCGGGACGGGCAATGGGATCGTGGGAAACTCGACACCAACCGCGATGACGTCGATGATGAAACTTGGACCTTCAAGAACGGGTATTGGGAGAAAGACAGCGGTCGACTTGCTTGGTCAGACGATCAGTGGGTCAAACGATCTTCGCTAGTCGCAAAGGCGGCCGACAGTACCGATCAGAAGCTGGCTTTGTATCGGGCAGCATTCACCATCGCCAACGCGCGGGCTAACGCTTCGGGAAAAGGAAAGGATGTTCTCGGCGCGAGCAGCCCGTGGAAGCTCAACCTTTACGACGACGACAAGGACGGGAAATGGGATCGTGGAAAGCTCGATACCAACCGTGACGAAGTAGATGACGAAAAATGGACCTTCAAGAAAGGCCGCTGGGAGAAGGATGGCGGCTCGCTCGTTTGGGCGAACAACCACTGGGTGAAGGCTTCCTCGCTTGCCGCGCCACAGTCCCCAACCAACACTCTCGATCGCTATCGAGCAGCGTTCAAAATTGCCAGCGAGCGAGCGGACTCGTCCGGCAAAGGAAAAGACGTGCTCGGCAGCAAGAGTCCTTGGAAGCTTAATCTTTACGACGACAACCGAGACGGTCAGTGGGATCGCGCTAAGCTCGATACAAACCGTGATGAAGTTGACGACGAAAAATGGACCTTTAAGAAGGACCGCTGGGAGAAAGAAGGCGGCAGCAAGATCTGGACGGGAGATCGCTGGGAATCAGCGCCGGGCATGTCGGCCGAGCAGGAAATCTTGCCCAACGCCGACCGTTACCGTGAAGCGATGCAGCTTGCCAACGGCCGCGCCAATAGCAGCGGCAAGGGCAAGGACGTGCTGGGGGCTGGCAGCCCGTGGAAGTTGAACCTGTACGACGACAATCGAGACGGTCGGTGGGAGCGAGGAAAGCTGGACACCAACCGAGATGGAGTCGACGACGAGAAATGGAACTTCAAGAATGGTCGCTGGGAGAAGGATGGCGGCGCAAGCATTTGGGACGGCAAGAATTGGATCGGCTCATGAGTGTCAGCCAAATCGTCTGGCTCGGCCCTAGGTATCAGCGTCGATGCTCAAGTAGGTGTTTTGAGGGGCGAGGGCGTGTATAACTCCGGTCAGTTGCTGGGAACTTCTGGCTCCTTTGATGTTGCTGCGGGGCGTTATTTAGCAAACCCTATCACATAGATTCCAGCAGGCGGTGGTGTATTTGGTGGAGGTTCTCTCGTTTCGGGAGGTGGCGCTTGTGGCGAAATTGGGAGACAAGTAGGAATAGGAATGGAAGGGGTCGGCCTTGCCAGCCTTGCTAGGGTAGTGAACACTCCCATGAAATTTTGCTTTAGGCGATCGGCGTAAATGATTCTACCTGCCGCGAGGTGTTTTAGGTGTAAT
>CAZSYU010000147.1:0-7053 GCA_964611345.1 uncultured Pseudomonadales bacterium
ACACTGCAGAGCTCAGTGAACTCTGCAGTGGGTCCTAAGCGCTTCAAGCGCGCTTCGCGCTTACTAACGCTATTTATTCAGCGCGTCTTTGAGCGCCTTGCCCGGCTTAAACGCCGGTACTTTAGCAGCGGCGATTTCCAGTGGTTCGCCAGTGCGTGGGTTCCGGCCCGTGCGCGCGGCACGCTCGCGAACCATAAAAGTACCGAAACCGACCAGCACAACTGGGTCCGCCTTCTGCAGAGAGTTGGATATGCCGTCAAGCGCCGCATCGAGAGCACGCGTCGCCGCTGCCTTGGAAATGTCAGCCGCTTCTGCGATCTCATCAACCAGTTCGTTTTTGTTCACTATTGAACCTCAAATGGGAAATAAAAAAATGGCCTGGCGCGCCTTTGGCTGCGCGAAACCCCGGTAATCTTGTGCGGCGTTATACCAATCGTAGTAGCCGCAGGCAATACTAACCGTTAGTGCGGACTAACCGGCTGATCCTTACCCGCTGACCCATTTTTCTTTTTCGGCACCACCGGTGCTGCCTCTGACGCCTTGCCAGGAGCATCCTGCAGTTGCGCGGTGGGCATTCGTTCGAGTGCAATTTCGAGCACATCGTCCATCCATTTCACCGGACGAATTGTCAAGTTTTCCTTGATGTTATCGGGTATTTCTTTCAAATCGCGTTCATTCTCGATCGGTATGATTACACTGCGAATTCCACCCCGGTGGGCCGCCAGCAACTTTTCTTTTAAACCGCCGATCGGCAGCACCTGGCCGCGCAATGTAATCTCTCCCGTCATCGCCACATCAGAGCGCACCGGGATCCCTGTGAGCACGGACACCATTGCCGTGCACATGCCTATGCCGGCACTCGGACCGTCCTTCGGAGTGGCTCCCTCGGGGACATGAATGTGAATGTCGCGCGATTCGTGAAACTCTGGATCGATGCCCAGCACATCCGCCCGCGAGCGCACAAACGTCAGTGCCGCCTGAATAGATTCCTGCATGACGTCGCCCAGTGAACCGGTTTTGGTCTGCCGGCCCTTGCCGGCAACGCTAACTGCCTCAATGCTTAGCAGCTCACCCCCCACAGAGGTCCAGGCCAGACCGGTCACAATACCGATCTGATTGGTCTCTTCGGCGAGCCCATAGCTGTACTTGCGCACCCCGTTGTACTTTTCTACCAGGTCTTTATCAATCACCGCCGTGGCTTTGTCGGCATCGAGCGCCTGCTCAGTGACTATTTTTCGGCACAATTTCGCAATCTCACGCTCGAGCCCACGCACGCCAGCCTCGCGCGTGTAGTAGCGCACCAACTGCAACAAGGCCGCGTCGTCCACCTGCAATTCAGCCTCTTTCAAGCCGTTGTGCTTTTTCTGCTTGGGCACCAGATAGCGCGAGGCAATGTTGAGCTTCTCGTCTTCGGTGTAGCCCGGTAACCGAATCACTTCCATCCGGTCCAGCAGCGCGGGTGGAATATTCATGGAGTTTGAAGTGCAGACAAAAAAGACGTCTGACAAATCGAAGTCTACTTCGAGGTAATGGTCGTTAAATGCATGATTTTGCTCAGGATCTAACACCTCGAGAAGTGCTGAAGCCGGGTCACCGCGCATGTCCATGCCCATCTTGTCGATCTCATCCAGCAAGAACAAGGGATTGCGCACCCCCACCTTGGACAGCTTCTGCACGATCTTGCCTGGCAATGCACCAATGTAGGTGCGGCGATGCCCCCGAATTTCCGCTTCGTCTCTGACGCCACCGAGCGCCATACGCACAAACTGGCGATTGGTCGCCCGGGCAATCGATTCGCCCAGTGAAGTTTTCCCCACCCCTGGAGGACCCACCAGACAGAGCACCGAGCCTTTCACTCGACGCACCCGCGACTGCACCGCAAGGTACTCGATGATGCGCTCTTTCACTTCTTCGAGCCCGTAATGATCCGCGTCGAGAATCTCTTGTGCCTGGCTCAGATTGCGGCGAATTTTGCTCTTCTTCTTCCAGGGAATCTTCACCAGCCAATCGAGGTAGCTGCGCACCACAGTCGCCTCAGCCGACATCGGCGACATGGCTTTCAGTTTGTTAAGCTCCGCCGTCGCCTTTTCCTTCGCTTCTTTGGGCAGGCCGTTGTCTATAATCTGCCGCGCGAGTTCGTCAAGCTCATTGGGCGCATCATCCATATCGCCCAGTTCTTGCTGAATCGCTTTCATTTGCTCATTCAGGTAGTACTCGCGTTGCGATTTCTCCATCTGCTTTTTAACGCGACCACGAATTTTCTTTTCCATTCGAAACAGATCGACCTCGCCCTCCAGGAGCCCGAGCAGCATTTCCATGCGCGTATCTAATTGCGCCGCCTCAAGCAATCTTTGACGATCTTCGAGTGATAAGGACAGCTGTGCTGCAATAGTGTCAATCAACCGTCCCGGATCGTCGATGCTGGCCAACGATGACATGACCTCCTGGGGAATCTTTTTCGAGACCTTGACGTATTTGTCGAGTTGATTGGTGATAGAACGCACCATCGCATCGCGATTTCCTTGCCCGACCGCCGGCTCGGCGACAACTGTGACCTGGGCAGTGAGGTAGCTGTGATCGTCTGCGACGGCCCTAATGCGGGCACGTGAGCCACCCTCTACCAGCACCTTCACCGTGCCGTCAGGCAACCTCAGTAACTGCAGCAGGGTCGCAATCGTACCCACCTCAAACAGATCTTGTTGTTGGGGTTGGTCGCCATCAGGGTCGCGCTTGGCAACCAGCAGCACCTGTTTGTCATTCGCCATGGCGGTCTCAAGCGCCGCTATGGAGCTTTCGGTACCCACAAATAGAGGATGCACACCGTGGGGGTAAACCACCATGTCACGAAGTGGCAAGACGGGTACCCAATCGGCGGCCTGCTGTTGTGTCTCACTCATCAACCAAAACTCCTCGACGGCTGGGGCGCTGCAGCCGTCACGGCGGCAGTCAGATACTAAATATGCGTTAAGTATAGGGCACTCAAAGACTCACGGCCCGTCTAACTGGTGACAGCATGCCGGCGAGTGCTCGGTGGGATATGGGGTTGGATTGACCGATTACAAGGCCGCGCGCCCGGTAGGTCGCTCTGAGCGCCCCGAGGCGCGGGATGGCAGGGCCCCATCGCCCGCCACTTGCCTACAAGACGCCATACAAGACGCCAGACGAGGTCATTTTGTGCCGGGAGGTTACTCTTCGGGGGCAGCGTTTGCCGCTTGATCGACGCTTTCGTAGATGAGCATGGGCTCACTTTCGCCCTTGATGACGCTTTCGTCGATAACCACCTTGCTTACACCGTCGGTGGACGGCAGGTCATACATGGTTTGCAGTAACACTGCTTCGAGGATCGAGCGCAGACCGCGGGCACCCGTTTTGCGCTCCATCGCCTTGTGGGCAACCGCCCGGAGTGCGTCCTCGCGGAAATCTACATCGACGCCTTCCATCTCGAACAGCTTGGTGAACTGCTTGGTCAGCGAGTTCTTGGGTTCGGTTAAAATCTGTATGAGCGCATCGGTATCCAGCTCTTCAAGCGTGGCAACCACCGGTAGTCGCCCAACAAACTCTGGAATCAGGCCGTATTTAATCAAATCTTCCGGCTCGACCCGCCGCAGCGTTTCACCAATGTTGGTATTGTCATCGTCGCTCTTCACTTCTGCGCCGAAACCAATGCCACTCTTGTCGGAACGGTCGTTGATGACCTTGTCGAGACCGGCAAACGCGCCACCACAGATGAACAGGATGTTTGCGGTATCAACCTGCAGAAACTCTTGCTGGGGGTGCTTGCGCCCGCCCTGGGGCGGTACAGACGCAACGGTGCCTTCGATAAGCTTCAGCAAGGCCTGCTGTACGCCTTCGCCCGACACATCACGAGTGATTGATGGATTGTCTGACTTACGCGAGATCTTGTCGATCTCGTCAATGTAGACGATACCCACCTGGGCTCGATCCACGTCGTAGTCGCACTTTTGCAACAACTTTTGAATGATGTTTTCGACATCTTCACCCACGTAACCGGCTTCGGTCAGGGTGGTTGCGTCTGCAATGGTAAATGGCACGTCGAGCAACCGTGCGAGGGTCTCTGCAAGCAGCGTTTTACCGCAACCGGTTGGACCAATGAGCAGAATATTCGACTTGGACAGCTCCACGTCGTCTTTCTTGCCGTTATAGTTCAGTCGTTTGTAGTGGTTGTAGACCGCCACCGCCAGCACTCGCTTGGCGTGCGCCTGGCCGATCACATAGTCGTTCAGCGTGCTGTTTATTTCCTGCGGGACCGGCAGCTTTGCCTCACTCGCAGACTCGCTGCTTTCGGCAACTTCTTCGCGAATGATGTCATTGCAAAGTTCAACGCATTCATCGCAGACAAATACCGACGGACCTGCAATTAATTTGCGTACTTCGTGCTGACTTTTGCCACAGAAAGAGCAATACAGCAATTTGCTGGAATCATCACCCTTACCGCCTTGATCGTCCGCCATACAACCCTCAAATTAACTTCGCACTGCTTACAGTGCTGGCATTACGCCCATTTTTCAAGCCCTCAGCTAACGCGTCGAGACACGCCGCTCCTTTAGAGTGTGCGGACTGTTCGACTATCCGGCTAACCAGGCGTTTTTTCCCCAGTTCAGCCCCAATTCGCTGCTATCCGGGCTTTTTTGCCAGCTTTGGCCGCGGATGTTGCACCTTGTCAATCAATCCGTAACTGGCGCTTTCTTCCGCGGTCATCCAGTAGTCACGATCAGTGTCTGCCGCGATCTGCTCAGCAGTGCGGTTGGTGTGATCGGCAAGAATATTGTTTAGCTGTGTACGCATCGCCAAAATTTCCTTGGCGTGAATCTCAATCTCGGCTGCGGTGCCACGGGCACCGCCAATCGCTGGCTGATGAATCATCATGCGTGAGTTCGGCAACGCATAGCGCTTGCCTTCTGCGCCAGCGGCCAGCAGGAACGCGCCCATGGAGGCGGCCTGGCCGACACACATGGTGCTGACATCGCAGCGCAAAAACTGCATGGTGTCGTAGATCGACAATCCCGCCGTAACCGAACCACCCGGAGAGTTAATGTAAAGGTGGATGTCTTTATCCGGATTTTCTGACTCAAGATATAGCAGTTGCGCAACAACCAGGTTGGCCACGTTGTCTTCCACTGGTCCGACCAGGAACACAATGCGGTCTTTCAGCAGTCGCGAGTAGATATCAAACGCACGCTCGCCGCGTGACGACTGCTCGACCACCATGGGTACCATGCCCAGGGCAGTGTTGTCTGACGGGATGTTGCTCATTTAATCAGTATCCTGTTTGTTGGCCGCGCTAGCGCCGTCGGCTGCTTGCTATTGGTCAGTGTCGGTCTCTGTCTCTTTCTCAGGTTGAGGCACAGCTGTTCCGGCAACCACACTCTCATAGGTGGCTTCTATAGTCTCGATTGTGGCCGATTCGAGAATATGGTCAATGACCTGATCCTCAATCACCGCCATCTGTATCTGCTGGAGCTGCTCTTCGCTCGAATAATAGTAGTTCACCACCTGCTCCGGCTGCGGATAAGACGCCGCAATACTGTCTATGCGGGCACGGACCGCCTCTGCGTCTGCTTCGATCTCTGCAGCATTGGTGATTTCGTTCAATACCAACCCAACTGTGACTCGTTTCTCAGCTTCATCGCGAAACAGATCGTCATCAAAACCGGGCAGTTCCTGATCGTTTCCATACATCTGTAACTGCTGCATCATGCGCTGCTTCAGCGCCTCGATCTCTTTGGCCACCAGCGTGGCCGGCAACTGTACTTCGTGCAACGCCGTAAGCTCATCAAGCACCTGCCCTTTCACGGTATTGTTGATCGCCGATTCCATTTCGCGGGTCATGTTGTCGCGCACCTGGCTGCGAAAGGCTTCAACGGTGCCCTCCTCGACGCCAAACTCCTTGATAAAAACCTCATCAAGTTCCGGCACCTTGCGCTCGCTGACTTCCTGCATCGTCAGCTCAAAGGTAACCGTCTGGCCCTGCAGGTCTTCAGCCTGATAGTTGTCCGGAAAAGTCGCTTCAAAGGTCTTACTGTCACCGGCCACAAGACCGCGCGCGTTAGCGTCAAAGTCTTCGATCATTTGTCCCGCGCCGATTTCGAACTCGATACCCTCACCCTGCCCACCGGGAAACTCAACGCCATCGCGGGTACCGCGAAAATCGACTTTCACCTGATCGCCTTCTGCAGCACCCCGTGCAACAGCTTCCCAGCCGGCGCGCTGGTCTCGCAGCTTGGTTGCCATCGCATCAATGTCGTCTTCGGTGATGGTCGCCGCGGGTCGCTTGACTGCAATCTTCGACAGATCGCCAACGGTGATGCTCGGGAACACTTCGAAAGTGGCCGTGAACTCAAAGTCGATGCCTGGATCCATCTTTACCACTTCGAGACTGGGCGGCCCGGCCGGCGAAAATGACTCTTCGGTAATCGCCTCCATAAAGCTTGATTGCATGAGCTCGCCAGCAACCTCAGCACGTACCGAAGGTCCAAACCGGCGCCGAACTTCCTTCATGGGCACCTTGCCATTGCGAAATCCTGGCAGACGAACCTGTTTGGCGGCACTGCTTAGACGCTGCGTAATCTGGCCTTCGAAAGTTTCGGAAGGCACAGAAATGGTCAAACGCCGTTCCAGGTTGGTTGTCGTTTCAATCGAAATATTCATTAGGGCTTCAGTCCGCCGGGCCAGAAGTGAAATATGGGGTGGACGATGGGGTTCGAACCCACGACCGCCGGGATCACAACCCGGAGCTCTACCAACTGAGCTACGCCCACCATAAACCGGTGTCTTTCTGTCTGGCTTTGCACTGGCTTTCCAACGAATTGGCACGCCCGGCAGGACTCGAACCTGCAACCCTCGGCTTAGAAGGCCGATGCTCTATCCAGTTGAGCTACGGGCGCCTGGCTAGAAAAACGAGCGGCCGAATCAGCCTCTAAGCATTCCTGGTTGATTTTCCAACTAAGACTGAATATCAACCACTACAACAATCGACTACAACAATCGACAAAAATTGGTCGGGGTAGAGAGATTCGAACTCCCGACATCCTG
>CAZSYU010000148.1:0-6985 GCA_964611345.1 uncultured Pseudomonadales bacterium
GATCGAACACCCGCTGCTGCGTTTGTTCGTCCATACCGGAGCCTGTATCTGCCACCTCCAGAAAAGCAAATTCGGCGGCCGTAGAGTCTGTGTAGCCAACGCGAATATCAATCTGACCACCCCCGGGCTGGCATGCATCAACCGCGTTTTGCACCAGATTAACAATCACCTGATCTATGAGTGCCCCATCAGCCTTGATTGCCATCTTCTTATCAGACTCGTGGAAGACAATGGTCGTGTGCGACTTGAGAGTCGATTGAAATAGTGCCGATGTACTGGCTGCGAGTTGGCCAAGATCGATGCTCTCGGTTTTTGGCGGCGCTTTGCCGGCGTAGACTAATATCTGTTTGGTCAGCAAAGTAGCACGGTTGGTTGCTTCATCGATGACTTGCAACCGGTCAACAAACTCAGGTCCTGATGTTGAGCCGTAGCGCAACAGCTCGATGTTGCCAACAATGATCGCCAGCAGGTTATTAAAATCGTGGGCTATACCACCCGCCAATTTGCCCAATGCTTCCCTGCGTTGTGCTTCGTGCAACGCCTTCTCCATTTGGGCATTTTTGGCGATTTCAGATTCTGCCTTTGCGAGCGCAAGCTGTGCGTCCTGACGCAAGGTTTCTGTCCGAATAATCGTTTCGCGCCTGGCTTCGAAGGCCACAATAGCCAGCATCAAACTAGTAACAAATACGGCCGTCCAGTAACGCCACTCAAGCGCGAACAGACCTTCCATTACAGCCGCTGGTAACCAACCTGCAAGGCATACGAGCAACGCGGGATAAAACCAGCTCCTGCGCGTCATGAAAAACGCGCAAGCAAGCACTGCCAGGCAATGGTTTATCGTATGGAGAGGCTCTGCAAACATCAGCAGGTGCCAGCCATGATGGATCGCAAGCAACACCGCAATACTCAACAACAGCGGGTGGGCGTTTGCAGCAGTTGCCGGGTGCTTGCGCAACCACAACCACATACCACCACCGAACAGAGCAAGCATCCCCATAGAGGCGGTAACAGAGCCTGCCTTTATTGGGATACCCACCCAATTTTGCATCACAGCCAGCAAGCCGAATAGAACGAAGAGGCCAAACGCTGCCCCCGGCACACCGGTTGCGGCGTGCTGACTGAGTATCTTGCTGTGTGCTTCCAATGCCATTTTAGTCAGGTCACGCAGTAGCTAGCTGCCCAGCTCGCCGCCCAGTTCGCCCACTCGCAGTTCCCCTTCGCGAGTTTGGCCACCAATCTCCAAAAAACGCGCCATGTTGCGCTGCGCTCCTTCGGTACGCAACAGGCGCTGAAACAGATAAGCCTCGTTGGCCAGACCATCGGCTAACGGCAGCTCAGCACCGTTAACGGCTTCTTTCGCCAACCGGACCGCCTCGACCGGGAAACTAGCTATGCGCCGAGCAAGCGCCCCCACCTTGGCGTCGATGTCACCCGGGGCATAGATGCGGTTCAAATAGCCCCAGCGTTCAGCGGTGGCAGCATCCAGATCATCGCCACCGAGAATGATCTCCATCGCCCGCCCGCGTCCGACCAGTCGAGGCAGGCGTTGTGTGCCAGACCCACCAGGTAAAATACCCAAAGGTACTTCCATTTGGTTGATGATCGTCTTGTCGATCACACCAAAGCGCATATCCATGCCCGAAACAAACTCACTGCCACCACCACCAACACGCCCTTCGATCTGGGCTATGGTGATCTTATCCATCGTTCGCACGCGTTCACACATTGCATGATAGGCCGACAACTCAGGATCTTTCTGGGCATCTTTATCGGTGGGAAACTCGAGAATGGCACTCACATCGAAGTGGGCCAGAAAGAAGTCAGGGTCGGCGCTCTTAAACACCACGACCGTCAAGGCTGAGTCAGCCTTCAGCTCGAGAGTGAGCGCAGCCAACTCCATGTACAGTGCGGGCGTGATGATGTTGATCGGCGGATTCGAAATAGTGACCTCTGCCAACCGCCCGGAGATGTCAATTTTGAGAAATTCGTAGTCGTATGCCATTGTCGTCTCTCCTATCTGGCCGGTGTTGCTCCCGTCACTGATTCAACCATATCCCAACGCGAACGCAGCTACACCCTGTTGATTCTTGTCCTGGTATTCACATCAAGCCACGTCGACAGACAAATCATGGGTATTTTGGGTCAGCCCATCAAAGAATCCCTTGCAATATCAGACACTCAGCTAGGGCTCCTAACGGGCATCACATTCGCTTTTTTCTATGCCATTTTGGGCATGCCCATGGCCATGTGGGCGGATCGGCACAACCGACGCAACCTCATCGCCTTCTCCGTCTTTACCTGGAGCTTCATGACCGCGCTGTGCGGCTGGGCGCAAAACTTTATCCAGTTGGCACTGGCGCGCGTTGGCGTGGCCGTAGGTGAGGCAGGCTCTAATCCACCATCGCATTCCATGATCGCCGACCTGTACCCGCCCGAAGAACGCACCACCGCCATGGCGATTTTCGGCACGGGCATTAATTGGGGCATTCTGCTCGGCTTTTTACTTGGCGGCTGGATTAACGAATGGTACGGCTGGCGTACCGCCTTTGTGGTCGTTGGCTTGCCGGGTATTGCGCTTGCTGCGATTGTGCGCTTCACCGTGAAAGAACCACCACGCGGTTATTCGGAGGCAAGGCTTGCAGCGGCAAGCGCTAACCTGCAGGCACCGCCGTTTTGGTCGGTGGCCGAATTCGGATTCGGCAACGCAATCGTCCGCAACATTATTCTTGGCGGGTCACTGATGGCCTTTGCAGGCTATGCCTCGGTAATTTGGGTTCCCACTTATCTGGTACGCGTGCACGACTTAGGCACTGGCGTCACTGGCAGTTATTTGGCGGCCATTATCGGCGTAGGAGGTGCTCTGGGTATTTACCTGTGTGGGCGCATTGCAGATCAATTGACCGCTCGCCATGGTCCCCATTGGCCCGCGTGGGTAGTCGCCATCGCCAACATTATCAGCGTACCTTTTCTGTACCTGACCTTTTTTGCAGAAACGGCCAACGCGGCGTTGCTCTTTTATGTACTGCCCGCCTTTCTCGGTACTGTCTATGTCGCCTGTGGATTCGCCATTTTGCAAAACCAGACACCACTCGCCATGCGCTCGGTCACCGCTGCCATCTACCTCTTCATTACGAATCTGATTGGCCTCGGGGCCGGTCCCGCCTGGGTCGGCTTCGCATCTGATCAATTCACCCCTACGTACGGCATAGACGGCCTGCGTTACGCGATGGCCACCACGCTTGTCGTGGTGCTGTGGAGCTGCTGGCATTACTACCGCGCGGGCACTTTTTTGCGGGCACTACCGCGCCAATAACAGCAAGGTACACTTACCCTTATGAAAGCATCGAACAAATTAAAAAACGCCGCCACGCGATACATCGAGGCGCACAGATCTGACCTGCTGCAGGTCTCTCATCAGATCCACGCCAATCCCGAGCTCGCCTTTGAAGAACATCAGGCCTGCGCCACCCTTACTGAAGCCATCGGCAGCTTCGGTTGGCCGGCCGAAAAAGGCAGTTTTGGGCTCGAAACAGCGTTCGAAGCCTTCACCGTACAAAACGCCGGACCCCAGGTTGATATTCTGGCCGAGTACGACGCCCTGCCGGGTATTGGTCATGCCTGTGGGCACAACCTGATCGCCACCTCAGCGCTGGGTGCTGCAGCAGCGCTCGGCAGCATAGGCACAGATCTAAAAGGTTCCGTACGGTTACTGGGCACGCCCGCCGAGGAACGCGGCGGGGGCAAAGAGTTGATGGCCCGCAACGGCGCGTTCACCAACACCGCCATGGCCATGATGATCCATCCCGCCGGCGTTAACCTGACAACCATGCCGTCGATCTGCATCGCTGAGGTAAAGGCGGTGTACCACGGCAAATCTGCCCACGCCTCTGCCATGCCACATAAAGGGAAAAACGCGCTCGACGGCCTGCTGCTGGCGTACCAGGGTATTTCCAATCTGCGGCAACACATTCGGGACAAAGAACGCATCCACGGTATTGTGACCGATGGCGGTCAGGCACCTAACATCGTGCCTGATCGCGCCGTTGGCGAGTTTTACGTGCGCGCCGAGAACGTCAGCGCGCTCGAAGCGCTCAAACCGCGCGTGCAGGCTTGTTTCGAGGCGGGAGCGACCGCCAGCGGCTGTGAAGTGGACGTACAATGGGCGGGTGTCGACTACCTCGACTTGAACACCAACTGGCCACTTGCCGATCAGTTTCAGGCGAACGCAGAAGCGCTCGGCAGAGAATTTGTGGACAAGGAAAAGATGTGGGGCGCAGCCGCGGGCAGCACCGACATGGGCAACGTCACGCACATGGTGCCCGGCATTCACCCCATGCTCGCCTGTGCACCAGCCCACGTTGTCATTCACCACCCCGACTTTGCGGATTATGCCGGTTCAGAAATGGGTGATGCCGCTGCGCTGGATGGCGCCATCGCATTGGCGCACACAACGATCGATTACCTGTGCGACCCGGAATTACAGGCCGCAGCCCGGCATGCGTTTGAAGTGTCAAAAGGGCTGGCATGAACGAGCGCGCTAAACCCACAATTGTCGCAAGCCCAAAGGACATCACCGCGCAATATTTGACTGACGTACTGCGCTATGCAGATATCGACGCAACCGTCACATCGTTCACTGCGAGCAGCGTAGGTACAGGTCAGGTGGGGCAGAACGTCCGCTTTGAGTTGAGCTACGCCACACCTGCTCCCACAAACGCACCGGCCACGATAGTTGGCAAATTCACCTCTGATGACCCCGTAAGTCGCGAAACCGGCAAGGCGCTACTTAACTATTTGCGTGAGGTTAAGTTCTACAACGAATTGCGTGAATCTCTGGATGTGCAAACACCAAAACTCCTGTTCACCGACATCAACGAAGACACCCACGACTTTGTGTTAATGATGGAAGACCTTGCACCTGCGCAACAGGGAAACCAGCTCGAAGGTTGCAGCGTCGCCGAAGTGAAGCTTGGCCTGACCGAGCTCGCACGCTTGCACGGTCCGCGCTGGGCCGACCCGTCGCTGTATGACTACGAGTGGATCGGGCGTCCAGATCAAGAGGCAGATGCAACCGTCGCCGGGCTGTATAGCCAACTGTATCCCGGCTACATCGACCGCTATGGCCACCGCCTGAGTGCGGAACAAAAAACCATGGGACAAACCCTGGGCGAACGGTTTACTGCCTACGTTGCCGCCAACCGCGCAGCCGAGGCGCGCCTGACGGTCGTGCATGGTGATTACCGCCTCGATAACATGATGTTCGGTGGCCCGTACCCGGTCGCAGTTGTTGACTGGCAGAGCCCTACTATCGGCAGTGGTGGCCAAGACCTTGCCTACTGGGTGGGCACCAGTCTCGACCCCGCTATTCGTCGGCAACACGACCGTGAACTGGTTGAGCACTACTTCACCGCCCTCTCCGCCTACAGCATCGGCGACTACTCGCTGGACGATTGCTGGCGCGACTACCGTCACTTCGCGTTCGCAGGCTGGAACATGGCCGTTATCGCATCCATGATTGTCGGTCAGACCGACCGCGGCGATGACATGTTCATGGCGATGGCGACACGCAGCGCACAAATGGCACTGGATTTGAACTCACTCGATGCTCTGAATGACAGCCAGCACAGCGCCTGAGGATCTCTGGCTGTTCGGCTATGGCTCGCTCATCTGGAAAGCGGATTTCGCCTTTGCCGAGCGCGCGCCTGCGAGCATTCAAGGTTGGGAGCGACGCTTCTGGCAGGGCTCCCACGACCATCGCGGAACACCAGATGCCCCAGGTCGGGTTGTTACACTCATCAATCAGCCAGGCGCGCAGTGCACCGGTATGGCCTATCGTATCGCAGCCGCTGAAGTATCTTTCGTACTTGACCACCTCGACTATCGCGAAAAGAACGGTTACGAGCGGCTGCAGGTGAACACTACGCTGCAAGACGGCAGAACACTGGATGCCCTGGTGTACATCGCCACACCCGACAACTTCGCCTATCTCGGTCCGGCCGACGATCACCTCATCGCGACTCAAATCCAAACAAGCGTTGGCCCCAGCGGCGCCAATCGTGATTACCTTATCGAACTTCATCACGCACTGGAGCAACTCGGCGCCACCGACAGTCACGTGGCCCGACTATTCGCTCTGGTTGACGCAATGACGTAAAACCAGCAGCCTGCCAAACTAGCAGCAGTTAACGGGGAGAGATCGGTCATGGGTAACAGCAGTTCCACAGTCGACTACACAGCCTTTCGCAATGAAGTGCGCGACTTTCTACAAAGCGAACTTACCGAAGAGTTGCGCGAAGCCGCCGCCATGTGTCCCGGCATTTTCCTCGACCGCGAATACAACATGAAGTGGCACGCCATTCTGTACAAGCAAGGCTGGGTTGCGCCTGCGTGGCCCAAGGAGTACGGCGGTCCGGGCTGGGATATCACCCAAAGGCAGATTTGGGGACAAGAAACGGCGTTAGCCGGGGCGCCCGCCACCTCCCCCATGGGGCTTGGCATGTGTGGTCCAATGCTGATCGGGCACGGCACCAAAGAGCAACAAGACTACTACCTGCCACGCATACTTAGCGGCGAAGACTACTGGTGTCAGGGTTACTCCGAGCCCGCATCAGGTTCTGATCTGGCAAGCCTTGCCCTGCGCGCTGAAACAGACGGCGACGACTTCGTTTTGAATGGCAGTAAAATCTGGACCACCCACGCCCATGAAGCCAATCGCATGTTCTGCCTGGTGCGGAGCAACCCTGAGGTAAAGCCACAGCAAGGCATCACATTTGTGCTGCTCGAAATGGACAGCCCTGGCATTAGTGTGCAGCCGATTGTGTTTGCTTCCGGCACTCACGAAGTGAATCAGGTGTTCTTCGACAACGTGCGGGTACCAAAGACCAATATCGTTGGTAAAGAAAATGACGGCTGGACGGTTGCAAAATACCTGCTTGAGTTTGAGCGCGGTGGTGGCGCGGGCATGCGCAACACAGCGGCACTCAAG
>CAZSYU010000149.1:0-3478 GCA_964611345.1 uncultured Pseudomonadales bacterium
CCCGGCGGTACACTGCGATCTATGCCATCGCCCTTCTTACGGATGGGCAGCGCCCCCAGTTTAAGATACACATTGGTCCGCTGGGCAACCGCCTGCATGCCAGTCAACCAATCCTCGAACACCTGAGCATGGCGCTCACGATAAGGACCACCCAGAATGGGTACGCCGGTGTGATTAAGGACGATACTCAACTCTGGCACCAGATTCGCAAGCTGCGCGACCTCACCCAGTTGTGGATGATAAACCCAGATATCCAGCGTTTGCTCGAGCTCCGCCATGACTTGCGCAGCAGCGATCACCTCGGGTTGTAACAGTAACCCCTCGGTGTCCACCTGATTGGCTATGCCCTCATGCTCATCCCAGGCGGTAGTAAACCGCACCCCTTTAAAGCGTCCACCCGATCGTTCGATGTGCTGCTCGAACAATTCGCGCACGCTCGCACCAAGTCGCAGATCGATGTTCCCGACCATGCCCTGACAAATAGTTGTATCGCCAAAGGTGCCGCTGGCGGCCATCGCCGCACAGCCGGCAACAAATTCAGTTTCGCCCAGCGAGCGCGTACTTGGATCGCCCTGCTGTCGATACATGGAGTGACATTCGGCGTAGACCGTGGAGACAATGTTGTGACCCGTTCCAAGATCCTCAACGAACTCAGGCATCAGATAGCTGTGGCCACTGCGCACCCACAGATGATGATGCGCATCAATAATCGGCAGATCGGGCTCCAGCGCCTCTTCCGCCAACAAGGCGAGCCAGGCATCATCGGGTACGGACTGACCCATTACTTTCTTCATTTCAACTGTTTCTGTCCATTTCGCTAACCCCAGGGGACAGGT
This sequence comes from uncultured Pseudomonadales bacterium, assembly GCA_964611345.1. GTDB lineage: Bacteria > Pseudomonadota > Gammaproteobacteria > Pseudomonadales > Azotimanducaceae > JALZVT01. The sequence continues at coordinate 837 of CAZSYU010000149.1, forward strand.
CCTAGTTAGCCTGGACAACCGTCCAACGCTTGAGTGAAGGGTCAACCTCAGCGCACGTCTCCAGCCGCAGAGGACGCTTCACCCAGGGGCCAGCAGGTACGGTTTCAGTGGCAATTGTGACGCAGCGACTCTGGTCTTCTGAGAGCCTTAAAGACTCATCGTTTGAGTCGTACACAAACTTCTGGCGCGGGTGATCGCTGCATTGGAGTAGTGCAAAAACCGTGACTTCGCTGGCAATGAGAGCCTGCATGCAATAACCCTCGAACGCATAGGACATCACTTGTTGGGTTTTGTCGTTGTACTGGAAACGGGTATCGTTGCCGGCATCGTTGCGCTGCGCATCTGCCTTAGATGGCTTGCAGGAGTGTGTCTGCACCAAATCAGATTGCCCAGCACCATAAGTATCGATACAAAATCCATAACCGTTTGGTTCGTCAAGGTTTGCGCTTAACACAATGTATGGGGGGTCAGACGGAACTGCCGGTGTTCCACTTGTCGATGTAGGCTGCGTTATTGGTTCGGATTGCGTTGTCGATGCAGATTGCGCGCACGCTGACGTGGCCAAAACAACACTTGTAAACCAGATTAAGAGGTTCCGCATTTATCTGCTTCCTGGTGCATTGCGATTATTGAGCTTCCAATCATATTCATAGCTGGAAACAGAGCTCTTCCCTGCCAGGCGCTCCTTTAAACCCTCATCAGCGTATTGGCGAATATGGTCGAGGACAGCCGCTTCATCTACGCCAAAATCTTCTCGGTACCAACCGTAGATTTTCGAGACAGTGACACGTCGCCCATCAACTCTCGCACCTCTTGGGTGATTGATATAGGTACGCGCAGAGCTATTCAACATGTCTTCTAGCGTGGCGCCTGTATAAGGAACCATCGCAAGATTGGGACAACCAACCGATGCACAGTTTACAGCGTAATGAATGCGCGGATCATCAAAAACTGGCCGGATAATTCCACTTTCAATATTGTTGAGCGTCAACGCAACGCCGTTTACTGTCACTCTTGGTGTATCCCAGGGCTTTTTAAGCTTCCGAATAGAAGATTTCGGTTGTTCTCTGATAATGAGCTGCACAGTGACCGCGTTGTACAAATTAATCCAATAGGCTAGCTGCTCATCGGTGTTGAGTGTTGTTACATCGACCTCGCTTAATCCCGCAATATATGTGTCGAGCAGAGCCTTATCTTCTTCGGTCACTTCCTCATAAGCGACTATATTCAGTCCATCATCACGCGCACTTAGGTACTTAGCCAGAAAATCACCCCAGGACGTGTGATCAATGATCGCCTCACTCGCCTCGTCGCGCCTGGTGAAGACCTCATCGACCAACTCATTGGCTGCAATGAACTTTCTCTCGATCCACATGGGGGCTGCTTGTGCAACGAGTGGAGCGAACGCTGCCACCAATAGCGTCGTCGACATTAGTGTTTTCAATACACGTTGTTTTAGTAGCCCTTTCATGAATATTTCCATCCTTCAATCTAGTTTTTTGGGTGCGGAAAGTGCAGCTGTGTATCACACACTCTAGACGTTATCGATTCGGTGAATACCAGTTTTCCGATGGTCTGCCAGAGTGCTGATGATTTCTTTTTCTTGGCTTTATCTAGCACATCCGCTTGATCGCCAACGTCGATATTGTAGACCAATTGGTTGCCGCGATAGTTCTCAACCCGCAGCTCGTCACGAAAGTCTTCTCGGTCGATACGTTCCTGCGTTCCCGGGCTAAAGCGTATCCAATGCGGACTGCGACCGGATCCCTGGACGTTGTATTGGCCAAGCGCAGCAACGCCCCTATAGGTAATACTTGGTTTATCAGAGCCCGCTTGACCATCTGCCTTCAGCAGTATGCTCTTCAGTTTTAACGCGGTCCTGATGTCTCGCCAGGAAGGAATGCGTCCCAATGGCGGTTCGTTGTCCATACTAAGGTCGAGCATGTAGGGTTGGGTTACGCCACCCGCAGAATGGGAGCTAAACACACTAAGGCTAGGTGCATCACCCAAATCGTCCGGTAACAACTTTACCGCCATGCCAAAAGACCGACGCTCCGATTGTCGCGTGCCACTAAAAATAGTGGATGCCCGGGCAATAACCGGCACTCGACGACCTAATTCAAACACGCCGGTGTACCCACTCTGCTCGCTAATCTCCCAGTAACCCGCAAAACATATGCCGTTTGCTTGTAAGAGTTTTGGGCCCCGCTCGGGCCCCAACAAATCGTCGTGGCTACTCAGCGTGCGTTTTGCATCCTCAGCCAGACCCGCCGTGCCACCTCCAGAGCTACCTTCAAATGACCGTCTCGTCACTTCGTATCTTGGTAACTCCGCGTAGGCTTCGGCAAAGACACGTTGTTTCAGCAACTGATAGCGCTCAGACTCGGCTGCCAATGGCAGGGAGAGAAAGCAAGCGGCGCAAAGGCTCAGCTGCATTGGCAGTAGCAGCTTAAACTTAAGGTTTTTCAATGGTCTGCGTTCAGAGGTCTGCAAGTGATCCAAAGGTCAAGAATTCCATAATACTATGGCGCCGTCTTGTTTGACCTGTTGGCAATCTGAAGGTTCCGGCCAGATAGACGCAACCAGCCTGCCCAGACACGGCGGACAGACTGATCCATCAATATCAGTGAGTGGCGTGCGCC
>CAZSYU010000149.1:3578-6873 GCA_964611345.1 uncultured Pseudomonadales bacterium
TATCAGTGAGTGGCGTGCGCCTCTCTGGGGATATTGGCAAAAAACGCAGCCATCACTGACTCTAACTCAGCAAAATTCAGTTCGCCCATTTTGCTCCATGCTATCTCGCCGCGATCATTGAATAGCACGCTAAAGGGCAGCACCTGGATATGGTTACCGAGTTGGCTGCTCCACGCAAACATCTGATCAGCATCGCCGTGAGCGATGGGATAGGACAGTGCGATTTCGGCCAGGAACTTTTCCACTGCAGCAGGCTCGTCGGCTGCAATTCCTACAACAACAGCTTTTGCGGGATCTAAGCGTTGAGCCAGACTGTCAAGTTCTGGCATTTCCTTGCGACAAGGTCCACACCAGGTGGCCCAGAAGTTAACCAGCACTGCTTTGCCATCGAAACTAGACAGCATGAGCGGCTGCCCAGCAGCAGTAGTTAGCGCCGGGTGCTCGGCGGCACTCGTCGGCGGAGATACCCACGCAACCATGATGATCAGCACAGTAGCAGATAGCAGCTTCACTTCAATGCCTCCTGTGCAGCGTCCAGCAGCGCTGCTTGGCTTACCCGAACGGTGTAGTTGTTATTAACATAGGTAAATCGGATCTCACCGTTGGTATCAAGTACAAAAGCACCCGGCGTAAGCATGAAGCCACTGTTCTGGGCGCTGAGATCGGTTTTTGACGGTGTCGATTTAACGTGATCGACGTACTGCTGGGTGAGCTTGTAGCGCAGCCCAAAGCCTGCGGCCACCTCCGCATTTTCGTCGGAAAGCAATTCATAGCCCAGGTCTGCTTCCTGTTCGAGTCCACGCAATTTTTCTGGCGCATCCGGACTGATTGCCAGCAGCTGATAACCCATCTCCGTCAATGCGGGCATGCTTGTTCGAAGCTCGCGCAAATGGGCATTGCAATAGGGACACCAACCGCCGCGAAAGAAGATCACAATAGTGGGCTGACTCGCCACGGCCGCGTTCAGATCAAAACTCGCCCCACTCATGCTCTTTAGCAAAGCGCTCGTTGGTATCTGCGCGCCCGCAACCAAGGGTTCGATGCTCCCGTCGTCCTCCCAGGGCGTATATGTCATGTTCTCGGAGGTCATGGCGCCAACCGTACGGGTGTGGTCACGGACAGAAATCCCAATGCCGTCAGGCGCCAAAGTTCCTTTATCCACGGGAGCAGGAGCAAGCGGCACCGGCGGTGGTATTCGGGGTTTGCCAGCGGGCTCTTGCGCCGCGGCCAGGCCCGCCATCAGAGTGATCGCCAACGAGAACATAAACGAAAGTACGGGCGTGGTTTGGATATTCATGCTCTGATGCCTCCTTGGGATATACGATGTATTTTCAATGATTAGCAAGCAATTACTAAATAATCGATTATCAGAGTGATATGCCTAAATTATCGTATAAAGGCTCAGCCGTCCAATTTGGCCTGGGAAGCCAAAATGACCTAACGCTGGGCTATGCGCTGCGTTACCCGCGCCACACGCTCGCGTGCTTTCGACAGGTAAGTAGATTCTTCATCTCTGTAAACCGCCGCATAGTAGTCAAGCACTCGTTGATACCGCTGCAAGGCGTCTTCGAGCCGGCCGAGTTTTTCCAGGGTGAGGCCCATCGATGTTTCGGTAATAGAATGTGAATGGTTGTACGCTGGCATGAGTTGTTCGTAGATCGCGAGCTCCTGTTCATAGAAGCTCAGCGATTCTGTGAGTTTTCCTTCTTCCTTTAGTATTGCCCCTTCGAGGTGCAGTACCCACGCACTGGCTTCATGATCAGAGTCTGCCGAGGTAAACTGCGCCAATGCCACTTTACTTTCTGCTAACCACTCTCGAGCCGACAAACCGTCATTACTTTTGCTAGCTTCTAGCCCCAAGTTGGTCAAGATTCGAATCTCGATTTCTGATACGCCATCGATGCGCTCGATAACCTCATAGGCCTGCAACAAGTATTCGCGCGCACTTTCGACTTCTCCGCGCTTCAAATACAGGATGTGAATTTCATTGTAGAGATCAGCAAGCTCGGGAAGCGCGTTTTGATTGAGCTCTTCATAGAGCCTGGCGCCCTTTTCCAGCCGAATCAGAGCCCGTTCCAGCTGCCCCAAATTCGAATACAGGCTACCCAATCGGGTATAGGACACCGCCACCAGAACATCCGGGCTTACGCCTGCGGCCGTCTCGTAGAGTTGAACCGCACGCTCCATCATCGCCACCGTACCTTCCCGATCGCCGGTGCTCCACAGTGCACTGGCTGTCTCATCCGCAATTTTGGCAAGCAAGGCAGGATCGGATACCTCTTCAGCGGCGGCGTTCAAGAGGTTGAGCGCGCGCTGGGGTTGGCCGGTGAACCCCAGGTTTTGCCCCAGTCTAAAATCAATGCGCGCACTCAGAGCGTTGCGCCGACAGTCGATGCCTGAGCAGAGATCACGAGCCTGGGTGAGCAGGGCAATCGCATCAGGGTACATAGCCAGTCCATGATAGGTTCTCGCAACAGTCAGCATCAGCTCTGCACGCACAGCAGGCGCACCTTGAAAACGATCTTCGGAATCGCCGGATAGCTGATCCGCCGCATGACCCAGCAATTCAGATACCTTGGCATCACTACCCAGGCGCAGGGATGATTCGGCGCGACTGCTGGGTGCAAGCAGGAGCTTGGCTAAGAAGTCTGAAGTAGCAATGGAATGTGCAGCGGCCAAGTCTGCGCTGCGCGTTTGCGCCACGGAAACACCGAGCGCTGTGATGGTGGCAAGCGCAACGGCAGCTGTAGCACCAAGCCCTATCCAGTGGCGGCGGATGAACTTCTTAACCAGATAACCCAGAGAATCACCGTGGGCTATGACCGGAGAGCCACGTAGATGGGCACGCAGGTCTTCGGCGAACATCTGCGCCGTGGCGTATCGACGTTGCGGTTCTTTGGCAGTCGCCTTGGCGACAATGAGCTCAAGCTCTTTGTGGATGATGCGGCGTTGGATTAGCGGGACGGTAGTACTGTTCTGACACTCGTCAATTCTGACCTGCATCGATGGGATTCGCGATTCAACGATTAAGCGCTGAATCTCCATCGGACCTGCGTTGGAGAGGCTGTAGGGTTTGCACCCGCTGAGTAGCTTGAACAGAAGAATGCCCAGTGCATACACGTCGGTAGCCGTGGTGATGTTCTCGCGCGTGTATTGCTCCGGACTTGCGTAATCTAAAGTGATTGCCGCCGGCTTGTTGAGCTGCGTTGCCTCCCCAATAACACCAGCCAGATCCTTGGCAATCCCAAAGTCAATTAGTTTTGGTTGGCCCTCCCCGTCTACGAGAATATTGCTC
>CAZSYU010000150.1:0-6857 GCA_964611345.1 uncultured Pseudomonadales bacterium
CAAGTATTACCTGCCATTTTAAATAGTTCGCATTGGTTACAAGAGCGCTACAGTAGTTGGGTCATCTTGCTGCAGGCCGTTTTGGCCGAACTGCGCAATTCTGAGTAGATGGTTTGTACGGATTGAGTGGTATCAATGGTCGCCTGCAATGCATGAACTTCTCTGAATTCTACATGCACGTTCAAGCCAACCAGACTGATTGCCGCTGTGATTATTAGTGTGGCAGTGTAGATTTTCATTTTATACTTCGAATAATTTGGATTGAGACAGACAGGTGCTCGGCCTCACTGTTAGTGACGAAAAATTCGTGTGTTGGTTGTTGGCGACTCTGCGTTGCTACAGTTTCGCCGGGGCTACGGGCTTGGGTAAGCGCTCACACTTCTTCTCCCTCGTTATCTCGCTCGTTCAAAAAAGCCGCTATTAAACGGATTGAGCGAGATGCTAGGGATTAGTCAGGGGGCTGTAATCACACAAATCTACTAATTTCGGCGGAATCTTGGAAAATTCAGGAATTTTCTGGATGGAATTCAGCAATGTGCTCCATGATGGCATCTGTGTGCTTGTTTATCGAAAGAAAGCCGGCATCAGGAAGCTCGATCATGGTTGTGCGGTCGCCGTAATCCTTGGCAAAGTCACGAATAGCGTCAATTGGAAACACAGAATCATCTACACCATGACTCACCAGATATTTAGAAGCTAATTCGACTGACCGTCGATTTCCTTCACCCAAATGTCGTCTCCTCGAATGAAGAAGCCAATTCCGTCAGTCGGCCCACCGCTGCTTGAAAGGGATCTCTGCAGGATCGGCCCCCTGATTTAAATGAGTTATGCTCGACAGACAATGAATCCTTCTACAAATCAGGCGTCATCCACTCCTCGCATTCTCGTCGTCGATGATGAGGCGCAATTACTCGAGGCTATTGCCCCCTTTCTCAGTCGTAGCGGATATGAGGTCGCCACAGCAGATAACGGCGCTATGGCACTGGAAGTACTCAAAGAATTCAAGGCCGATCTCATTGTGCTTGACGTGCTCATGCCAGGAATCGACGGTCGAGAGCTACTGCGGCAGTTGCGAGCCAGCGAAAACTGGACACCCATCATTCTCTTAACTCAAGTCGGAAACGCAACCGAGCGAGCGATGGCGCTAGGCGAAGGCGCAGATGACTATCTGAACAAACCGTACGATCCCCATGAACTAGTAGCACGCATACAGTCTGTCTTGCGGCGCAGCCAGAGCGGTGTGGCAACCCTGGCAACTCAACAAGAGCTGAGCGCGGGCGGCCTGAAATTTGATCGAAACTCGCGCATTGCGACCTTAGACGGCGAACGTCTTCAACTCACACCGCGGGCAAATCACCTACTTGAGTTTCTTCTATTACACCCTAACGAATTACTAACACGAGAACGGATATTGGATGCAGTGTGGGGATGGCGTTTCGAAACCGGTACACGCAGCGTTGATGCACGTATCGCCGAACTGCGCAAAGTACTGAAGGAGGATAGCTCTCACCCCCGATTCATCGAGACTATACCGGCCGAGGGTTATAGGTTCCTTTCCGGATCCGAGGCCGAATGAGCAACGCATGCGCCTGAAGTATCAATTTCTGTTCGCAGTACTTCCGCTGTTAATCGCTGGTGTAGGTGCACTATACGTTCGCACGAGTGATATGGCAGGTTCGCTCGTACAAGCTCGTTTGCAACTCGACTTAGTGCTGCTTCTTGTAGGTGCATTGCTGAGCGCACTGCTTTTATGGCAACTGTGGAGCAGTGCTAACTCTGGCCGTCGCGAGCAGCAAGCCAGCGACAATGCGCGTGAACAAGCGCGACTTGAACACCGCCGGTTCACTGAACGGCTCGACCACGAACTCAAGAATCCACTAACCACCATCAGCGCAAACCTTGCGAACCTGCGGGCCACCGAAACCACACCAGACGCCCGCTCGAGCATAGATGGCATTTCTGGCCAGCTATCAAGACTCGTACGACTTACCGATGATTTGCGCAAACTGGCCGCCTTCGAATCCACAGAACTTGCTAAAGAACAGGTTGACGTTGCTGGACTGTTCGAGGACTTGCAGATCCTCTGCAGAGCCGCCCCGGTATTTGCCGATCGCGAGTTAGTTCTTGTATTGCCAGCAGCGCCCTGGCCTGTTCGCAGCATTCTCGCCGATGGCGACCTGCTGCAGCTTGCGTTGTATAACCTCTTGGAGAACGCCGCCAAATACAGCGATGCAGGCGACACCATAGAACTACGTGCCGCCGAAGATGCAGACAAGGTCAGGCTCACTGTTGCAGACACGGGCCTGGGTGTAGCCAAAGACGAACAAGAGCAAATGTTCGATGAGCTGTATCGAGGGCGCGATGTTCGCGATCGAGCGGGCAGCGGCATCGGCTTAACGTTGGTTCGGCGAATCGTCGAGAAGCACGGTTGGCAACTGGAACTGGCCAGCGAACAGGGAAGAGGCACTCAAATCACGCTAATTGCACCCATTCCCGCAAGATCCTGACCCTCTCCCGCTCCTGGCACTGCCCTGTAACGAGACTGTTACAGCGCCATCACTCCTTGATCTAACCCAATCGCCATGCTGGCTATGTCGCATAAGCCGCCACCAAAGGCGCTGCTCTAATCGAGATTGATCATGTGGGATTTCAGTATGTTTACGGCCTTTCGAGCCATGCTTCGAACCTGGCCATTTATAGTCTTAAGAATGGCCGTGTACTTTGGCATAGCGCTTCTTTACATCGTTTCAACCGGCGCCGGAAGCTCTGTGGGCTACCTGATTACCTCAGCCTCGGATGATGTCGCAATGGGAGCAGCCTATGGCGCCTTCGCAGGCTTCGCTGGCGCGAGTGGTCTCCTGTACTGGGCACGCGAGTATGTGCTGTACCTGGTAAAGGCGGGTCATCTTTCTGCGTTGGTGAATATCTACGATGGCGAGCCGGTACCTGACGGACGCGAAATGGTGGTTCAAGCGACCGCCGAGGTGAAGAAACGCTTTACGGAATCATCGGTGCTGTTTGGCTTAGACCAACTTATAAAGGGGTCGCTACGAGTCATCGGCGGCACGATCACCGCGGTAGCCTCGTTACTACCTATACCCTATCTAGGTTCTTTGATAAGCCTGGTAAATCGCGTTATCCGAATGTCTCTCACCTTCACCGACGAAGTGATCCTTGCCTACCTCTTACGCAAAGACAGCGACAACAGTTGGCACAGTGCTCGCGAAGGCCTTGTTCTTTACGCGCAGAACTATAAGCACCTGTTAAAGAACGCCGTCTGGCTTTCGTTGTTTACCTGGATGCTCAGCATCGCCCTGTTTGTAATACTGCTCGCCCCTGCCGCTATGATCGTTACCCTCACGCCAGCCGAATCCGCTGTTTGGCCTACCGTGATCGCCCTGCTACTCGCCTGGTCATGCAAGCAGGCACTCCTAGAGCCCATCGCTATGTACGCACTTTTACAGGTGTACTTTAAGGTCACTGAAGGACAGGTACCCGATCAGTCAATGACTGAGAAGCTTGATAAACTGAGTTCCGGCTTTCGTGAGCTGGGGACAAAGGCGGAGAACATGCTGACAGGCACGACCAAAGAAACTGCGGAGGTCTAATCATGATCATCAACTACACACCGAGCACTCGCTATTTGAGTTTAGCGTTTGCCATTTGTTGCGCCATTTACGGCGGAATTGCGCCAATCGAAAGCGCACAAGCAGCAGGCCTTGAGCTAATAAAACCAGAAGTCGACAATTCTGGTGCTGGTGTTGAACTGATTCAACCCTCACCAGAAGCAAAAGCGGAAACCACTACAGACCGCACGGTCGAAACTACGGTTGACGCAACTACGCCAGCAACACCTGCTATCCCTGCTGATATTCCCCCGCCGGTTGTGGCACAAGTAGCGACCGCCGAGCAATCTATGCTGATCCTCGATGGCTCTGGCAGCATGTGGCAACAGATCGAAGGCAAAACAAAAATTGCCATTGCTCGCGAGGTTGTCGGAACGATGGTGCAAGAATGGCCAAGCAACAACCAACTGGGCTTGATGAGCTACGGACATCGCGAGAAAGGCAGCTGTGACGATATCGAAACGCTCTTGGACCCAGCAGCCGTCGACGTCGATGCCTTCAGGCACGCCGTCAGTGAGATCGCTCCTAAGGGTAAAACCCCACTTACCGCTGCTGTTACAGCCGCAGCCGAGGACTTAAAGTACACCGAGAACAAAGCTTCGATCATTCTGATCAGCGATGGAGAAGAAACCTGCGGCTTTGATCCCTGCGCAGCGGGCGCAAGGCTTGAAAAGCTAGGCATAGATTTCACCGCCCACGTTATTAGTTTCGACGTGCCAGAAGCAAAATCAGAGGGATTGCGTTGTTTGGCAGAAGCGACAGGCGGCAGATTCTTACTGGCCCACGACGCAGCGGAGCTCAGAAGCGCCTTGTCGGAAGCCGTAGTTGTTACAACAGGAACGGCAACACCAACAGTCATCGCGCCAGCCTCCGTTAGCGCCAGTCAGCAAGTGCAGGCAGGTTCGCTGTTTTCAGTGAACTGGGAAGGGCCACAAAATCGCTACGACCGGGTTTCCGTGTTCAGCCTCGATGGCAAACGCGAGCTCACACGCACCTATGTGTTTCGCGATAACGTCACTTCACCGGTAGACGTGAAGGCACCCGAAGAACCCGGCGACTATCAGCTTCGCTACTACACTCACGACAAAAAGACTCTGGCCAGCGCCGCCATAACAGTAACCCGCGCAGAAGCTTCCGTTTCAGTTACCGAAGGCGTGATAACGGCGGGCTCAAAGTTCGACGTAAACTGGAGTGGGCCGCAGAATCGCTACGACCGGTTATCGGTGTTCACGCTGGATGGCAAGACACAGCTGGAACAGAAGTTCGTCCATAGACGCGAGACAAAGTCACCCACCGAAGTAAAAGCGCCCGAGGAACCCGGAAGTTACCTTCTGCGCTACTTCACCCATGGGAAAAACACCCTCGCAGAGACAACAATTGAAGTTGTAGCCGCCCAGGCCACCGTAGAAGTGCCAGAGGCTGTAATGGCTGGAGCCAAGCTCGCGGTCACCTGGACTGGACCCAAGAATGACCGCGATCGATTAGCCATATTCTCCCCGGATGGCCGCCAGATGATCGAATCTAAACAGATTCACAGGCGTAGCGTCGAATCGCCAACGGATTTAGATACGCCCAAGATTCAGGGTGATTATCTGGTTCGATACATAACCTCGGGCAAGAACACACTCGCCGAGACAACGGTGAATGTAACCCCGGCAAAGGCAACGCTTACAGCTGAGTCTCAAGTACTTCCGGAACAAGATTTTGAGGTGCTATGGAGCGGCCCCAACAACAGCAAAGACCGGATCTTGCTCGTTAGTCTGGCAACGGGCCAACCCGTGGTAACTCACGTGGTTCATAGGAAGCAAGCTCCGCTCGTGATGCGCGCCCCTCCCATACCCGGTGATTTTGAGTTGAGATATCAAGCCTTTGGCACCCGAGTTCTTGCAAGCCAACCGCTAGCAGTGCGGGCTTATCAGGCGCCAACGTCAACAGAATGACTGGATGTCAAATACACAGGAATGCAAGAACTTCATTATGAAAATTCAATTTATTGTGGTGTCAGCCAGCTTGCTTTTGAGTGCATGCGGAAACGACAGCAGTCAGCCCGATGGAAAGGCCACTACCACGGAGAGCTCAAGATTGCAGCACCTCATCCAAGAGTCATTCCGCAGAGCCTGAGGTCAACCGCGCGATTCAAGGCTTGGCCCGTATCAGCAAACCAATTACATACGCAGCACACACTCAGGGGTAACATGAACACAGCATAATCGGGAGTAATAGGAAGAGATGAAATATTCAGCTATTAGCACGGCCACCTTGATGTTCTGCTTGGTCGCCATGTCTCATCAAGCAAAGGCCGATACTACTTCGATAGATTGTAACCCCGCGGGGCCCCTAACGTTCCTCAGTAGTTCAGGGATTCGCATTGAGGTGGATGGCGAGAACGGCGGCTGCAACGCCTCCGGCGACCGATATAGTTTCGGTAACGTCATCGGTGCCGTACGCGTTTTCCCGGGCTTACCGGACCTTACCGGTTCGCAAGGCGAAGAATTGCTATTTGATACTCCCTTAGAGTTCCAACGAGTCTTCTCACCGCTAAGCGTTACGCGATTGTTCATTGGGAAGTTTGTTACTCGTCGGGGCTTTACTGTGATCATGACCGGCACTACACGTGCCTTTCAACCTGGCACCGGCTTCACGATCAACGAATTTTTAGTTTACGAACCCGGCAGCCAACCTCTCTGGGACCCAGCGTTTTATCGGGAATGGAATAGAGACTGGAACGTAGCTATGCCCACAGTGATCTCTGGCACAGTAGAAGAGGCATCGGGCTTGCCAATTGCTAATGTCAGGGTAACGCTTTTCCGATGCAGAGCTCGGGATGGATTAGTAGGCTCAGTGGTTACCGGCCTCGACGGTGCATTTTCTTTTGATCTCGAGGAAGACGGCTACTACCAATTTCGGCTCACTCCTCCAGCGGGCTTCACCACCCCACCAGACCGAACGGGGCCAGGTCTTCGAGTTTTTTCAAACGGATTCACAACCTGCATAGACTATAGAGCCCCCCTTTCAGACCGACCATTCGCTCTAGGCGCGCGCCCAGCAAGTCGCGCGATTAGGTTTGATCTGCCGCGGGAAGAATAATGGGGACACGACCAAGTGCCAGGTCGGAATGCTAAGGTGTGATATTAAAGAGCTTACTGCTGGCTGAGGACGTGTCTCACATCGTCTAGATGTGATGGTCGCGACCTGATCTGACAGTTACCGGTTTGACGGTTGTGCAGTTGT
>CAZSYU010000151.1:0-1065 GCA_964611345.1 uncultured Pseudomonadales bacterium
GGCGCGCTTCGGGTTGGCCTGATCGATAAAAACCTGAGTGAGTGCTGCCTGTAGTTGAGTGGGCCTGGATGGCACTACAACCCCCAGCACTCCAGTTCATTGGAGTAGATCAGCGCGCCCTCGTAATTTCTATTTATAGCCTCGCGGGTTTGCGACTCGCGCCCGCGGGTTCGGTTCATGCGTTGGCCAAGCACCACCATGCGTACGCCCGCTTGCTTTGCGATGCGACCGATTTGGCTGGGTAACAGATGCAGGTCGCGTGCAGCACCGCGCGCAACCTCGGGAATGGCATGACTGACCACCAGCGCGTCGCTGTCTTTGGCAAACTCTGGTACCAGATTTTTACGGTTGTTGAAGTCGCCCGTGAAGACAATGGCTTCATCACCCATTTGCACGCGCCACGCGAGTGCCGGAATAGGACCGTGATTGACCGGAATGGTAGACAAACGCATGTGTTCGTTGGTGAAGCGGGTGCCCGGCCGAATGCCGGTGGCATTCACGTTGTGCGCCTTAACGCGAAAACCGCCTTCTTTATAGGTGAGAAAGTCTGCGAGCAATGGGTAGGCCCCGCGCGGACCGATAAGCCGGCTAATCACTTCTGAGGTAGAGGGCATGATGTCGTTGCCATCGGGTCCGTACACGGGTAGCGGCCGGTCGCGGCGACCAAGCTGGGCGCCGGTAATGAAGTCGATCAAGTCTGCAGTATGCGATGACTGCAGTTGGGTGAAGATGATCGCATCAAGGTCTTCGAGTTTGGCGCCAGACTCGTCGAAACGCACCGACGACCCGGGGCCTGCATCGATCAGCAGTTTGGCTTTGCCATCTATCCACACAAGGTAGGAGGTGCCGGCGCGGCGATCATCAAGTTCTGAACCGCCGCTGCCTAAAATTTGTATCCAGGTGCCTTCGACGCCGCAGTAATTGCCGAGCTTATCAGTGTTGGCGGCGTAACCTGGTAGCGCCAGGGCGAGCATCAGGCCAATAAAGATGGAAAGTTTGAAGTACTGGCTCAGTGGTAACTTCATGAGCGTGTCCTCTTTGGTTGTGCTTGGGGTTGTGCTTGGG
>CAZSYU010000151.1:1165-4357 GCA_964611345.1 uncultured Pseudomonadales bacterium
TGCTTGGGATTTTGCTTTGGGTTTGTTACTGGATTTGGTTTTGGTCTTTGCAGCGGGTACAGAAATCTTGTCGATCCGCGCCAGTATGCGCGCTGCGCTCGCTTCATCTGGCATACGCCAGTCACCACGTGGCGACAGGCTGACCGAGCCCACCTTGGGGCCGGGTGGCAGGGTGGTGCGTTTGAACTGTTGGGTGAAAAAGCGCCGAAAGAAAGTATGCAACACCGTCTTTATGGTTTTAGCACTGTAACTGCTGGCGAAGCTGTCTTGCGCCAGCAGAAAGATCTTTTCGGGCTCGAAGCCATTGCGCATGAAGTGGTACAGGAAAAAATCGTGCAGTTCGTAAGGCCCGATAATGGTCTCAGTGGATTGCGCAATTTTGCCGTCTGCGGGTGGCAGCAACTCGGGGCTGATCGGTGTGTCGAGTACGCGGCGTAACACTTCTGCCAGTTCGGGGCTGGCGCGGTGCTCTGCATACCAGCCCACCAGATAGCTCATCATGGTTTTGGGCACGCCAGCGTTTACGTTGTAATTCGCCATGTGGTCGGCGTTGAAAGTGCACCAGCCGAGAGCCAGTTCGGACAGGTCGCCGGTGCCAACCACAAGGGCCGACAGTTTGTTGGCCTGATTGAACAGAATTTGAGTGCGCTCGCGAGCCTGGGCGTTCTCGAACACAACATCACGAGCGCCCTCGGTATGGCCCAGGTCTCGCAGATGTTGTTTTACCGCGGCGTTGATGGAGATTTCTTGCAGGGGTACCTCAGTGGCGTCACACAACTGATGCGCTGAACCCCTGGTGAGTTTGGAAGTGCCTGGACCCGGTAACGTGAAGGCATGCAGATGAGTGTTAGGTAAGCCAACCTGAGCGAGGGCGTCGAGCGCAACCAGAAACGCCTGGGTCGAGTCGAGTCCGCCGGACAGACCGAGGACAAGATGGTCGATGTGTGCCGAGCGCATGCGCCGCGCCAGGCCCGTTGCCTGTATAGCCATAATCTCGCGCGCGCGGGCATCGAACTCATCAGCGTCATCCGGTACAAACGGGTGTGCCACGTAGGTGCGGTTTAGTGTGGTGAGCGTTTTTGGTTTCGCGCCGCACACAACCTGTTGGTAGCCCTCAGGTCGCGGTGCCTGGGCAAACGAGATGTTTTGCATGCGTTCGTGGCGCAATCGCTCGGCATCGAACTCGGTAACTATAGTGCTGCCTGCCATTGCGAAGCGTTCGCCTTCAGCGATGAGCTGACCGTTTTCCGCGGCCAGCAGGTGACCACCAAACACAATGTCTTTAGATGACTCGGTCGGTCCGCTCGAGGCATACAGGTAGGCGCACAGACGTTGTGCACTGGTCATACGCACCAGATCGCGGCGGTAGTCGGCCTTGCCGATTAACTCGTTACTGGCAGACGGATTGAGAATCAGTTCTGCGCCGGCAAGGGCGTGGGCGGCACCCGGTGGTTGAGGCGTCCACAGGTCTTCGCAAATCTCGATCGCAAAGCGCGTGTTACCGAGCTCGAATATCTGTCGATGGTCGATGCTAAAGTTGCCAAGCCCAGGATGCACAACGGTTTCGCTGACTTCTGCGCCACTGGTGAACCAGCGCATCTCATAGAACTCGCCGTAGTTGGGCTGTACCAGTTTCGGCACCATGCCGCACACGCGGCCGTTGCTAATCACCATGGCGCAGTTGAGAAGTTTGCCGGTGGCCGTTTGCCATGGCAGCCCGACTACGGCGGTAATATTTTTGCAGGCAGCAACAAGCTTTGTGAGTGCCAACTCGCAGTCGGTGTGCAACGCCTGGGTGAAAAACAGGTCTTCGCAGGTGTAGCCGGTGAGGCTCAGCTCGGGGAACAACACCAGAGCGACCTGCTGGCGCGCGTGTTTGCGCAGTTCTTTGATCATTGCGTCAGCGTTTGCGAGTGGATCGCCAATAACCACTTCGGGTGCGCTGGCTGCAACGCGCAGGTAGCCCAGATCGTTATAAGTCATGCGTTGATTACCTCAAGAGTATCGCCCTCGCTGACAACGCCGCCGGTCACGATGCGGGCGTACACCCCCAGATTGCCAGCATTTTGCTGGACAAGCTGGCGCATGATGCCAGGGTCTTTGGGGACGTCTGCGACAGGATGTGTGGTCATTATGCAGCGCGGGCAGGCAAGCTCAATGTCGAGCGTGGTCGTGCCAAACTTTATCTGTTTGCCAACCAAGGCATTTTCAGGAAAACCGCCCGTGGCATCGGAGTCAGCGGCTGAGAAGCCATCGAGCACTATGTTGGGTCGAAAGCGGCGCTGATCAAAATTGTGCTTCTGGGTCTGCGAATTGGCGGCCAGCGTTGCCAGTGACAGCGTCGACATGATGAGTATCGGGTAGGCATCAAAATAGGTGCCCGGCGGTGTGTCGTATTCGAAGATTTCAGCAGGAAAAGTGGCGAGGTCGGGGAGGGGTTCGTCGGGCAGGCGGGCGAACACTTCCCGCAACTGCGCATCAATTGCTTCTGGTGTTGTTGCACTGCTTGCACTGCGACGATAGAACTCGAGGTCGGAAGGATCGACGAGCGGCCAAAGTTCTGCGGGGTGGTCGAGGTAGGCGCTCAACCAACTGTTGAGTGCTTTGTCGTTGGAGTCTCGAGTCTCGCCGTTTGGCAAGGTAATGGTTATTGGCGCGCTGCGATGCTCAGCGCTCGGTGTGGTGCTGAAGGTCGCGCGTGCGCTCATCATGGCAGGGAATTTTTTCCCCGTTAGCGTTGAGCCACCATGGCGCAAGGCCCACGCACGATCACCCGGGAAGCCGTTGCTGTCGACCTGAGTTGTGGTGAGCCGTTCGCCAAGCAGACTTTTAACGGGGTAGCGATGCAATTGTGTGATGTAACTCATAGGTCTTAGTGAGAGGCCTCGTCGGGGTTGCTGAATGAATCAGCGATGTTCTCCGCTTTTTCGAGAATGCGGTCGATCAGCACGGCGGCGCTGGGACTAAACTCGAAACCAACAAACGCGGTGGTCGACAACTCCATAAACGGGCCTGCGAGATCAACCTCGTCCTGGGCCTGTTGAATCGACGAACGAATGCGGTTGAAGAACGCTTGTTGGGTAGATTGTCCCTCATCGCCTAACTGAGTGGCGAGCGCTGCCAGCAGCGGATCGAGTTGGTTTCTGGCATCGGTTATGGCTTGCATAAATTGCTCTGGCTGTTGCTCTGGCT
>CAZSYU010000151.1:4457-6772 GCA_964611345.1 uncultured Pseudomonadales bacterium
TTGCTCTGGCTGTTGCTCTGGCTTGCGGACGAGGTGTGGCGTCAGTCTCTTGGCGCGTTAGACTCAGCCCACTAAGCGATGAGTTGGACACGCAATGATACGACGAATGATACGACGAACCGCCATGCGTGCCCTGTTGTTCGACGAGCAACGAGAAGAAATTTTGCTCATCAAGGCGTTGGTCCCAGATACGGGGGTGGAGCTGTGGTTTACCCCTGGTGGTGGAATGGAGCCGGACGAGACGGATTTGGCGTGTCTTGCCCGCGAAGTGTTGGAAGAGACTGGCCTGACTGAGCTGCCACCCGCCCACCTGGTATGGACCCGACGCGAGCAGTTTGTGTTTATGGGTGACGATTATGATCAGGCCGAGCGTTACTACCTGGTGCCCATCGCCCGGTTTGAGGTGGCTAATCGAGCATTGGAGAGCCATGAGGCAGAGACGTTTCTGGCAGCACGCTGGTGGCGGCTAGCGGACATAGTGGCCTCGACAGACAGTTTTGTTCCTGGCGACCTCGGCAAGCAACTCGGTGTGTTGGCGGAGCAGTTGCGAACCGGGCGGTTGCCTGGTGAGCCCCTTCATGTCGGGCGCTAGAAAGTAGTTAGGGCGCTAAAAAGCAGGTAGGACGCTAGCCCGCAATCACCAGCCCAAAGGCGAGCCCGACGATCAGACCCGCCGCAGTGCCAACGAAGACCTGGCCAAAAACGAGGCCGAGACCAATGCCGACAAAGGTTGTGAGCGAAATAGACCAACCCAGCCGGTTCTGTGAACGGCGCAACTGTTCATACTTTACCGTGCGCTTGCGAATGCGTGTTTCCGGGTTTTTGAGCGGGATTTTTTTCCGGACTCTTATCCGCACTCTCCGTTTGCCTGAGCGATTACTCTTACTCTCAGAACTCTTACTCTCAGAATTAGAATCAGAGTTAGTTGCAGGCGATCGCGAATCAGCGCCGTCTAAGGGTTCGGTCGGTTTTGAATTGTTTGACTGATTCGCCATGAAACAAAGGCCTCGGCTGTCACCTAAGTGACCTAGTGATCGATCCTTAATGTAGCAAAAATAAGGTTGTGGACCGTGTATACCTGTCTGTGTTTCGTAAGCAAACTTTACAGAAATTAAACGGGTGTTCGGCTGATTGCAGCGCTAGAACATTTTTGGCAGCGAATAGGCGTACACCCACAGTGCCCACAGCATTGGCATGGTCCACAGCAGCATAAACAACCAGGTAATCAGGGTTGGATTGGCGCCACCCTTGGCGTAGATGAGTTTTGACTTTGGCAACATCGGTTGAATGAACAGCAGTGCGCCAAACAACCAAAACACGACTAGCCAAAACTCCCGTGCACCTAACAGTGAGTCCAGTTGCACAGAGTGAATAAAAGCCCAAAGGCCAAGCAGCGCGATGGCGTTGAGGGTGCCGCCGAGTATTTCTTCTGCCAGCAAGGGACGCGAATACCGTTTGGCGCGGCCGTTAAACACCTGCCACATTTTTAGCGCGGTTGAGATCACCAGTGACGCAAGCTGAAACCCGAAGTACACCAGCCAGAGAATGCCAAAAACACTATAGGTCATTGCTTTGGGATTGCTTTGTAAGGCTCTACGGTAAAACTGGCCTGAGTTAATGCGTGGCGCGCGGATTCGGCGTTGTCTGCATTCACCAGCAGATAGTCGGTGGTATAACTGGACACCGCAAATACGGGTATGCCTGCCTGCGCGAGTGGCGCGGTTAGACTTGCGAGTATGCCGGTGAGTGCGAAGTCGAGTTCGCCAACAACGCGCATTGCACGCCAGGGGCCGCTGGTGTCGTCGACATCTGCTGCGAGTTTTTCATTCCATGATTCGTCACATACCAACGAGAGTTCGTCCGGGCTTTTAAGCAAGGCAAACAGTGTGGTGGGCTGCTCTATAATCTTGGCAATGACCGCTGTCGTGGCGGAGCTGTTCGTTGGCTGTAAGCGGTGAATGCTGTAGGTGCCCGGCAGTTCTTCCAGTGCAACGGGTCTGGCGCTGACCATGGCTAAAACAGAAACCCCGAATCATCGTCGTCATCGTGATCGTCGTCGTCATCGTCATCGTCGTCGTTGTCGGTTTCCTGCTGGTCACTTTCTGGCTCTGTGGGAGTTTCCTGTTGCGCTGTATCTTCTGAATTGACGTCTCCTACCAGCGTTAACAGATCGTTTTTGAGTTTTTGGTACTCGCTGCCAGTGATAGCGCCAGCGTCATGGGCTTTCTTCAGATCAATCAACTGCGTGCCGATGGATACGGAACCGAGATCAACCGTTGAGGTGGTTTCTGCGTTGCAGCCCACCAGGCCAAGAA
>CAZSYU010000152.1:0-6678 GCA_964611345.1 uncultured Pseudomonadales bacterium
AAAACGATGAACGACAGCATCAACCAAAAGCCCCAACCGAACCTGGGAACTATTCGGGCATTACAGTTTGGGCATGAAGGCATGGCTTTGATTATAGAGTAAACGACTTACACCTATTGTCGTTAGATGAGTTCACAAGGGATTTTTGTGAAGGGCTATAAATGTAATAAGGAAAATGACCGCGAGACTCCGCCCGGGAAAATGTTGAACAATGGGGATTGTCCTTCCGTGGACGCTTTTAGTGCCAGGTGCCAGTGGAGGCGAACTGATGCGAACACTATTCACTATCTTATTCGGGCTGGTACTGCTCTCAGGTTGTGCTGGCAGGCAGATAGCGTCAGAAAACACATCAGTACATCTGCATCAGTCAGAGCTTAATGAATGGGTTGTAGATTACCGCTTACCCGAGAAAACGAAGACTCTTGTCTTTGCTCGCAATCCGAATGTTAGTCGGGAAGAACGCTGGCATTCGCTCGATCCGAATGTCGAGGTTCTGCGTATTGAGGGTGAAGACGTGGTGCGCAGAAAAGATGGCCAGGCGTTTGATCGCGCGGAGTTCCGTTTAACACCAACCTATCGCCATTTGGGCAAAGACTATGCGCCCTTCTCTAATTTCAGTGATGGCGGCATTCTTGTTCATACCGGGCGATACTTCGCATGCCTTGAAACGTGCGTTGATACGGAACCTAAATGGAACTTCTCATTGGCCGCTGACAGCGGAGGTTTTGTCCTGCTCAGAGGGAAGTTGCTTAGAGAAATGGCGAGTTGGGAGGACTCGTTAGACGGCACCATGATTTACGTTGGTGATCAAACCCCGATTGAAACCGAACGTGCCTGGGTGCTTATTGATCCGGCCTTTCCGCCCGTAGTTTCCGAGCTGCTAAAAGCAAACCTGCCAAGGCTGGTTGACCATTTTTCATCGAAGTTCGGCGAGCTGCCGCGGAAGCCCAATTTCTTTGCATCCTTCGACGCTGAGTTCGTTGGATCGCCAGGCAGTCAGGGGGGTACGTTGCCCGATCAAATGTTTATGCATTTTCGCGGCGAGAATCTTCAGAAGCGACTTGCCGATCCAACGTTTGACCTTTGGCTTGCCTGGTTTTTTGCGCATGAAACGGTTCATATGTATCAAACTCGTATAGCAGACGAAAGAGAGTCCTGGCTGCATGAGGGCGCGGCCGAAGCGTTCGCAGCACTGGTTGTTAGAGATTGGTCTAGCCGAAGCTCTGATTATGTGCAGGCGAGACGTGAGCGGGCTAGTAAGGAGTGTCGTGCCGGTCTTGTTGCCAGATCACTAGAGTCTGTTGCTGATGGTGGTGAGTTCGATCTCTACTATTCGTGTGGATTAATCCTGCACCTGGAACTGGATGCTGCGGTTCGGCGTAAGGATTCGAGCAGTGACGGTTTGTTTGATCTCTGGACATCTTATAACGCTGAAGTGTCAGGTGGTGCTGAACCGAATGGTGTTACGTTTCGACGAGTTGTTGCAGAGCTTGCGGGTACAGAAATTGCAGACTGGGTTAAGGAATTTACTACTACTGAGATGCCCGCGTTGGCTGCACCTTATCCACCCTAGGCCGCCTTAAGTGGTAGGGCGCGGTAAACCTGCTGAGCGATTAAGCCAAACCCTACGACAGTCAGCACTATATTCAGCAACCCACCGATCCAGGGCAGATTAATTGCCACAATGATGATGGTGATACCAATAAGCAGAATCATCAGATTACTTTCTGCTCGCTGAGAGTTTTCGAGCACCGTTCGGCCGATAAAGATGCCTACGACTATCTTTGCCAGATAAAGCGCGGTCAACCAAAGCAGCACAGTGAAGAACGAGAACGGAATGCCGATGAGGGTAATCGCCACCAGCACTGCCGCGAGCGGTACACCAACGAGCAACCCGAAACCGATAGCACCTGTTCGTAATCCATCAAGTCCGCCTGCAATACTGATGCGCTTGGTTGCGGGTACTAATGCGATCAACGCTAGTCCAACCAATATCGCACTCACAATGCGAGCGATCTGCCAGAGGTAGAACTTGACGCTAGTGTAACGGTTGCTGTTCTCCAAGTTGTCGGGGAGTTCCAGAAACTCTGTCGTACCCAGAACACTGGCGCTATCTAACTGGGTGAAGCGGTCTTTGTGTTCGACGCGCAACTTTGCATTGCCGTTGATCTGCGCACCATCCAGCAATCGAACTCTATTGCCAAACGCTTCCAGATCATCACCCAGGGTGCCGCTTATTTCGATCAGCTCGGCAAAAGAATAGAGGTCTTTACCAACCGTTCCTGCAACAACAGCGCTGTTTCCGGTGAGTAGCAGGTTGTCCGCAATGCTTGAGGCGGCATCCACTGACAGAGCTTCGCCGGCCGCCCAAACGCTGCTGCCCAATTCAGCCGTTTCCAGATCAACAGAAGATGCTGCAGTAATTAGTGTTCCGTCCACTTTACCGCGAACAGTTACAGTCTCTGCAAACGCGACCAGATTACCTTCAACTGTTCCGTCAATCTCAATCCTCTGCGCTGCAACCAACAGATCTCCGGTGATTCGGCCAGCGACAATTATGGTTTCGCCCCCAGCGACCAGTGTGTCGTCTATCACTTCGTCAGCGGTGACGGTGATTACGTCACTGTCCTTTCTTAGCTCTAGTGCGGAGGCAGATTCACCACCTAATAGCGCAGCAGCGAAGAACGGCAGGCACAGCAAGCCTAAAACCATGCTCACTTCGTGCCGTGTTTTCATAAACCGCAGCAGCAGCGCAGAGCAGGTTAACGCAACTACGAGAAAAATTATAAATCCAAGATAGGCATCGAGCATGGTAGTTCCTTTCTCCAGGTAATGGCGTAGCCCAGAACTAAGCAGGGCGTAAAAATCGGGTACAAAAATTGATGAGAACCAGGTAATCGCAGTCATGATCAGTTCTCCAAAAATCGTCTTCCACAAGAATCCGGCGAGCCAGATAATCAGTGCGGTTGCGATGTTTGCCAGCGCAAACTCCCGCAACCCAGCGGGGTGTTTGAATGTCGGAATGCTGAGGGGTGTTTCATCAGGTTCTGCTTGCAGTGCGCTGACTAGCAGTGCTGTGTCGCTGGTAACGCTCGCGACATAAGTTCGGCAGCGATCGCAGGTTTCCAGATGAACCTCGATGTCTGTGGCGTCTGATGGCGTCAGAGCACCCTCGGCGTATTGAAAAAGCGTTAGTCGGTTTGGATGAGTCATTGACTTACTCCCGCTCCCGAGTCAGCAGAGGTCGATGCGCTCAGTTGCTTCTTTAACCGATCTCGAGCGCGAAGCAGCAACACACCAACGTGACTGGTGCTTATGTCCAGAGTATTGGCGATGTCTGCGTAACTTGTGTCTTGAAAATAGGCAAGCACTACTGGCACACGGTACTTGTCGGGCAGTGCGGTAATGGCCTCATGCAGCGTGCGAGCGTCTTCATCGGCAAGTAGCTCGCTTAGCGCGGGTTGCTGCAGTGATTCCAACTCGTCCATTTGGGTCTCCTCCCCTTCTTTGTTGTGAAAGAGAGCATCACCTCGACCGCGCTTTCTAAGCACATCAATACAGTGGTTGTTTGCTATTGCTGCAATCCACTGCCAAAACGGCTGTTCGGTGTCGAATTTTCCGAATGCCTTGTAGGCTCGCATGAAAGTTTCCTGAGTGGCGTCTTCTGCCAGTTCCCCCGATCCGAGCAGGCGTCTACACAGCCCGAATACTCGGGGGTAGTAGTCTCTGTAGAGAACTTCGAATGCGGTGTGTCTTGCCACTGTGTATTCCAAGGGTTCAATAGGTAATACGCCGGGTGGAAGGAGTTATTACACTAAATCACAACTTTTTTGAGGTTCTGGCACAATTCCGCTGCACGTTGCTGCGTGACTGGGGAGCGATCGGTTGGACGTTGACTATATTGTTGTTGGAGCAGGATCCGCCGGTTGCGTGCTGGCGAATCGGTTGTCGGCGAGCAGCAAGAATCGGGTTCTGTTGCTTGAAGCCGGTGGTGGCGACCTCAATCCCTTTTTGCATGTGCCGGCCGGCTGGGCTGCCAATTTCAAAAATCCACGCGTTGACTGGGGCTACACAACCGCACCCGAACCGGAGCTTGATAACCGTGAAATCTATTGGCCCAGGGGCAAGGTACTGGGTGGCTCCAGCGCGATCAACGGCATGATTTACATCAGGGGTGTACCGCTCGACTACGACGGTTGGGCCCAGGCCGGTAACAAAGGCTGGGGTTGGGACGATGTGTTGCCTTACTTTATAAAGGCAGAGAATCAGGTCAATGGCGCAAGCGATACCCACGGTGTGGATGGTCCGCAAGCCGTGCAAAACGTGCGTGACAAGCGGCCGATCCAGCAGGCGTTTATAGATGCGCTGATTGAACAAGGACTGCCAGCCAATACAGACTTTAACGACGGCGATCAATACGGCGCAGGCTACTACCAATTCACTCAATACAACGGTCGGCGTTACAGCACGGCGACAGCGTACCTTCGCCCAGTAAAAAGCAGACCAAACCTTACTGTCGAGACGCACGCACTCGCGCAGCGCATTCGTTTCGACGGTAAGCGGGCTACTGGCGTTGAGTATTTGCACAAAGGCAAACCCACAACAGCGACAGCACACAAACAAGTCATTCTGTGCGGCGGCACTGTCAACTCTCCGCAATTGCTAGAGTTGTCTGGCGTTGGCAACAGTGAACATCTAGCAAGCCTTGGTGTTGACACTGTGCACCACCTGCCAGGTGTGGGTGAAAATCTGCAAGATCATGTGTTGGCGTCTATGGTTTACGGTTGCCCGGAAGCTAGCTCCATCAATCGCGAAGTCAGTGGTTTGCGATTGGCGCAAGCGGCCATGAAGTGGTTCTTTTTCCGTGATGGTCCGCTAACCACGGGCTCCGCACCGGTTGGCGGGTTCTTCTATACGCGCGACGGATTGGATGCACCGGATGTGCAGCTGCACTTTGCCTCAGGGGCAACGCTGTACAACGAAGCCGGCAAGATAAAACCGACAAAATACCCGGCAATGACGGCGGTGGTGAATCAAAACCGGCCCGAGAGTCGCGGCAGCCTGCACATTAAGAGCGCTAATCCTTCTGACTATCCGCTGATTCAACCCAACTACCTTAGCGCAGAGGTTGATCGCGTGACGCTGCTTCGTGCGCTTGAGTTTTTGCAAAAGGTATTTGAATCAAACGCGTTGGACGGTTACCGATTAGAGCGCATTGCGCCGGGGCCGAAAGAGCAGGGCGAAGAAGCACTGCTTGAGCACATCAGGCGTACCGCCAGCACAGTGTACCACCCGGTGGGTACGTGCAAGATGGGGTCAGATCCAGACGCGGTTGTAAGTGATCAGTTGCGGGTGCATGGAGTCGACGGGTTGATGGTGGCAGATGCGTCGGTGATGCCGCTGTTGGTATCGGGCAACACCAATGCAGCTGCCATCATGATTGGTGAAAAAGCCGCGGAGCTTGTACTGGCCACTTCTTAGCAAACTGGCACGCATTCAGGAAGTCGTAAACCAGGTGATCGTTCACAGCTAGTCGGTCTTGGCCGTCAGCAAGCGAATGGGTATCACCAACAAGAGCCTGTAGGACTGAATGTCCGATACCGGGCAACTTTGGACATTAGCTCGTGGGAATCTGAGGGTGCTGGGAACGGGCAATCAGCCTAGGATTGGACTTTGAGCAGGATGGCTAGCGAGCTGCACCGAAAGCGGCCGCTTTTTTGGCAGGGCAAAGCCGCTGCAGTCGACGCACCAGAGACCTTCCCATGTTTAGGATTGCAGTGTAGGTTTTCTCGATGCTGGCTTTAAAAAAAGCTAACCTCAGTACTCGGGCCTGGTCCTCCAAAGGTGGCACTAAACGCCTCAGTAGTCGAGCGAGTAGGCAAGTCTGACTATGAGCAAATCAAGGTCGAATACGATGTTGGGCCGAACGAGCGAGTATCGGCTTACGTGTTGATCCCAACCAACGCGAAGCGCGCCCCAGCTCTCGTCTGTCATCAACAGCACGCCAGCAATTTCGAGATTGGTAAGAGTGAAGTGGTCGGGCTCGCAGGCGATCAAGCTCAGGCGCTAGGACCCGAGTTGGCCAAAAACGGACATTGAATCAGGCTAAAAATATCTTGAAAACACGTCGGCTTTCGGCCAACAGCGGCCTTTCATGATACGAGCATCCAGACCCCAACAGTCGCCAAAATAACACCGAAGGTGGCATTGAGATAACGTGCACGCTCTTCACTCCGAAACGTCTTGCCCAGCCAGTCTCCAAGGGTTGTCCAAAGCGTGAAGGCAACCAGATTGTTCAAGGTAAATATGACTGATATCACAGCCACTTGAAGCACGTTGCTAGTGGCTACCAAGAACTGAGAAAACATAAGCGCGATGATTACGTATGCCTTTGGGTTCAGGATCAATAGAACAGCGCCGTCCCAGAAGGATGCAGCTTTTGCTTCTTGGTGCCCCGCCCTTCCAGCCGTTCCAAGTTTCCATGCTAACCACAGAACGTAGAGCGAACCCGCAATCCTGATCGCATCAAAAGCTTGTGGGGCCGCTGCGAGCGCAGAAGAAAACCCTAGACCGATCAGGAACGTCGCGCCAAACGTCACGATGTGATATCCAGTCGTTGCTCCAAGAGTCGCTCGGAGGCCAAAACGGGCGCCGTTCGCTGCAAAGAACATATTCCCT
>CAZSYU010000153.1:0-6639 GCA_964611345.1 uncultured Pseudomonadales bacterium
CAGTTTTAGCTGCCGAGAACGAGATAGAAGAGATAGTTGTTACGGGGTCCTACATTAAACGTACGACTCAGGCCGACAGCGTATCGCCCATAACCAAATTGATCGGGACACAATTGACGATACGGGTATTTTGACCAGTCAAGAGCTGTTTCGCTGGTTGCCCAGTAACACGGGTTCAGAGAACCAGACCGACTCTCTGACACAGGGCGGTACTACAGGGACATCCAACGTTAACTTGCGAGGCCTTGGACTCGGTTCTACCCTCGTTTTGGTTGATGGTCGGCGACAAACCGTTGCAGCAGCATCAGCGAACGGTGGTGATACCTTTGTCGACCTAAACTCGCTGGTACCCTTTATTCTGGTCGAGAACATCGAAGTTCTGAAAGATGGCGCAGCCGCTCTGTACGGTTCTGATGCGGTAGCGGGCGTGGTCAACTACAAGACCCGACGCAATTTCGAAGGACTTGAGTTTCGTGGAAATTTTCAGTCCACAACCCGCAACGATGATCACCAGGATCGTGACTTTTCGGTGCTCTTTGGCGCAGGCAACGAGAAAACCAATCTCGTTGCGGCTCTAAAACTCTTCGAACGCGACGAACTCACACTGGGTGATCGCGATAACCTGCCTCGTGCAACAACTTCTGGACTAGGTAACCCTGGTTCGTTTGTTTTGCTTGGCCCCTCGCCTACATTTCCTAACACACCGCCCGGCACTTTAGTGGCCGATCCCGTGTGCGACCAGGCCACTGGCTCAACCCTGGTTCAGCTCAGTGATGTTTCATCACAGTGTCTGTTTGATTTTGGCCCGAGTTTCACTCTGGCACCCGAAGAGAAGCGCCTGGGCGCCTATATTATCGCTGAACACACCTATAGCGAGTTCTTTAATGTCTATGGTGAGTTTGGTTACTCGCGCAATGAGATTGTGGCGGGCTTCTCGCCGTCATTCCCAGCGCTTGATTTCCCGGTAATTTCTGGCGCACACCCTGACAACCCCTTCCAGGTTCCGGTAGTGGCTCTTTACCGTCCTATCGGTGACGGCTTTGGCGAGCCCGGGGGCAGCCGGGTAGAAAACTCAACTGACAGCACCACGCAGAGATTTGTATTTGGTGCCAACGGTCAACTTGGTGATAGCAGCTGGAGCTACGATGTTGGTTATACCTTCTCGGAGAACGAGAACATCTCTACGGGTAACGACCAGGTGAGCTCGCGTCTAGGTTTGGCGCTTGACGGCTTTGGTGGCCTGGGTTGTGATCCTTCGCTCGGTACCCCTGGTGCGAACGGGTGCGAATTCTTCAACCCCTTTGGCAGCTCACTCACAGCACAGCCCGGCGAGCAAGGGTTTAACTCCCCAGATATCCTGGCATTTATCAACTCAACCAACACCACGGTGACCACTGTTGATCTAGTGACCTGGGATGCCGTTGTTACGGGTAATCTCTTTGATCTGCCTGGTGGCACCGCAGGATTGGCGGTAGGTTACCAGCGCCGCGAAGAGTCGCGCGAAGCCGATCGCTCGGAAGATGCAGAACGCGAAGATCTGGCCTTTCTCTTCGGTGGACCCGACGTGAGTGCCGAGCAGAATATTGATGCTGTTTTCGCCGAACTGTTTCTACCTTTGGTCGGTGGCGGCGACCATACTTTAGAAGCTCAATTGGCGGTTCGATACGAAGACTACGACACAGGCTTTGACTCAACTGATCCAAAAATCGGCCTGTTGTATCAATACGGTGATCGTTTCGCAGCTCGAGCCACATGGGGCACAGCGTTCCGCGCGCCAACTTTGTTCCAGGTCAGCAACGAAGTGACCGCGTTGAACGCTTCTGTTGACTTGCTACAGGGCCCTGGTGCTGCTGCTGTCTTTGTGGGCAACACCGCTGCTCCTAACCCCGACCTGATTCCTGAAGAAGCAACCACATTTAATGTTGGTTTCACCATTTCGCCGCTCGATAACCTGGAGTTCTCTCTCGACTACTACAACGTTGAGTACGATGACCGACTGGTTCAGGAAAATGGTCAGGCCATCTTGAGTGCTGAGACAACCGCCCTGTTGGGTGCGGGTTGTTCGGTGGCTACGTTGGCAACACCAGAGTGTCAGGCATTGCGTGACCCGGCGATTCTGCGGGATCCAAACACAGGCGCTGTGAGCCGAATCTTTGTTAATCGGTTTAATGCAGCCTCTGCTGAAACGGACGGATTCGACTTCTCGGCCAGCTATTTCTTCGATACCAATGTGGGTACTTTTGGCATTAATAACCAAACGACCTTCATCAACAGCTTTGATCTGCAGGCTGTAGAAGGCGGAGAGACAATTGAGGGTGCTGGCTTCCGAAATCAGGAAAGTGCTCTGGCTAACTCCATTCCGGAATGGCGTTCAAACACAAGCTTCTCCTGGTCGAATCAGCGGCATCAGGCCAACCTGATTCTTCGCCATATATCGAGCTACGACGAGCGCCTGGCTAGCGGCGATACATCCTCTATTGATAGCTGGACCGTGCTTGATGCGCAGTACAGCTATCGCTTCCCTGTATTCGAGGACAATGAGGCGAGTGTAACGATTGGAATCTTGAACCTGACGGACGAAAATCCACCAGAAGTGTCGGGTAACCTGAACGAATTTGGTTACGATACCAAGGTTCACGATGCTCGTGGCGCCGTATGGTATGCCCGCTTCGTTTACACTATCCCCTAGCGGCTACTCGCAGCTAGAGAGAAAAAGGCGCCGTCAGGCGCCTTTTTTTTTGAGAGATATACATGCTACAACGATTTAAAGAGTTGGGTCCTGGTGTTCTGGTCGCTGCAGCGTTCATAGGCCCCGGTACGGTGACCGCCTGCACATTGGCTGGTGCCAATTTCGGTTACACCCTGCTCTGGGCACTGGTGTTTGCAACGGCAGCCACAATCATACTGCAAGAGATGAGCGCACGATTAGGTACGGTTACTCAGCTCGGCCTTGGTGAGTTTCTGGCCAAAGAACTGCAAAACTCAGTCTTTAAATGGCCACTCATCGGATTATTACTGGTTGCTCTCTACGGTGGAAATGCCGCTTATGAGGCCGGAAATCTCGCTGGAGGAGCGTTGGGGGTAGCAGCCATATTCGGTGAGAGTGAATTGCTTTCAACTGCGGCGGTGGTTGTACTTGCTGCCTTCGGTATCGTCATCCTGGCGCTAGGGTCTTACCAAGCCATAGAAAAAGTGCTCGTGGGGTTGGTTCTCTTGATGAGCCTGGCCTTTGTTGTCACCTTCTTCGTGGTGCAACCGAATCTGCTGCGCATGTTAACCGGAATGTTCAAACCGAGCATACCGAGCGACGGATTGCTCACAGTAATTGCACTGATTGGTACTACCGTTGTCCCTTACAACCTGTTTCTACACGCGTCGGCAGCGAAGAACCGCTGGCAGGGCCCAAAAGATCTAACAACCGCCCGACGAGATTCGGTCTTATCAATCGGCTTCGGAGGTCTTATCGCGATTTTTATAACCTCAACGGCAGCCGCCAGCATTTACGCTAATGCATTGAGCGTCCAGAGCGCGTCTGATATGGCTGTGCAGTTTGAGCCGCTTTTTGGAGCTTTGGCGCAATACTTGCTGGGCATTGGTTTACTTGCAGCGGGTCTGAGCAGTGCGATCACCGCGCCATTGGCCACTGGCTTTGCGGTCTCGGAGCTACTCAAAATAAAAGGCGGTGAGAAGTCCCTCGCCTTCAAGTGCATTAGTGTGAGCATTCTTCTGATTGGTGGTATGTTGGCCCTGACGGGCATCAAGCCAGTAAGGCTGATTCTCTTGGCTCAGTTTGCAAACGGCCTTTTACTACCGATCGTCTCTTGCTTCCTCTTGTTTGCGTTAAACCGCAAAAAGGTACTTGGCCAATACACCAATGGCGTTGTGGGAAATATTCTCGGCTGGGCTGTGGTTTTGTTTACAACAGCTCTGGGCGCACGTCTGGTACTGAAGACTTTCGGTCTTTTCTAGCAGCAGCATAGTCGATACTTGAGACAACCATAGGATTCACCAGCGCATGAAGAGCTTCTCGGGAAAAATCGCTGTTATCACCGGGGGTGGTACCGGTATTGGCCGTGAGCTGACAAAAGCACTGATCGCACAGGGCTGTGATGTTGCCTTGTGCGATGTCTCCGCGGAAAGCATGGCGGAAACCATCGCTTTGTGTGAGACCGCTGCGCCCCAGGGCGTTCGCATCACCGGCTTTCGTTGTGATGTTTCTAACCGGGATGAGATGAACGCGTTTGCTGATCACGTGCGAACCACCTTTACAACAGACCACATCAATCTACTGTTTAACAACGCAGGTGTGGTGGGTGGCGGCAGCTTCGTTGTTGAAGAAGAAGCGCATTGGGAGCGCACCTTCAACGTTTGCTGGGGCGGGGTTTACAACAGCTCGCGCGCCTTTCTGCCACTGCTAATCGCTAGCCAGGAAGGCCACATTATTAACACCAGCAGCATCAATGGTTTTTGGGCCAGTATGGGTGCCAATTCAGCACACACCGCATACAGCTCAGCAAAGTTTGCTGTGAAGGGCTTTACCGAAGCATTGATCACCGACCTGCGCATTCACGCACCCCACGTTAAGGCGTCGGTGGTTATGCCGGGCCATGTCGGCACATCTATCATGTTGAACGGCACCGGGTTCGACGGCGATAACGGTCGGCGCACCGTAGCCCGTATGTTTGGCATGGATGTCGACAATATGTCAGATGAGGAAATTGCAGCCACCACCGAATCGGCCGGTGCCGCGTTTCGCGACGACGCCCCCACCACCGCAAAGCAGGCGGTCCAGGTCATACTGGATGCCGTGAAAACCGAGCGTTGGCGTGTGCTGATCGGCGACGATGCGGCGGCACTCGATGCCCTGGTGCGCGCGCATCCGGAAGAGGCCTATGAGTCCCACTTTTTTGGCCTCAAAGACGACACTACATAGGCAGCTTGCTCACAGCCATCGATCAAAAAAAGAGTAAAACTATGGACTTGGCAGCACGCATTGCTCGCATCGAAGACATTGAGGCGATCAAGCAACTCAAAGCACGATACTGCGAGATCTGCGATGACGACCACAACCCCAACGACATCACCACCATCTTTACCAGTGACGGTGTTTGGGATGGCGCGCATATGGGCAAAGCAACAGGTCATGCAGAGATTCGCGCTCTATTTACCGTCTTTCAGAAATCCATCAGCTATTCCCAGCATAATGTGATGAACCCAATCATCGAGATTGACGGTGACACAGCAACAGGACGCTGGGTTTTTTTTGGGCCATTCACACATCGAGCCACGGACAAAAAAGGCGGTCAGGCGGTGTGGGGAGCCACCCGCTACGCTGAGCAATACCAGCGCTGTGACGGCGTATGGAAAATCAAACACCTGAAGATAGTTGGTCGAAGTATGAGTGCAAACTACGAACAAGGCTGGGCATAAATCTGTGGGATCGGGAGACGGATAACTGTATGCCGGATAATTTCCAACCGGAACTCAATGCCCTGACTGCAGTCTCACAGATTATGCACATCCCAACTCTGACCTCGTCGCGAACAGTGACTCGACAGCGCCAAATTCTCCTGCTTGGCGGCATCATCGGACTACTTCTGCTATCGGGCTGCAGTCGGCTCTTTCCGCGCGAGCCGGGCCCGCATCTCACCCACTTCGAACAGGAAGCACCCGCCGTTGGTAGCGCCGCGCCAAATGTCACACTCTCAGACCTCGACGGTAATCTGGTAGAACTTAATAGTCTACTGGGCGATAAACCCGTGGTTGTGCAGCTGGGGAGCTACACCTGTCCCGTGTTTCGCTATCGGCGCTTCGACATGCAACCGTTACGGAGGCGCTACCAAGACCAGGTAGAATTTGTGGTGCTCTACACCACGGAAGCTCACCCCGTGGGCAGTGCCAGCCCCTATGTAGATCGCGAGTGGGTGCCCTGGCACAATCGATTGGCTCGCGTAAAAACCAAAGAATCGACTTCACTGGATAAACGCCGCGCCCAGGCCGCCTTTGCAAGCAAGCAACTGCACTCAAACGCGCGCTTCATGGTGGACGAGATGGACAATTCTGGTTGGCAGGCCTTCGGGCGCGCCCCATCGGCGGCCTTTCTAATAGACAAAGAAGGCATCGTTCGATTCAGACAGGTGTGGATTGAACCTGACCGACTAGAAAAAGAGATCAAGCAGTTGATTGAATCCGGTTAGTGCCTGCGGTTGTGGTTGCGACCAACTATGCTCTCGCCCTAGAAGCCACTAACATCAACGACTTCTGAACCAACAATAATGTTGATGAGCTGCGCTCGGGCACGTTCCCACAGGTCTGCGTCATTCGACCAGCTTGGTGGCAAATTCACGAAGCTGGGATCGTTCTCATCTGTCACACCAATCTCCCACATCGCCGCAGGTACCATCGAATTAATGATCGCCTGGGTGGCAGCAGGGTTGATCTCCATGGCCAGCGAGAGGTATTGCACGTCTTGAATGCCGCGACGCCAGTGCTTCATACGCAGTGACGCTATCGGTCCATCAATGCCCCTGTTCTCCTCGGGGAATATCAGGTCAGTTCCGGGGTACATGAGCACACCATCACCATTAGAGTAATTGAACCCGCCGCCTTCACCGCCAATCGGATCGCGCTCTGTGTGTC
>CAZSYU010000154.1:0-6508 GCA_964611345.1 uncultured Pseudomonadales bacterium
GGCTTCGTCAGTCATGGCGATACAGGTTCCAATGCGTGTTGTGAATTGATCTGCTTTAACTATACCTGCTTCAGGGCTCTAAGAAGTAACCGATGGCGGCGCCTGCTTTCTCGTAGAACCAGTTCGTTGTTGACTGCCACCAGCCCGCACCTTCCTGCTGCGCCCAGGTGTCGTTGGCGGCCGCGATGAGATAGTGCTGCAGATCGTTAGCATCAGCGGTTGTCAGTAGGTGGCCAAAGCTCACCATGCCAACGCCGGTGTAGGCGCCTTCCAGTACTATGGCGTTGAACAGGGTTCGAGTGTCCGCTGTCATGTACCGCAGGTCGGGTATTACACCCGGCTCGCCAATGTTCAAACCATGGCAGCGTGCGCAATGTTCGAGGAACAGATCGCTACCGTGAGTAATCTGCGCCTCGGTGCCCGTCACGGCAGGAGGTTGGCTCTGCATGCGTGCCACTTTCGGCGCGACAGGGTGGCTGGCCTTGCCGCCAAGTTTGTACACCAGCAACCGGCTGGTGCCATTGGCGGGCACAAACTGCGGCAGGCTTAGCCCGCCAACGCCGCCCCAACCCACCAGCAAGGCAATGTACTGCGTACCATCCACCGCATAACTAATCGGCGGTGCAACGACACCGGTACCGGTAGGTGCTTCCCATAACTTTTCACCGGTGCCCGCTCGATACGCCACAAACCGGCCATCGCCGGTGCCCTGAAAAACCAACCCAGACTGCGTGGTGAGCACGCCACCGTTCCAGGGCACGTCGTGATTTACTTCCCAACGCACCTCAGCGTTTATAGGGTCCCAGGCCATGAGCTTGCCGCGTAACAGTTTGCTCATCACACCTTTCATTAACGCGGGTGGTAAGCCGGCGGTATCGCCACCTTTGCCGATCGGTTCTGCCTGTCCCAGGTTCCATGAGCTGTCGCCTTTAAAATTAAAGTTGGCCTCAGTGCTGTAAGGCTGTACTGCGTGGAGAGCCGGAATATAAACAAGCTGTTCTGCACGGTTATAAGCCATCGGGTGCCAGTTGTGTCCGCCCAGGGCTGCCGGTGAGGTCTCCTGAGTAACTGCAGAGTGATCAGCATTTGGCGTTTCCACCGGCCGGCCGGTTTCCATGTCGACATGACTGGCCCAGGTAACGGGCACGTATTTCTCTGCGCTCAACAACTCTCCTGTGACGCGGTCGAGCACGTAGAAGAAGCCGTTTTTTGGTGCTTGCATAAGCACTTTGCGAGTGGTGCCGCGGACTTCCAGCTCGGTAAGAATCATGTGCTGGGTCGCGGTGTAATCCCAGGTGTCGCCGGGTGTGGTTTGGTAGTGCCACACGTAGTCGCCGGTGTCCGGGTTTAACGCAACGATGGATGACAGGAACAGATTGTCGCCACCTTGCGGAGAGCGAATCCAGCGGTTCCAGGGCGAGCCGTTGCCAACGCCGATGTACAGCAGATTAAGCTCCGGGTCGTAGGCCATTGAGTCCCACACCGTGCCACCGCCGCCCGTGCGCCAGTACACATCACCCGTCCAGGTGGTTGCTGCGTGTTGCATGGCGGGCGATTCGAACGGCGTGTCTGGACTACCCGGTACGGTGTAAAAGCGCCACAGTTGTTTGCCGGTTGTAGCATCAAAGGCCGACACGTAACCGCGCACCCCATATTCGGCGCCGCCATTGCCAATAATAACTTTGCCATTGATGGCGCGGGGTGCGCCGGTAATGGTGTAAGGCTTGGTTGGATCGATGGTCAGGGTTGACCATTCCGGGGTGCCAGTTTTGGCATTAAGCGCAATCAACCGACCATCTATAGTGCCCAGGTAGAGCTTGTCCCCCCATGCCGCCAAACCACGGTTAACCACATCGCAGCAGGCGTTGACACCCCACGCGCGTGGTACCTCGGGGTCGTATTGCCAAACCAGCTCGCCGGTAGCGGCGTTGTGTGCAACCACGCGACTCCAGCTTAACGTTGAGTACATGACCCCATCGATAACCAGGGGTGTGGCTTCGAGCCCACGGGTGGTATTGGTGTCGTAATACCAGGCGAGGCCAAGTTGGCTGATGTTGTCGGGGGTTATTTGATCGAGTGCAGACTCTCGGTCTTCGGCGTAGTTCTTGCCATGCGAGAGCCAATTCTGCGGCTCGGTGTCTGCGTTTGTAAGCCGCTCGGCGTCGATGCCGTTTGCCGTGACGTCGAAGGCGACGGTTGCGATGAGTAGTAGCGAAAGTAGTTTGCTCGTGTTCAAAGGCGCGGGCTCAGACAGGTTATAAGGGCTGCAGTTTACACTGCCAATTCGAACAACACGGCTACCTGTGACTTACAGAACTCTTGACACTTCCCCCCCGTAGGGCAATTCTCGAAGGTCGCGAAATTTTGTTCAAATCCCTTGAGTTGTCGATTATGTCCATCTCCAGTACATCTTCTGCCCATGTAAAACCAGCCATTAGCACAGACCCAGAGTCGGGTCGGAAGGTGTTTAACACCCGTGCGGCCAAAGCCAATGAGAAGATTGCCGGTAAAGGCTATTCCACCATTAGCGACGAGAAGCTGAAAACGCTGCCGAAGGTGAAGCCTGGGGCAGCCTTTAGTGCGCAAGAACAGGCCAAGTACCGCGAGTTCAAGGAAGCCCGTGCGGGTGCAGCTGACTACATGGCGATGGAAGGTGAATTCAGTCGCTATCTCGAAGACGTATATTCCGCTGATCCGATAGAGCGCG
This sequence comes from uncultured Pseudomonadales bacterium, assembly GCA_964611345.1. GTDB lineage: Bacteria > Pseudomonadota > Gammaproteobacteria > Pseudomonadales > Azotimanducaceae > JALZVT01. The sequence goes on from CAZSYU010000154.1 coordinate 2,708, forward strand.
AGGCGTTGACAGACGAGTGCGAAATTTTGGTGGTTGGCGCAGGGTTTGCAGGACTGTTGCTGTGGTATCGGCTGCGTGAAGCCGGTTTCAAAGACGTTCGGTTTTGCGAGAAGGGCGGCGACGTGGGTGGCACCTGGTATTGGAACCGCTATCCGGGCATTGCCTGCGACGTTGAATCCTACAGTTATCTTCCGTTGCTCGAAGAAATGGGCTACGTGCCCACAATGAAGTTTGCCGCAGGCTTCGAGATTATGGAGTACTGCCAGAGCATGGCCGAGAAGTTTGGCTTTTACGACCGCTGTCTGTTCCACACCACGGTTGAAACTACCGATTGGGATGAGGCCACCGGCCGTTGGAGCGTTGCTACGGATCGCGGCGATAACATGAAGGCGCGGTTTGTGGTGCTGGCTAACGGCATCCTCACGACACCAAAGCTGGCCCGTATCGATGGCATGGAAAGCTACGAAGGTGAGTCGTTTCATACCTCGCGCTGGGACTACAACGTTGATTTGGAAGGTAAAAGGGTTGGAATCATAGGCACCGGTGCTACGGCCGTGCAGGCGGTTCCAGAGCTGGCTAAAACCGTTGGCGAACTCTATGTGTTTCAGCGCACGCCGTCCTCTATCGATGTGCGCGATCAACAGGCAACCACTGACGAGCAACGTGCGCAATGGGCCACAGAAGAGGATTGGGCGAAAAAGCGCCGCGCCCGGTTTGCAAAAATTTCGGAAGGTCGTTCTGCCTTGCTGGCGAACGAAGACTATCTGTCAGGCAAAGTGGATCACTTCAGGGAACGCAAACAGCATGCACGGCCGCTGTCACCGGAAGAACGAGTGCAGGCACAGCTCGATTCCAATTTTAGAATAATGGAGCAGCTCCGTGACCGGGTAGACGCGGTCGTCGAAGACCCCAAAACCGCGGCGGCGCTTAAACCCTATTACCAATACGGTTGCAAGCGGCCGACGTTTCATGATGAATACTTGCCTACCTTCAATCTACCGCATGTGCATCTGGTAGATACTGCACCGCGTGGCGTCAGCAAAATCAATGCTGCGGGTATTGTGCACGAAGGCAAAGAATATCCCCTCGATGTGCTTATTTACGCCACCGGTTTTCAGTGGATGGCCACATCCTCCTTCAACATGATCACTGGGCGTAATGGCAGAACGCTGCGCGACAAATGGGAGCAGGAAGGCACCAAGACGTTTCTTGGTTTGCATAGCCAGGGTTTCCCCAATCTGTTTATCATCTCTGGCCCGCAAGGTGGCGGCGGCAGCTTTAATTTCACCAATGCCATTGAGCAGCACTGTGAATACGTAGTGTGGATGCTGCGCACCATGCGCGATTTGGGCAAAGGCATTGTGGACGTGAAGGCAGAGCCCGAAGAACAGTATGCCGAGCATTGTCGCGAAGCCGATGAGCTGACGCGCCCGTTGCGAGATTGCCTTACCTATTACAACGGCGATGGCACGGCTAAACCTGGCAGCCTCGCTTACTACGGTGGTGGTCAGTGGCATAAGTACCGGTTGGCGGCGCAAGACTCATTGGACCCTTACGTGTTTGAGCCCGCCCCGATAACGGGTGCGCGATCATGATGGCCAAGCAGTTATCTCCTCCCAGCTAGAAAAGGAGGAACTAGCTGCAGATGCAAGCATCAGGGCTGGCCTGCGGTTGCTGCGAAATCCAAACGTTGCAAAAATGTTTGTCGCCTATGTGGTGAGTTACACTGGCACCGCGATGGCGCCTATTGCGCTGGCGTTTGGGGTGCTTGAGCTGACGGGATCTACGAAGGATTCCGCAATCGTCATTGCTGCACCCACCTTTGCCGCCATTGCGGTATTGCTTGTAGGTGGTGTGATTGCAGATCGCACATCTCGCCAGCGGGTGATCTATATTTCAGAAACGGTCTCGATGCTCGCGCAGTTTGCCATGGCCTGGTTGTTTGTCTCGGGTACCGCTACCGTGCCAGCCCTGGCCGGGTTGATGGTAGTGCACGGCATTGTGATGGCGTTTCATCAACCTGCAGCTGTGGGTTTCATTGTGCAGTTGGTTGAAACCCATGAGCTGCAGGCCGCGAATGCGGTGCTATCCATGGCTCGCTTTGGCGCGATGGCCGGTGGTGCGGCATTGGGGGGTGTCCTGGTGGCGAGTGTCGGGGCGGGTTACACACTCGCGATTGATGCGGCCTCGTTTGGTGTATCGGCATTACTCGTGTTTACGCTGACACCCAAACTGCAACGACCGCCAGAAGCGGCAAGTTTACTGGAAGACCTTAAAATCGGCTGGCGTGAGTTTACCGCGCACACCTGGTTGTGGGTGATCGTTGTGCAATTCTCACTGATTGTGGCAGCGATGGAGGCCGTTTTTGGTTTGATTGGACCGGCGTTTGCCCGGGATCAAATGAACGGCGCGCAAGACTGGGGTTTGATTGCCGGTGGGTTTGGCCTCGGTACGCTGTTGGGAGCCTTATTGGGCATTCGCGTTCGTCCCCTGTACCCCATGCGCTTTGGCACCTACTGTGTGTTTTTGCTATCTGCCATTCCCTTGGCTTTATTGTTCGCAGCACCGGTTTGGCTGGTTGCGCTCACCGGGGTTGCCGCAGGTTGCGCAGGGCAGATCTTCGGGATTCTTTGGTATACGGCGCTGCAAAAAAATATTCCCACCGAAATGTTGTCGCGCGTGAGCGCCTATGATCACCTGGGGTCTATTGGTTTAGCCCCATTGGGCATTGTGGTTGCGGGGCTTCTGTATGAAACCCAGGGTGCGCAGCTAACGCTGGGTGCGGCGGCGGCGCTTATCGTGCTGCCAACTCTGGCCGTCTTACTGGTGCGCGATGTGCGAATGATGGCCGATAAAGAAGTTGCTGCTGGAGTGTCGCATTGATGCGAGCGCTGGTAGCAGCCGTTGCGCTACTGTGGGTTGGCGCGCAGGCGGTTTGGGCGGCGCAGGGTGCTGGCGCGTCGGAGGTGGCTGTAGCGAACGCGGTGTTGGCAGGCAGAGTTGTCGCCTCGCCGCCAGCACAGGTGATGAACGCCACCGGTGTTTGGCAAAGCGGGTGGCAGAACAGCCCTTGGGAGACAGTTGAGGCTAAAAGTGTCACCGAAGCGGCATTGCAGTTGCAGTTTTTTACCGCCGGTGAACGTGGTGGTGAGGTGCAGATGCTGCACGATTTGCGGCGTGAACGCGTTCACGTTGCCGATTTGTCTCTGCATACGTTGTTATCGGTGGTGCCCGAGCTCAGCGTTGTGTTGGCGCCCTATGTGTTTGCCAGCGATGACGAACTGCTGTTTGTTTTTGAAAACTATCTACGCAATACCATTAGTGACTTGCTGGCAGAAAAAAATCTGTTGCTGGTGCAGTGGTTGGATGTTCGTCCGCTGGGAATATATTCCGCGCATCCGCTACCGCTGGCAGACTCGGAGCGCCAGCCGCGTCTGGGTGGGGTTTCTAACCGGGCATCCAAGCTGTTCTTCAAGACGATGGGTATGCGAGTTGTACCGGCAGATGACTTACAGTTCAGGGTGTCACCTCGGCACGGGCTCGATGGCCGGTTCTGCGCCGTGCTGACGCATTGTCTCGGCTTTTTTGCGCCGCCACCACAAAACGCTGCGCTAGGCTCGCAGCGTGCACACTTGTTGTTAACCAGACACAGCTATGACATTGGACTGGTTGTGGCGAACAAGCACTGGTTTGACAGCGCTACAAAGTCGCAGCAGCAGGCATTACGCAGGGTGTTTCGTTACAGCCCGGTTGCTCGACGTGCCGTTCTTGCCGCTCAAGAGGCCGTGCTCGCCGCGCCAG
>CAZSYU010000155.1:0-6471 GCA_964611345.1 uncultured Pseudomonadales bacterium
GGTGTATGTACCCTGGGCTGAGTTGCGCGGTGCCCTCAACACGCTGGAAGAAGCCTGTGAGGCCTACGACTTTGATGCCATTCGACACTTTGTGGATAAGCTAGTGGATGGGGCTGACTTGTCAGAGCAGCTGGTCGACCTGACCAGTGGCAAGAACTCTGGCGTTGTTCCGTTTCGTCCGAGCGAACGCTAGGGTAGACTGCCGCCATGCTGGCACACGAAGAACGCTTGGTTGAACGCATGTGGGTAAAGTTCTCCATGGGGAAGACCGTCACCAACGCGGTGTGCAGCGATTTCTTTTTCAGCATCATTCGTCCGCAACGCAGCCTGAGCCATCTGAATGCGTTCGAAGTGCTGGACGTTATAGTCAACTGTCCGTTGCCAATCGATCATGCGCACAACAAGCCACCCGAAAACGAGCCGTTGCCCACGATTGAGGTGACACATATTGAGCTTACGGACGTCGCAGAGCCAACACCGTCGGCGCGGCCAACTCGCCAAACACAAAAAGAACCAGCCTAGGGGCACCCGCAAGCTAATCAGCCAAACGCGCGAAAACCCGCTCGGTAATCTCCAACACTTCTTCGATAACCGCATTGTCATGCGCTAGTGACAGAAACATATTGTGCCAGGGGTGCAGGTACAGCCCTTCGTCCAGCGCAAGGCTCGTGAAACGGAAGCCGGTTTCGAGCTTCGGATCGTTGTCGAATAACACCATCGGCATGCAGCCCGGGCCGGTTTGACGCAGTCCAAACCCGGCGGTCTGCGCCTGCTTCTGCCAACCGGCACGCAGTTTGTCACCGCTGGCTTGCAGTTTTGTTGGCAGGTCCACGTCGTTAACAATACGCAGGGTTTCGAGTGCGGCCGCCATGGGTGCTGCTTCAAACCAGAATGATCCCGTGGCGTACACCTGCTCGGCACCTTGCCTGAAATTATCATTCCCCAGCACTGCCGCCAGCGGATGGCCGTTGGCAATGGCTTTACTCCAGGCAGAGATGTCGGGCTCGACACCCAGATGTGCCCAGCTACCGGCGCGGGACAGTCGCAAGCCCGCGCGCACTTCGTCCAGTATGAGTGCAGCGCCGGTTGAATCACACGAGGCGCGTGCTGCCTGGGCGAACGCGGGTGTGGGTTCGGCCTGGTCGCGAAAAGCATCGTGCAAAAACGCGGAGGCGACCACTCCTGCGAGATCGTCTCCGGCTTCCAGTGCCGCAGCGTTTAGACTGTCGACGTCGTTGAATTCGTAGTGCACCAGGTGCGCCCGGTCTTCGGGTAATACACCACCGGGCGCTGGTGTGCACCACGGGGCCGCGCCGTGATATGCCCCCTTGGCTACCAGAATCTTGCGTTTGCTGGTTGCGGCACGGGCCATGGTGACGGCCAGTGTCGTTGCGTCGGTGCCGTTTTTACCAAACACGCACCAATGGGCGTGCTCGAACTGATTGACGTAGGCCTCCGCCAGATCAACCAGTACCGGCGCCGGGCCAGTTGCCGTGTTGCGGGCCTTGCGCTGGGCGTTGGCGGCTTCCTCCACGGCGGCATAACCGTAGCCCAACAGCATGGGACCAAAGGCGCACATCAGGTCGATGTACCGATTGCCGTCCGCATCCCACAGATACACGCCCTCCGCGCGTTCGATGAACTGGGGATAGCCGGCCGGCATGCGACTTTGCACTGACATGTGGCCATACATGCCGTTGGGTATGACCGCCTGGGCGCGCGCCACCAGGGCTTGATCCTGAGTATTGGCGCGGTGCGTTGATTTGGCCACGGCAGGCTCCGTAAAAGTTTGCTCAACCGGCAGAGTACAGGGCACCATGGGACGAGAACAGTCCGTGTCCACGCCCTATGCGTGACTCAACAGGAGACGCCCCATGCCCACACCCACCATCTGGTCCCCCATTTGCGAACGTATGGGCATTCGCTACCCGATCTTTGGCTTCGCGCATTCCATCCACGCGGTAGCGGCCATCACTAACGCGGGTGGAATAGGGGTGTATGGTGCGACGCGACGGTTCCCACATGAGATTACTGAGGAGCTTGCACAGATCAGATCACTGGTGGGCGACCAGCCGTTTGGGGTTGATCTGGTGTTGCCGCCCGGAATGCCAGAACACGATTCGCGGGCAGAGATAGAGGCAGAGATACCCCAGGCGCATAAGGACTTTGTGGCAGACGCCATTGCCGAATACAAAGTGCCGGAAGCCACGCAGCCGGGCATGCGTACCCGGTTTATTCGCAGCAAAGAAATTGAAGACGCCCAATTGCGTGCGGTGCTCGAGTCTGATGTTGATCTGTTCGCCTGTGGCATTGGCGCACCACGCGATGCGGTGCAAGAGGCGAAGGGGCGGGGCAAAACCACACTTGCCTTGATTGGCGCGCCGCATCATGTTGAGCGTTCGCGGGCGGCTGGCGTGGACATAATTGTGGCGCAGGGTTACGACGCGGGTGCCCACACAGGACCCATTGGTACCTATTCGCTGGTGCCACAAATTGTAGATGCGGCGGGCGACATACCGGTGTTAGTCGCAGGCGGGGTTGCCACCGGTCGCCACATCGCTGCGGCCATGGCGATGGGTGCGCAGGGTGTGTGGATGGGCACGGCTTGGCTGTTGACCGAAGAGCACATGGATCACATGCACCCGGTTAATGTCGACAAGCTGGCGGCGGCAGGCAGTGGTGATACCGTTATTTCACGCTCTGAGAGTGGCAAGACCTTCCGCATGGTGCGCACCGGCTGGAGTGAGCTGTGGGAGCGGCCTGATGCGCCAGAGCCACTCAAGATGCCGTTCCAGGATGTGCTGGTAGGCGATTTACTGGGTGCGATTGACGAACACGATATCGAAGAGCTGATTCATTCCGGCGCGGGCCAGAGCATTGGTTATTTCGATCGGGTACGGCCGGTGCAAGCGGTGATGGACGAACTTGTGAGTGATGCAAGTGCAACGCTGGCCGCGCAGGCGGGGTTTTTAAAGTAGGCACTATTTAGGTTAGGCACTATTTTAAGTTAGGGACCAGGGGGATTGTGAGGTATGGACACCAAAGAATTTGCAAGCGTTATCGACGCTAAAACCCATCGGCTTGACTGGTTACGGCGGGTGTACTGCCATGAACCCTCCGCCGTATCTGAAGAAGAGGCCAATACGCATCTGTTTGATCGGTTGAACGACTTTGGCATGCAGAACTTTGTCGATAATTTTCGACCCCTGAACAAGCTGCGCGAAAAGCATGGGCCCATTGAATTTGCGCTGGGTAAGGTTGACCACGCAGCGCCTGATATTTGTTATGCAGAGCTGTGCTTTAACGATGCAGTCATCTTTATTCTGCGGGTGCGGTTTGAAGCCGAGCTGCCGTGCCGGGTGCTGTACTGGGGGTCTTATCCGCCGTTACCCGAAGGCGTGACTATCCGTCCTTACACACCCGCCGACGCCACCGGCTGTGTCGCACTGGAACTCGATTGTCCGTTTGAGAGTGACGATGGTGCGACCTGGACACTGGATCGCGGCGCCCGATTTGATGAGTACCTGCAGTTGATGGCGCCTATCGATGCCTGGGTGGCTGACTTTAAGGGCCAGATAGTGGGTTTCTTTTCTTGTGCGCTGCGCCCGATTCGGTTTAATGATGCAGATTGCTATGGGGTTTATCAGCACCATTTTCGCGTGCACCCCGAGCACCGTGCGGGGAGCGTGTCGATGGCGCTATCGAATCACGTCGACGCCCGGCGCACCTTCGCCGACTATGAAGTACCGTTTCCCTATTCGCTGGTCGACCCAAACAACAAGCACATGAAAAATATGGGCTTTCCGCCGGTCGAAAATCTGCGCATTGCGCGCATGTCGCTGTCTATTGAACGACTGGCGGCATTAGAGGGTGTGAAACAAGCGCTCACGCTACCGACGGTCGAGGCGATTATCGAACTCATGGACACAACGCACGGGCAACGCGCGCTGTATCCGCGCATTGACACCGACTACCTGGAAGAACGCTGGGGACGCACTGCGAGTTTTGGTCACGAAAACTATTTGGGTACACAAAATGCATTCGTTGCCTTTTGGGACGCGCAGGAGTTGAACATTATTGATTACCCGGAGAATGACAAATCCGTTGAAGAGCGGCGCTTGTCGTTTGTGTTTGACTACGGGTTTCGTGAGGCGAACGACCTACTGCAAGTATTAGCGACACTCGCCCAATCCTTACTAGCTTCTGCACAAACCCCTGCACAAGAGTCTGCCGCGAGTCACCTGTGTTTCTTGTGCGACACGCGCGCGCCCGAATACGCATTGCTGCACCCTTACGCTGAAGACGAGGCGTTGCTTGCGTTGCATACCTTGCCGTGGGTGGTAGAGCCGCTACAGAACAACACGGTGTATTGCGATGCAATCTACTGCTGAGGCAGCGCCAACCCAGGCCAGCGCGCGTATTGTCTCTCTGGATGTGTTGCGTGGTTTTGCGTTGCTCGGGATTCTGCTGCTAAACATTGTGGGCATGGGTATGCTTTCGTCGGCCTACTACTACCCGCTCGGTGGGGCGGCAGGGCTGCAAACGAGCGCACTCGATATCAACGTATGGATGGTCAACGAACTCTTCACCGAGGGCGTAATGCGCGCGCTGTTCAGCATGCTGTTTGGCGCCGGGGTATTGCTGTTCACGCAGTCGCGTTCTGGCGAGCTGCATTTTCGGCGCACGTTTTGGCTGCTCTGCTTTGGCTTGTTTGATGCCTATGTGTTGATGTGGACTGGCGACATTCTGGTGGTGTACGCCATTGGCAGTGTGCTGTTGTATTTTGTGCGCAACGCCACAACCAAAAGTTTGCTTCGCGGCGCGGTCGGCGTGCTTGGGTTTCTGATACTTATTAAAGTGTTTTCGGTCGTCGGTCTTAGGTTCTTGGAAACCGAATCTGCTGAGCTTGTTAAGCTCACCGCGGCGGGTGACGTTCTGAGTGGCGAGCAACAAGAGCAACTGGATGGCTGGCTCGACTTTAAAGCGGGTGCACTACTCAACGAAGAGGAAAAAGCGACGGAGTTGGCGGCTCGAGGTAGTACTGTTGCCGCCCTGTTTGCCTGGTCCCGTGAGCAGCACTTGCAGGTGCTGGTATTCGCTCTGCCCGTATTCTTGCTGTGGGATGCGCTAGCCATGATGTTGTTGGGCATGGTGCTGTATCGATGGAGCGTGCTGCAGGGTGAGTTGCCGCACGCTACCTATGGTCGACTTGCCATTATTGGCCTGGCCGTTGGGCTGTCGATAAATGGGTTTGAAGTATGGCGTGCGATCAACAGCAACTACGACATAGTTACCAGCTTCTCACTGATTCAGCCCACCTACGATATAGGCAGAACCGCCATGGCCCTGGGTTACATCGGCCTGGTGGTCTGGTGTTGCAAGAGTGATGTGTTTACTGGCCTGCTCGCTCGCCTGGCAGCGGTAGGGCGCATGGCCCTCACAAACTACTTGATGCACTCGGCGTTTGCGCTGGTGCTGTTTACGGGCGCCGGTTTCGGACTGGTGGGTACCTTTGATCGCTGGATGCTGTACCCGATTGTGCTGGGCATCTGGTTATTCCAACTTTGGTTCAGCCCCTGGTGGCTTGCACGCCACCCGCAAGGCCCGCTAGAAACGCTTTGGCGTCGCCTCACCTATGGTTCTAGCTAGGGGGTAACTTGATTCTGCTGTATAAGCGTTGTGAATTCGTCCAGTGAATTGAGCAGATCGATGTACTGCTGGGGCACGTTGTATTCGGTCATCGTGTCGGTCAATACGTTGCGCACCAATTGGGGATCGTCACAGGTGGTGCTGAGTAATTGCAGGTCTTCCAGTGCTTGCGAGTTTTGAAACTCATTCACCAGTTTGGTCAGACTCAGTAGCACACTTGCCCGTTCCAATAGACCGAGTTTGCCGTTTGCCGCGGCCTTCTTACCCTTCTGCTGCAGGTTCTCCCAGGTGCTGCTGGTCGACTTTCTGAATTGGTTGATGGCGGCATCGGTGCGCGGCTTGATCCAGTTGGCGGAACAAATCTCTTCAGGGCTCAGCTGCTGGCTTGCGCAGCCAGCAAGTACAGCGACAGACAGACAGAGCGCCAGCAAGCGTGTGACCATTAGTAATACCAACCCACCGTGTTCCAGTAATAGAACGCTAATGATAGCGCACTGATGATTCATGCTGCCCACAATCGCTGCCCGGCAGGATCAGGTTCAATGCGATCCCAGGCTCAGTTTAAAGCCGCGCGAGGCGAAAAAAGTCAATGCATACAGGCACTTGGGTGCTACATGATCCCGCCATGTCCGGAGGTTGTCTCGGGCTCGCCGAATTGGCTTGGATCGGCGGCGAGATCGGCTGAAATAGGGCCATATCCGGCTTGCTTTGTGCCCCGTGGTCCTTAGAATAGCCGGCTCTTCCGCCTTAGCTCAGTTGGTAGAGCAGCTGACTGTTAATCAGCGGGTCGCTGGTTCGAGCCCAGCAGGCGGAGCCATATCT
>CAZSYU010000156.1:0-6428 GCA_964611345.1 uncultured Pseudomonadales bacterium
GCAGCCCACCAGGCCAAGAACGAGACAGATGAGTACCAGACCAGGAAAAGAGACAGTGCGCATGGTGTGCTCCTTGATTGGTTCGTCCCTAGCGACGCCCGGTTGCGCGCTCGAGCAATCGGGTGAGGCGAGGACGCTTGCCGTTTTCGTAACTGTGTAGAGCCTGCGCGGTCCCTGCCGTGCGGTCAACGAGTCGCTGTTTGAGCAGCGCGTACTGGCGTCGCTCGTCGGGGTGGCTGCGCAGAAAATCGCGCAACAATAGGTGGTGCAGTGCCGTGGTGTTGCCGGGTTGGTAAACATACAGGGCAACTCTGGGCGCGTGCCGTTCGCCCAATATCAGCTTGCGTTGGCTGCTGCGACCAGCATCACCGAGGCTTGTGTAGCCGAGCTGCGTGAGTAACGAACGCCGCGCATCAAAGCTTGCCAGATCGGGTGTGATTAGGAGTATGTCGATGGTGTCGGAGCCGTCGAGATCGGTGACCGCGGTACCGCCGATGTGTTGGATATCCATAGCGCCGCCGCGCGATGTAATGCCCAGTGTGCGCCGCAGTCGGTCGGCGTGGGCGGTAAAGCGTGGTTGCCAGTCAGGGTTCCAGACCGAAAAATGGATCGCGGATTTTGCCGCACCGCCCTTCGTTGGTTGAGTCGTTGGTTGAGCCGCCTGGTCTGCGGAAGCGCTCGGGCTGTCAATCAGTTCGGCAGTCACTGGCTTTTGGCCTTGGCCTGAGACTGGGCAAGAAAACGATCCAGCGCATTGGCAAAGCTCTGCACATCGCGCTTGTCGAGCGGGCGGGGTCCACCGCTTACCCCCTCTAGCAGCGGCCCCGAGCTGCGCAGCTCTTCCATCATGTCGCGCCGCGATAGGCGATCTTTAATGTTCTCTTTGGTATAGAGCATGCCGCGCGGATTGAGGGCTGTGCCACCCTTGGTGATGACTTCGTCGGCCAGTGGTATGTCGGCCGTGATGACAAGATCACCAGGTGCGAGCTTTTCAACAATAGTGTTATCAGCAACGTCGAATCCGGCGGGTACTTGGATGGCCTTGATGACCTTCGATGGTGGGGTGCGAATGTACTGGTTGGCCACCAGGGTTGTGTGGATTTGCAGGCGCTCGGCGGCGCGAAATATCACTTCCTTGATTGCGTTTGGCGCGGCGTCCGCATCTACCCAGATTTCCATCGGCAAAACGATACACTTAGAGCTGTAAGGCTTCCAGCGCGGTCACTGCGTCAAGTTCATAACCGGCGTGGAGTTGATCGAAGCTTTCCAGGTGCGCGATCTCGGCGCGGGTAAACCAGCGTACTTCGGCAAGCTCAGAAAAGTCGAGATCAAACTCGGTGTATTCGCTGTGTGCCGCATAGACGGCATGGTAGCGCTGTTTGTAGACGTAATCGCCGACGGCAATCAGATCTGCCAGGTGAATGTTCAGTTCTTCAAATACTTCGCGCCGGGCAGCTTCAAGTGGATCTTCGCGCCATTCAACGTGACCTCCGGGTAACCCCCAGCGAATGCTATCGGCGGTCTTGCTGCCTGATTTGCGTTGGGACCGTTTGCGCCACCGGTGCTGTGTGTAACGCCTGTGCTGGGGGGTGTGGTCCGCCAACAGGTAGCGGCCTTCGCGATATAAAATGCAGCGGGCGGTTTTGTACTTTCTCATGAGTCAGTCTGGTTCGGACCCAGAGTCGGCGTTGCTCAAGAGTAATAGTACGGGGGTGAATAACGCGCCGCATTGATTACCGACCACAGATGCACAACCCAGCCCAGTAGAATGGTCCACAGCAACGCGGCCAACAGGAACTGAAAGAGTCCGAGTAGCCAGCGGCCCTGTAAGAGCTGGCCAAAGCCAGGAATGAAAATGCTCGCCAGGGCAGCCAGTACATTGCCCGCTGAGCCTTGTCCGACAGTATTCAAAGCCATCTCCGTTGTGTGGGTACACCCCTGAAGATGCAAGCTTGGTGCCAACCCATTGTCGCCTAGGCCAAGTGATAAGTTGATATAAAACAATGAGTTAGATTTTTTCTGTCGCGCTGGGCCGAGCGAATTTGACCACTTTATGGTGAGCTTTATCCGGTGTCCCTGGGCGCGGGAGCAAAGCCTGGGGGCCAGGCGCTATGGCGTGGCAAGTCAGCTGGGGGCTGCGCCCAGTGCACGGCATCGGCTGCAAACATGTGGCCCAGCTGGGTGAGGGGTGGGTCACCGTCAAGGCTACCTGCGGGTACTGACAGGGCACTGTCGTCAGTTTGGCCGTGGATAAGCAGCTGGGTGCCGCAGCTGGGACAAAACTCACGATAGGCGTTGGTGGAAGACTCATAGGCGATGAGCTGATCACGACCCGATAGCCACTCGAGTTGCTCTGGGCGCATCATCACGTGGGTCGAATAGGCGCCGCCATGGACGCGTTGGCACATGCTGCAGTGGCAGTGCATGGCGTTCAGGTGCTTGCGGTTGATGCGGTACCGGACCGCGCCGCACAGGCAGCCGCCGTCAAAGCTCATTGGTTACTCCTGGTGTTCCGGGCGCCTATACTTTGCAGTATTGGTTTGAATTTGCAGCATACGATGAGCACCGACAACATCCCACCAGCAGCGCAACCACCCGCAACTCCAGCAGCAAGCGGGGAGCTGTTGCGCGCCAAACTTGTGGGTGAAACAGCGCGCGCGCCCTGGCACGAGCTGCAGCGCTTCTTTGCCCAGGGCACGCTGCTGATGGCGGCGCAGGGTATGGACATGATTGATGTGGCAATAGCGCTGGCTGAAGACGACCGTGCCACTTTTGAAGGCTGGCTGCACGCGGGTAAGGCCGGACCGGTCAGCGACGAGCAAGCACTAGCGTGGAGCGAGGCTGATGCCACGCTGTGGACGGTGGTGGTGCGCCCTTGGGTCTTGGTGCAAGAGGAGTTAGCGCTAGAAGAAGCGGGAGATCATTGAGGGTACGCGGCTGGACTTCGATGGGCGTGGTGATCGTTAACGGGGAGCGAACGGGGGAAGATTGATGGCTATCGATGCACCTGATACTGGAACTGTTGCCGGAAATGGGCCGAACGCCGAGCGGGCCGAACTGGATTGTGCGCAAGAGCGCCAGCTGGCCGGTCTCGAGACGCTCGAGGCGGCAGGGGAAACGGTGGCGGGCTGGAAGCTGGGTCTGACCTTAAGTGCCAGCCGCGATGCCTTTGGGGTTGGCTTTCGGCCGTTTGGCTATGTGCTCGCCTCGCGCGTGCTGCGCTCCGGGTCAACACTATGGTGGGACGACACCGTTACAGAAGGCTCCATAGAAAATGAGCTGTGCTTTGAGCTGGCTGAGACCATTAGTGAGACGGTGACGGCCGACTCGGTGCGCGAGACACTAAAGGGCTATGCGCCTGCGTTTGAAATTAATCAGGTGCGTGTGGCACCCGATGCCAACCCTGCTGAGCGTGTGGCAGACAACCTATCCAACTGGGGATTAGTGGTGGGCGAGACCCAACCGTTGCCGGCGGACTGGTCGCAGGCGGTGCAGGCAACGTTGAAAGTCAGTCTGTTACACAATGCGGATGGTGTGGAAAGCGTGCGCGCAGAGGATCACATCGATGATCACTTTGTGTCGCTTGCCCGGTTAAGCAATCGACTGTTGCGTTTCGGGCGCAAGCTTGAAAAGGGCCAGAAAGTAATTACGGGTGCGTTTTGTCGTGCGCGCGAACCGCAGCGTGGATTGTGGAGCGGCGACTTTGGCGAGTTAGGGCGCGTGCACGTGCGGATAGAGCGATGAGTCGTTATGAGGTTTGGTTGACCTTGGCCGTTGTCTGCCGGCGTGCGTCACGCGTTGCCCACCAGATGGTTGCAAGCAACAACACCTGAACGACCAATCGCACGGTTAACAGTGCGGGTTCAATGTCAGGGAACTGATCGGGGTTCAACCACATGTGAATGTTGGCGGGAGTGACCGCAATAGTGAGTGCGATAAGCAGATTACCGGCGAGTTGCCGCGTTGCTGTCGGCACCAGCATGAGTGCAAACAACACTTCAAGTGCGCCGCTTAGGTACACAATGGGTAGGTGCCAAGGCAGGTACGGCGGCATGATCGCCAGAAAGAACTCCGGGCTGGTGAAGTGGCTAATGCCGCCAACGAAAAACCAGAGGAAGACAATGGTCAGGCCGATGTAGCATGCAGCTTTTAGCATGGTCGAGTTCTAGTGCCCTGAGTAGTGAGTAAACGGCGATGGAATGGCTTGCAGGTCTTGAATGAGATCGGGGGGTGGTCCGGCGGGATCGTCAACCGGCGTGCTGATGCTGATTGAGTCTACCAGGCCACCAAAGCGTTTGGTCACTGCAGCCGTGAGTTCGTCGTGTCTGCCTACTGCCGCAAACAGGCGCACAACGTCGTCGCTGATCTCATTGCTCATTTGCGCCCACTGATTGGTTTTTGACATGTGGTTGAGCTTTTTGCCCAGGTCGTGCAAGCCGTGCTCTTCGAAAACCGGCCAATACGCTCGGGTCGAACCGTAGAAACCGATGCGTGTGCGCACCCATTCAAAGGCCTTAGCCACGGCTTCGTCTGTTTTGCCTGTGGCGACGAAACCACCACCCGTGATTTCGAAATTTTCGCGGGAGCGATCGCGGGTAGCCATAGCACCGATGAGTCGGGGCAATACCTTGTGTTCGAGATAGTCGCGTGTGCAAAACACATGCAGTCTTGCGCCGTCGCATTCCTGGCCCGCCACTTTCATCATGGCGGGACCGACGGCGGCGATGGTGATGGGTGGCGTGGGGCAGTCGAGTGGATCGGGTTTGAAGTTGGGGGGCATCAAACTGAAGCGGTAGTGCTCACCTTCGAAGTTTAGTGGCTGGTCGTTTTGCCAGCAGTCAAAGATGGCGCGAATGGCCTGCACGCACTCGCGCATGCGTGGTGCAGGCGGTGTCCAGGGCACGCTAAAGCGACGTTCGTTGTGTCCTTTGACCTGACTGCCAAGACCCAATACGAAGCGGCCGCGCGATGCTCGCTGTAGATCCCAGGACAGGTTTGCAAACACCATGGGACTGCGGGCAAATGAAATAGCGATACCTGTGGCGAGCTGTACGCGCTGGCTGTTAACGGCTGCGACGGCTAACGGCAAGAAGGGGTCCTGCCGATTCTCCTGGGTGGTGATGCCGTCGTAACCGGCGGCTTCAACCGCGGCGATGGCTGCCGGGACTTTGGTTAGATCATCGAGCGGGATGCTGGCCGTGATGCGCATGCTCGCCCGGGGCGTCTTAGGACGCTTTTGGAATCAGTTTAACCATCATCTTTTGGTAACCCTTCACAAAAGAAGAGTTGTTGCGTTCGGGCTCGCCCACCATTTCGACTTTTTCGAAACGGTTGAGAATCTCTTCCCAGAGTACACGCAGTTGCATCTCGGCGAGACGATTGCCCATGCAGCGGTGCACACCAAAGCCAAAGCTCACGTGGGCGCGCGCGTTTTTGCGATCGATAACAAAGTCATGGGCGTTTTCGAAGGCGTCTTCATCGCGATTGCCCGAGACGTACCACATGATCACCTTGTCGCCTTTCTTGATGGTCTTGCCGCGCAGCTCAACGTCTTGCGTTGCAATGCGGCGCATGTGTGCGAGCGGTGTCTGCCAGCGGATAATCTCGCTCACCATGTTGGGGATGAGTTCGGGGTTTGCGCGCAGCTTGTCGTACTCTGTCGGATTCTGATTCAGGGCAACCACACCGCCGGTAATTGAGTTGCGGGTGGTGTCGTTGCCGCCGACGATCAGCAGAATGAGATTGCCCAGATATTCTTCGGGCGGCATATCTTTGGTCGCTGTGCCATGCACCATCATCGAAATGAAATCGTTGCTGGGTGGCTGGTCGAGGCGTTCCTGCCAGAGGTTCATGAAGTAGCCCAGGCACTCCATCATCTCAGCCCGCCACTCTTCTTCGTCCGCAACCAGGTTGTTCACCTCGCCGCCGGTGACCACATCGGACCACCAGGTGAGCTTGCGTCGATCTTCCCAGGGGAAGTCGAATAAAGTGGCGAGCATTTGGGTGGTTAATTCGATGGAGACTTCGTCGACCCAGTCGAACTCTTTGTCGATGGGCAGTGAGTCAAGAATGTTACATACGCGTTGGCGAATGGTGTCCTGCAGGCCGGCAAGGTTTTGCGGTGCAACCGTGGGACTGACAACGGCGCGCTGTTGATCATGCTTTGGTGGATCCATGGCGATGAACATGGGCAATGGAAAATCTTCCGCGCCATCGTCGACGGTGATGCCACCTTCCGAGGAAAACAGTTCGTGGTTTTTGTCGACCCATTTTATGTCGTCAAAGCGGGTGATTGACCAGTAGGGCCCAAACTCACTCTCTTTGCAGTAATGCACCGGATCTTCTTTGCGCAAGCGTTCGAAATAGTCCCAGTGGCGATCTGTTTCAAACAGATCGCCGTCGGCCATGTTGATGTCAGCGAGATCGAG
>CAZSYU010000157.1:0-6417 GCA_964611345.1 uncultured Pseudomonadales bacterium
TGATACACCTGTTCAAATCAAGGGTTGGTTGCGCTCCAGGCGCACATCAAAGGGCGGCTTCTCCTTTCTGCAGGTACACGATGGTAGCTGCTTCGACGCCATTCAGGTTGTTGCTGACGGCGCGCTGCCCAACTATGAACAGATTGTCGAATTAGGCACCGGCTGTGCGATAACGGTCAGCGGCACCCTGGTAAAATCCCAGGGCAAGGGTCAGGCCGTCGAGATACAGGCCAGTGATGTGACACTCGTCGGTGCCATCGACGATCCCGAAAGCTACCCGATTGCCAAAAAGCGCCACACTTTTGAGTATTTACGCACCACTGCCCACCTACGACCGCGCACCAACACCTTCGGCGCGATCGCCCGAGTGCGCCATGGGCTAGCTCAGGCGGTGCACAACTATTTCAACAGCAACGGATTCTTCTGGGTGAACACCCCAATCATTACCGGCAGCGATTGCGAGGGCGCCGGCGAACTGTTTCGCGTCAGCACGCTCGACTCGATCAATCGCGACACCGACTTCAGTGACGATTTTTTCGGTACTGAAACCTTCCTCACCGTCTCAGGTCAACTCAACGTCGAAAGTTACGCCTTGGCACTGTCCAAGGTGTACACCTTTGGCCCCACCTTCCGAGCTGAAAATTCCAATACCAGCCGACACCTCGCTGAGTTCTGGATGATCGAGCCGGAGGTTGCCTTCGCCGATCTCAACACCATTGCCGCACTGTCTGAAGATTTCTTGCAAAGCGTGTTCCGCGACATACTTGCGAACTACGGTGACGACATGCAGTTTTTCGCCGATCGAATCGACAAACAGGCGATTACACGCATGGAGAACGTAATCAATTCAAAGTTCCAGCGTCTCGACTATACCGAAGCCGTCGACACGCTGAATAAAAGCGGCAAGAAGTTTGAGTTTCCGGTCACATGGGGTGCCGACTTGCAAAGCGAGCACGAACGCTTTCTCTGCGAAGAAGTCGTTGGCGGACCACTTGTTGTTACAAACTACCCGAAGGACATAAAAGCGTTCTACATGCGCCTCAACGACGATGATAAAACGGTTGCGGCACTCGATGTACTGGTACCCGGCGTTGGTGAGATTATCGGCGGATCCCAGCGCGAAGAACGACTCGACGTACTAGACGCTCGCATGCTCGACCATAAACTGCGCGAAGAACTCTGGTGGTACCGCGACCTGCGACGCTATGGCACCGTCCCCCACGCGGGTTTTGGTCTGGGCTTCGAACGCCTGGTGCTGTACGTCACGGGCATGGAGAATATTCGTGACGCCATTCCTTTTCCGCGCGTACCAAATAGCGCCGCGTTTTAGGTAGTTAAACCCAGCATGTGGAAATCGCTGTGGCGATTACGTGAGGTCGCTGGCAAGTACTCGGCAATGCTCGGCTTTGGCATTCTGTGCTTTTTTGGCGCGCGGATTTTCGAAGCCCAGGTACCGCTGTACCTGAAAGAAGGCATCGACCGTATAGCCGCCGG
The DNA here is from genome assembly GCA_964611345.1 of uncultured Pseudomonadales bacterium. Classification (GTDB taxonomy): domain Bacteria; phylum Pseudomonadota; class Gammaproteobacteria; order Pseudomonadales; family Azotimanducaceae; genus JALZVT01. Next base: position 1,495 of record CAZSYU010000157.1, read on the forward strand.
TAACGCGGATGTGACCTGGCCCGTGCTTGCCATCATCGGCGCTGTCGTTGCCCGATTCTTTATCGTCTCCGCAGCCCGCTACACTGTCCGCCAGGCGGGCTTGCGCATCGCCTTCGATCTGCGCCAACAGCTGTTCTCTACTCTGCAGGGTCAGGGCAGCGCATTTTACAACCGCTACGGTATCGGCGACATGATGACGCGCGCCGTGGCTGACATCTCGCTTATTCAGCGCCTGTTTTCCATGGGCACCATCTTGCTGGTGATTCTGCTGTTCGCAACCGTTGTAGGTTTTTACTACATGTTGCGACTGTCACCCGAACTGACTCTGCTCATCTTGCCGCCAATGCCCTTTGTGTTTTGGTACGCGTGGTACTCAAGCCGGGAGATGGGTCTAACCTCCCTCGCCGTCCAAGAACGCATGTCGCAAATGAGCGAGCAGGTGCAGGAGAACCTCACCGGCATTCGCACCATCCAGGCCATGGTGCAAGAAGACAACGAAGTGCAACGCTTCGCCGCCACCAACCAACTCTACGCCAATGCGTTTTTCGAACAAGCGCGCATCAACTCGCTGATGATGGCGGTCATGCCATCCATGGTAGCCATCTGCACCATCACCATTCTGGGTTACGGCGGCAACATGGTGCTGGAAGATAAAATCAGCATTGGCACCTTCGTCGCATTTTTCACCTACGTTGGCATGGTCGTTCAACCGTTCCGGGTCGCCGGCTTCATCGTCAATCTGTTTCAGCGCGCAGCGGTCGCCAGCGACCGGGTTTATGAAGTACTTGACCGCGCGCCCGAGCATGCAGATACGCCCAGTGGCAAAACTCCCGCTCTCATCCGCGGCGACATCGAGTTAAAAAACTTAAGCTATACGTATCCCGGGGCGAGCACACCGTCGCTCAGCGGCATCGACCTGCGCATACAACCCGGTGAAACCGTAGCCATTATGGGTCGCGTAGGCTCAGGAAAAACCACCTTGTTGCGCTCGCTGGTACGACTGGTAGACGCCCCGCAAGAAAGCGTGCTGATCGATTCACACGATGTGTTCGACTACCCTCTCAGCAGGCTTCGTGCGCAACTTGCACTCGTGCCACAAGACCCCTTCCTGTTCGCAGAAACTCTGCAGCACAACATTACCTACGACAAACCGGACCGCCAGCTCGATGCCATCTGGCAAGCGGCTGATGCCGCTGACCTGCGCCGGACACTGGAAGGCTTTCCGGATGGACTGGATACCCTGGTGGGTGAACGTGGTGTGACACTCTCGGGAGGGCAAAAACAACGCACCACCCTGGCTCGCGGCCTGATTCGCAATGCCCCCGTACTGTTACTCGACGACTGCTTCGCCAGTGTCGATACCGCCACCGAAGAACACATTCTTCGTCACCTGCGCGAGCTACGCCAAAACCAAACCACTCTGTTGGTATCACACCGAGTCTCTACCGCCCGGCACGCTGATCGTATTGTGGTGCTCGAAGAGGGTCGTATCAAAGAAATCGGCAGCCATAACGAACTGCTTGCCAGTGGCGGGATCTATGCAGAATTGGAGCGCATCCAACGCGAAGGCGCCACTGAAGATAGCGGGAGCGTCTCTATTTCATGAGCAAGAACTCCGCACCCGTTATCGATCGCGCAGCCACTGGTGAGCCCGCACAGGTCACGCCAAATGCAAACGCCAAGGCAGTCCGCGATCACAGTATGTTTGATGCCGAGCTCAGCGGTGCAGTACTTAACCTGTCGCTACTGGGGCGCATCCTCGGCTGGATGAGGCCCTACAAGTACATGTTTGCGCTGAGTGCTGTGCTGGTGTTGCTGTGGTCAACACTGTCGGTCATGTTGCCGGTGATTATTTCAGTGGTTGTCGTCGATCATATTATTCGTCAGGAGGCTCAAAGCGTGGCCCCCGACTTCGGCTTGATCGAACTAACCAACTGGCTAGCCACAAGCCTTGATGTTGCTCCGCTGGTAGCAGCCTGTCTGCTATATGCCGCGGTACAGCTACTGTGGGCCATCATCGGCCACGCCCACCGCCAGACCCTGATCGCGTCGGTCATTAACGGCCTGAAAGATCTGCGCCTTGATCTGTTTCGACATCTCGAAACCCGTCCCTCCTCCTTCTACGACAGAGTCGCGGTGGGTCGCATAATGACCCGCGTCACCAACGATGTTGAGGCGCTGTACGAACTGCTGCGCGGCATCGGCTCGCTCATTGGTGAGTTTGTGCCCTTTTTTGTCGCGCTTGCCATCATGCTCAGTATCGACCCGGTGCTCACTGCCTACCTGCTGCTGGCGATGCCTGTAATGGCGCTTGTCACCTACCTGTTTCGCCGCGCCACTCGCGAGCTATTTCGAAAAGTACGCATGAGTCTTTCGTCACTGAATCAGTACATGCAAGAAAACCTGGCGGGATTGCAGGTGGTCCAGCTGTCGGGTCGGCAAGCAACCAACCTCGCCCACTACGAAGCCATAAACTGGGAAAATCGGCGTTGGGAAACCAAATCGATGCGCCTGGAAACCTTCTATGGCGCGTTTAACGATTCCATGGGTTCGATCGCTATCGGAGTAATTATCTGGTATTCGGCACCCGAAGTGATCCAAAACGAGATCTCCCTGGGTGGAGCCATACTGTTTACGCGCTTCATTGATATGTTGTTTCACCCCATTGTTGCGCTCGGCGAACAAACCAACATTTTGTTTCGCGCCATGGCAAGCGGCGAGCGAATCTTTCAGGCGCTCGATTGGGATGAAAAGATTCACGAGCCAGACACCCCTGCAACTCTACCCGCACGACTTGATGGCAGCATAGAGTTTCGCGAGCTGTCGTTTCGTTACGACGCCGATATACCGGTCATCAACAATGTGAGTCTGCATATCAAGGCTGGCGAAAAGCTCGCTATCGTTGGCCCGACCGGTTCCGGCAAAAGCACACTCATCCGGTTGCTCGGGCGGTTTTACGATTTCGACAACAACACAATTTTTCTCGATGGCATCGACCTGAATCAGATCCACAGCCATGACTTGCGCCGCCGGGTGGGCGTGGTACTGCAAGACTTCCATATCTTTTCAGGCTCTGTGTACGACAACATCGCGTTGGGTGATGCCAACATTAGCAGGCAGCGCGCAGAGGCTGCAGCCAAGACCGTGAACGCCCACGCCTTTATCAGCGCTTTACCCAGCGGCTATGACACCGAGTTGTCGGAACGCGGCCAGAATCTGTCCCAGGGCCAGCGCCAACTGCTGGCGTTCGCCCGGGTGCTCGCCGCAGACCCCGAAATACTGGTACTGGATGAAGCCACTGCCAGTATCGACACCGAAACCGAATTATTGATCCAAGACGCCCTCGACAAGCTGACGGCGGATCGCACCTCCATCATCATTGCGCACCGGCTCCAGACCATCCAGGAAGCGGACCGTATTATGGTTCTCAAAGACGGCCGGATCGTTGAGCTGGGCACCCACAGCGAGTTACTGGCCGCACAGGGTGTTTACAAGGAGCTGCACGAATTGCAGTTTCAAGCGGTGTGAAGGCGTAAACTAAGCCCATGAGCGACTCAAACCAGCCGACAAACGTGCAAAAAGCGGGCAGCAAGTACGTGACCGACCAGGGTTTTGCCGCGATCAAGGATGGCATTCGTCCCAGCCGCACTGCTGGGTCGGAAACAGCCACTGCCGAGCAAGGCGCAACCACCGACGACGACGCGAGCAGCACTCGCAGAAAGCCACCCTGGCTGCGTGTCAGCGTGCCTAGTGGTGCAGGTTTCAACAAGGTAAAACGCGCCGTCCGCGATAACGCACTGGCGACAGTCTGCGAAGAATCCCATTGCCCCAACATCGGCGAGTGCTGGAACAACGGCACGGCCACCATCATGCTCATGGGGGCCGTGTGTACCCGCGCCTGCCGGTTTTGTGCCGTTGATACCGGTAACCCTGGAGGCTGGTTGGACCACAACGAACCTGCCCAGGCTGCAGAAACTGTGCGCCTGATGAACCTGCGCTACATTGTTTTGACGTCCGTTGATCGCGATGACCTAAGCGATGGCGGTGCCGGTCACTACGCGGCATGCATCAAGGCTATAAAGGCAGTCAACCCCGCCATCGCCGTCGAAGCACTGACGCCCGATTTCTCTGGCGTGGAGACAGACGTAGCAACCGTTGTCGATTCGGGGCTCGAAGTGTTTGCGCAAAACGTCGAGACAGTTGAACGTCTCACGCATCCTGTGCGCGATCCGCGCGCCGGTTACGAGCGCACTCTTGAAGTACTACGTTTCGCCAAAGCCCATCGGCCAAGTGTGCTGACCAAATCGAGTCTTATGCTGGGGCTAGGCGAGCGCGACGACGAGATCGAAGCGACCATGCGCGATCTCCGCGCCGCTAACGTTGATATTTTGACCCTCGGACAGTATTTGCGACCTACGCCGAATCACCTGGCGATCGAGCGCTGGGTCACACCCGAACAGTTTGAGACCTATCGTGAGTTGGGGCTCTCGCTCGGCTTTATGGAGGTTGCCTCAGGCCCTTTAGTGCGCAGCAGCTATCGCGCCGACCGTATTCTGGATGGAAATAATCTGGGACTCGATCAGCAATTGGGTGAGCGCATCGAGGTCAAGCAGCTCTAACACGCTCGCCCGGCTACCAGGCAATCCCGTAATCTTCACCAAAATCACTGGCCCCACCCCAGAAACCACCGTTTTCCCAATCAAAGTAGATCGCCGTAATGGGTCCAGATGATTTGGCGCGAAACTCAGGCTTATAGCCCCGCCGCTTAAGCTCCTCGCGAACCCAGGGTGTCGTTTGTTCGTGCATTAGTATTCGTCCCGGCTGCGCGCGGTGGTCATCAAACGAATTTCGTAGCTGGTAACTCCAGAAGTGCGGTGCCTCAACGGCCTCCTGCACGTTCATGCCAAATTCCACCATGTTAAG
>CAZSYU010000158.1:0-6316 GCA_964611345.1 uncultured Pseudomonadales bacterium
GGTTCCCCGTACGGCAGCAAAAGGTTTGTTTCTCAAGCCTCTGTTCGACTAAAATTGGAGCATACATTAAGAAGTCGAGGCCGACCCAAGAAAGTATGAGCCGCGTCCCCTTTGATGATGCTTTGATGATGGATGATGCTGAATTGCGACAATTAGCACGCCACAGGTTCAGGAAGACCTACAACCCATTTCAACAACTCGCTTGTTGAATCAAAGCTTCGTGTATCGTTTCCAGACGTTGCCAACAATCTCGTCATGCCACTATCCAAAGCTGATGCACGGATCAACAATTCTCGGTCATCTTTTACAAACAGGATCACCGCGTTTCGGCTCGTTGGGTTGAAGTGTGAGCCATATTCATCAAACACCCAGCCGTCGAACGGGGATTTCTTGCAAAGCCAGCTAAAAATATGTCCTATGGTTGCCATGGATACTCCTAGGAAAATTTTGTGGCTGACGACAAACATCAGGCACAGCAAGCAAACGGAACGAACAATTTATATCGCTTTTTTTCGTCCGGATCAACCTAATTGTTTTAATTTTTTTCCGAACGACCGAAAAGACAAAGCCAAGTCTCGCGGTTACGCAAACACGCCAGTTTACCGGGAATAGAGTGGAAATTCTACAATTGAACCTTAGGGAATCTCTAAGTCTTTGCACGCTGGCAAGAGCCCAGAAACTGCCTTAAGACAGCATCGAATTCCTTATCACTGATCTGAGAATCAGAACTGACGAGGGACGACCCGTTTTGTGGGGTCAAGGTTCGAAACAATTTCGTAATCATACGGAAAAACTCCGGAGCATCACGTTGGTAATCTTTGATTCTACTACGAAAGAGTGGCAGTGAATCCAATTCACAAACTTCTGACAGTGCACTCCCCCCCTCGAGTTGTCTTCTCAAAGATTCACGTCCTGACTCAAGGTGCTTCAGCTCTCCAAGCGTGATTCTACGGTAAGAATTGTTTTCGATATCCGGACCAGTCAATGCAGATTCAATCGAAGTAAGATCCCCCACTTCCAAAGCCTCTAAATCAACAACCGGAATTCCGACCCCCTCTCGAAGCCGTTTGAGATTCATAGGAAGCGAAACCAATTTTTCTACTGCCTGCTCCGCTAACATCATTGATCGAGATCCCCTTGCGACTCCTAGATGCCAATCTCCCCTTACGTAAACTCCACCACCTCCTGGCAAACTAAGTGGAGTCAAATTTCGGTTAGATGCTTGAGTCAATGTCGCAGGCGCGAACCAAGAGCGAAATGCGACAGCGTTGGTGTCAGCGCAATCAAGCTGGAGATCCATCTCATGAAATCTAGATGGAATAGAGTTGGCAAGTAGCCTTACCGAAAAAAGAAGTTCTTCACGAAGCTTGTCGCACATATGAGAAAGATCGACCGTTCCCACATTCGGCTCTGCACCCAAGACACCAGTAAGAATTTGGGTGTGATTTTTTCTCAATTTGCTTGAATCTTTTCGGCGTTCAATTTGATACTTTTCCAATGAGTTTTTGTCCTGATCGATTTGACTTAACAACTCAGCGGATCTTCGCCGAACTTGAGCTCGGGCTTCAGCCAACCATATTTCAAGCAGGTTGCTGCTGAGCGTCTCAGAAGTCCTCAAGTCGATATCATAAGGAACACGACCACAGTTTTGTGCAACGGTTTGGCATGCGGAAAGAAACACTCGCCAAGAGGGAGAAAAAAGAACTCGCTCCTTGTCGATCCTAGGCCGACCGGCTAGATTGACCGAACGAGAAGTGTCTAGCTTGAATTGATCCTCAGGTAAGCAGAGGCAGTTCCAGACATGGCCAACCCGAATATAATCATCGACGGCCAACTTTTCTTGTGGCAAAATTTGACTAAATCGTTGATCGCTTAGGTCTTTTGGCCATGGAACAGAGGCAAAGTCGATTCCCTCGTCCTGATTGTACGGGTACCAGATATCTCGATTGCCATCTAAATTCGCCGTCTTTGGATTCATGAACCCAAGGTCACCGACTGTTAGATTTCTCGCCCGCCACCAGGCATTTCGGTCTGCGAGAATTATCCCAAAATCCTTGTGAAGCGGCACTCGGTTTTGAGGGCTACTTGTTGGCAAGAGATTGGCTTCAAACTGCTCTTTTCTATTTTTGTTGCCGCCTCGTGGTTTGGAATTGAGAAACAGGGAAAGGTCAGCGAACGGATTGGATTCTACTTCGTCGGTTTCCTCATCACCGCATACCCAAAATTCATCGGATGAAAAGACGAGAGTTTCACCCAACTGGGACCCTCCTATGTGTTGAACGTATTCCTTGAACCCGTTGTATCGTTCTACGGACTCAAACTCGACAACTTCTTCGTGGGGATCTGAGTTTGGAAAGATATCCCCCAATAATGCAGAGACTTCACCGCGGTAGCTATATGAATCTTCAACAGCTGACGCATCGACTTGTTGAAATCCGCTATACAATTTGACTCGCAAATCGACTCTTTTTGCTTTTCCAGATTCCAAATCTTCGAACAAGGAAAAGTGGCGATCAATATCTAATTTAAAATGCCTGTCACTATCCCTCTGAAGTTCAAATACTGACGTCTGATTTTTCGAAGAACTTGAAAGGGATGTAGTGCACGCAATTCTACGACCTCCAAAAAAATCGACAGGCCATGTGTGAATCCGCCGGACCTCCAACCTAGAAATATCGTGAGAGATTTCACGCTGCAGCACCTCCGCTTCAGGTTCGATCGTCAGTCGGGGGCTTCCTGATTGAGTACTTACAAGATGGGCCAAAACACCTTCGCGCTGAAGTAAACGTACCAACGCATGGAGAATCTGAGGAGTACTCTTAATTGCTGGATGGCTCTCATTTATCGTTGACCAGTTGTCAATCACCAGTCGAATTCTTGCTGAATCTTCATAAGAGTTGATGCCTAGCCGTCGTTTCATTTCGCGAATACACATCTGGACGCGGAACAAGAAACCACTGCTACTCAAGAACCTTGGAGCGACATCACGAACCATAATTTGGTCTTCAGGAGTTGCGGCGAAAACCTCGTATTCTCCGATAGCAGTAACCAGTCGGTCGTAATTGCAAGGCTCGCTAGTTAAAAGAATCGCTCCATTATTGGCTGTGCCATCTCCCGAAAATGCTTCCGCAAGAAAAGCGTATGCCAAGCGACTTTTTAAGGTCCCAGCGTCACCAACGGAAACTAAAACCCTATCTCGCGGGTCATGAGACTCTACGTTTAGGCCGTAAGTTTGGGGGCTGAGAAGCGCATTCAAATCAGTCAGTTCTTTTCCAAACCAATTGTTCGGGCAAGTAATCGCGTCGGCGCCGCTTTTTTCAACAACGGGATTACGAATATGCAGTGAGGGAAATGCTTGAAAATACCCCATCGTCTCACCATTTAGATTTAACTCTGGGTGGTCTGGCTTGGGGCGATGTGGTGACTTGCCCGAATTGCCTCCCGAGCCACTTCGAATCTGATACTCGTGAATGCCTCTCACGTGCGAGACGCTTCTAGCCTTTTCGACTTCGATTGTTTTTTGTTGATATTTTGCAACTTGAGTTTTCCCTAGGCGAATCACCAAATCCGACACAAAAACTTCGTCCAAGTGCGTATCAATCTTACTTTGTTCGATCACAAAAATCACATTGCAATTCGATTTCCTGGCTATTCTTACCAGCTGGGCAAGCCGAGAACGACGCGACCGTTCAAGGCCAAAGCTATCATGCTTGCCAACCATCGCCTCCAGACCCTCAACTGCATCTAAAACTAAGAGATGAGATGCATTCTGCTCTGGAATGTCTTGCAATAACCCAAGGGTTCTGTTCAACAGCCCCCAATCGTCGCCCGCGGAATATGCCGCTAAATCCAAGAAGTTCACACAAGGACTTTCCACTGAAATTACTTCTTTGCCGTTTTTCTTTCTCTTCTTGGATCGCTCCTTACTATCCAGATCAGTGTCAAAAATCGAGCTGTAGGGATAAAGCGATAACTCCTCCTCAGGTATTTCTTCAAATGGAGAAACCCACTTCAAATCGCAGTCTCCAGTCAGTTCCTCATCCAACCCCTTAACGATTTCGAATCTTCGTGATAGCTTGCCCCGTCCTTTGTTACGTGAATTAAGGGAAAGGTCTTCAATATTATCTCGCAAAAGTTTGCGGCGTTCACTCGGTTTGTGAAGCCCAAAATTAGACCAAGACTTCAACGCTTGATTGTAGTTCAGATCAGTTGAGGCATAAATCACGCGTTGCTTATTCTCGGTCGGTTTTCGACTCGCGAACATACTCGCAGCTGTCAGTGCGAGCAATGACTTCCCAGCCCCATCAGGTCCAGTAATGCAGGCTACCATCGATCGGTCTTCGGGAACTTTGTAGATCAAGTTCTCAGTGTCGATAAGCGCATCAATTGAGGCTGTACCAAATGAAAATCCTATTGATTGATTGTGTGTCACTATAGCCCTCTCATATCGAGACTCTTGGCCGTTTTCTCGTAGTCATCAAACAACTCACCTAAAAGAGCGTCTTTACCTGACTCCTTCAGATCAAACTTTGTGTTGACTTGAAGGTTTCGAATATCTCTCGCCATCTTCACACGGCTATATATATTGCTACCGTCCGGGATCAGTGATGACAGACCGTCAGCAACGAAATTACTGACGCTTTCAGCCGAACGTCTCCAGAGCGTAAAGAACGTTTGAGACGAATTAAGTCCATGCTCAGACTCACCGCTCCACTTGATCGGCGACTGTCTAAGGTGAACCACCCCGAGAAGATTGCTGGCAAGAATTCTTCTCCCCTGAGCATCCCTATTCCCTTTTCCAGCAAGCTTAGAAAAAGTGTCAACTAAAGACGAAGCATGACAAGTCGTCACAACCAAATGTCCGGTACCACCTAAATCCAAGCCAACTTTCCAGTCCGCTTCTGATCTACATTCTCCAATGTAAACGACGCTTGGCTTCTGGCGCAACGCGTGGAAATAGGCAGATTGCAAATCCAAGACATCTTGATACTTGGACCGAGATGTCAAGCGTAATCCAATATCGAGATCGTTGTCCGAGTTTGTCGCGTAGCCATAATCATCAGCATCAGAGTTCAAGTTGACTTTTGTTGTCTTTTTCGTTTTTCGGTTCCAAGAATTGATCATCCAGTTTTCAATAGGATCTTCATAAGTAACTATATGCGGAGGTACATATTTACTTAACGATTGGGAGTCGAATTTCCCTCGAAATCTTCTTATCGCTAGTCTCAACGCCCACCGAATCAGAAAGCCACGAGCATAAGCAGATTTTCCCGTACCTGTTCCTCCGGCAACGACCACCAATCCACTGGGATGTTCATCGTTAAGGTAATCTGAACCCAAGGAAGAAAACTTAATACCCGGCTTGGCATTGGCAGAATAAGATTTGGTCAAGCCGAAGGAATTCAACAGTAAATCCGATACTGCGTCGGGAGAGTGAATGAACGGAGCTTTGGACCTGTTGCAAGGTGAAAAATTCCAAAGCTCAGCATTATTTTCGAAGGTAATCGCTACGTTGTGTTCAGGGGTTTTATCTTCCCCCGAGAAACGAAAGGAGCCTGAGAACATTTGCTTCGTGTTACAGAATGAAATCAATGCCCGTGCTGAACGAGGTGGGTCGTCACCACCTTCATCACTAAAAACAACCTGAACTTCGGACTCTATTACACCAGGGTCAAGTTTGTTTGTTGGGTCAGCACTCTCACTAATTTCTGACTCGCCAATCCCAATATCATCTTCTTTCGTCCACCGAAGCACAAAGTCGTTTGCCTTTGAAGGGAACCACAATTTGTTTCCATCAGGGAATCTGGGAATTTTTATTTTCATGCGGAGGCAAGTAGATGAACACAAGGTGGAAATGGATATCAACTTGAAGCACAAAGTCTAATTCAGAACAGCAGCGTGGGCAAGCTGGGCAAAATAGAATTTAATTCTCTATCTTCAAAGATGGCCAATCAAGTATTCAAACGGAGCGTTTTTGAGTGTCTCCAAAGTAGGAGCAACTATGCGAGGGTCCTTGAGAGGCACCTGGGTGTAAAAGATGAAATTTTTGTTCGTGAACGTAGGATCGTTGATCAATTCGATCAATGCGGGCACTGGATCGTCCTCTGCAAGACACAACGCCATTCTAATTTCACTTCTTTTTCCGGTTGAGCTTACGTTGGGAAGCGCCTTTTCCAGCTCCTCCTTAATTTCAGGTGTGAGGTGAGATTTCAGGTCCCCTTAGTAATGATCGGAATCATCTGAGGCAAGGTAGAGCTTAATAGACTCTTCAATTTCCTCCCGTGTTACTAACAGAAATTCAGGCAACAGCAGTCGG
>CAZSYU010000159.1:0-6242 GCA_964611345.1 uncultured Pseudomonadales bacterium
ACATAGTCGTTCGCGAGCCTCAATATTAAGATCGGTATCGTCGAGCAGGGCGACGTGGCCGAAGGCGAGGCCTGCGGTCTGGAGACGAAGTAGGGACATGCACTTAGTGTAAACCAGCCCAGTACTTAGCGAGAGGAAAAGCAATGCAAGATCGGGGGAAAAGGGCGCGGGTCTACTGTGCATGCGATAGCGGCGCAGAGCTGACGCAGTGCTGTCAGCCCATCCTGGATGGGGCACGAGCCCTAACAGCGCAGGCGCTGATGCGTTCGCGCTACACTGCATTCACCCAGCGTAACGCGACCTATCTTTTGTACTCCTGGCATCCGGATACGCGCCCACAAACCCTGGATTTTGACCCAGCCCAGCGTTGGCTAGGTCTCAAGATTAAACATACGGAGGGTGGGGCTGCTGTGGATGAGCAAGGGATCGTGTGTTTTGCGGCGCGTTACAAAATTGCCGGACGTGGAGCTCGGCTGGAGGAGTGCAGTCGATTTGTTCGCCTGGCGACGGCTGGTGATGACGCAGAGCGGTGGGTATATGTAGGTAGTGTTGATTAAGCTGTGACCTGAACAGTTGTTTGGGTTGTGCCCACTTAGAGAGCTGTCACCCGCCACCAAGGGCTAGCACCGTTAATAGGGTGCGGTTCCGCCATCGACGCTCAGCGTGCCACCAGTGATTCCAGCGCCAAGTTCAGAGGCGAGCAATAGAGCAACGGCAGCCACTTCTTCGACCGTATTTGGCCGCTTGATCGCAGATTCCTGGGAAAACAGCGTCACCATTTCATCGAAACTTATACCCATGGCCTCTGCCGTAGCGGGACCGTTGTCTTTCACAATATCGGTGATCACCAGGCCCGGGCAGATTGCATTCACAGTAATACCCTCGGTGCCGACCTCCTGAGCCATCGATTTAGTCATGCCGTTCACAGCATGTTTCGCCGCGGTATACGCCGTGAACACGGGCTTGCCTACTTTCCCTTCGGTGGACGAGATATTAATAATGCGCCCCCACTTGTTGGGCAGCATTAGATTTAGTGCGCGCCGACTTGCCCAAAAGGTCGAGTAAACGTTCCATTTCATGGTTTCGTCGAAAGTTTCGTTGCTGAGTTGTGCGGCCGGTTGTAGATCGCCGGCACCACCTGCGTTGTTCACCAGTATGTCGAGTTTGCCAAATTTGCTTGCGGTGGCGTCGACAAAACCTTCGACATCGCTTTGCACCATGGCATCGCCACGAATAAACACGCTGCGGTCGGGCACACCGAGTTGATCGATAGTGGCCGCCCCTTTGTCAGGATTGCGGGCCATGAGCGCAACGCTTGCTCCCTCGGCCAAAAATGCCTCCGCGATACCGCGGCCTATGCCTGCCGTGCCACCGGTGATGGCGGCCACCTTACCTTCTAAGCGCATGATACTAAGTGTCCAAGTTTATCGGTCTCCTAGTATCGCATGATGCGGAGACTCTTGGCTGTTGCGGATGGTTACAGCTGGGTTAAGCTTCCGCGGTCTTAGATTTCACGCAGGTGCTGTTATGGCTCTATCTTCCGCGGTCAATCGCTCTCAGCTTGGCGCGCCAAGGGCTTATGAGGATATTTTGCGCCATATCGGCCGTGCGCTTCTGGGTCTGTATTTTATTCTGCCGGGCATCAGCAAAATTACCGGGTGGGAAGGTTCAATAGCCTACATGACTCAGCATGGCGTGCCGCTGGTGGTACCTTTGTTGGTGCTTACCATAGTGTTACAGATTGGCGGCGGTGCGATGTTGGCCATTGGCTTTCGAGCCCGGTTCGTTGCGTTTGTGCTGGCAGGCCTGGCCCTCATGATCAATCTGTTTATGCATGATTTCTGGAATGTCTACGAGGGTGTCGACCAGGCGCACGAGATTCAGAATTTCGTGAAAAATCTCGCGATAATTGCGGGCCTGCTGTACGTGGCTGGAACACGCCCGATCTTCCGCGGCGCCGACGCTCGCGAGGTTACTTAATCTCTGTGAAGTCTCTAACTGAGCGACTCATGCAGAGATTGTTCGCACAGTGGGCTCAGCTCAATTCGAATCCAGGCATAGCGCCTGCATCGCGCCACTTCTCGAGCATGCGGAAAAATCGAATCGATCCGCCGCCGTACATATCAGAGAACAGACCCGCTTTGTTACCCGGTGCGCCTTCACTGTTGTAATACCCCGGTGTGCATTCGGCATAGAATCGCGTGCCCAGGGTTGCCAGTCTGTGAATTTCTGCAACGTATTCGGCTTCCGCCTCGGCGCTCGGCTGGACACGGGTTTTGTTGCGGTTTTTCATTTCGGTCAAAATATAGGCCAGATGTTCTGCCTGCTCGCTTAGCGAATGCGGGACGTTAACTGTAATCACCGCCTGCGTAGAGCCTAAAAAGAAACAGTTCGGAAAACCATGGGTTGTCATACCGTGCATGCTGCGCAAGCCATTGCCCCAGTGATCACTAAGGGTTCGGCCATTTCTACCAATGATGTCGTAGCCCGCTCTGCGGGTGAAGCTCGTGCCAACTTCGAAGCCAGTGGCGAAGACGATGCAATCCAGATCGTAGTTCTGGCCATCGACTACCACACCGGTGCTAGTGAAGCGCTCAACGCCTTTGCCCTTTGTGTCAACCAGGGTGACGTTGTCTCTATTGTAAGTGTCGAGGTACTCGTCGTGAAAACAGGGACGTTTGCAAAATTGCCGATACCAGGGTTTGAGTACCTCAGCCGTCGCCTCGTCGGAAATAATGCTATCAACCCGCGCCCTGACCTGGTTCATTTTTTGATAGTCAGACAGCTCCATGAGTTCAGCGCGTTCGACTTTTGTTAAGCGTCGGCCGAGCTTTTTCGATGCGACCTTTGCGACAATGCCGGTCAGCTTGCGCATGATCTCGGTCCAACCATCGCCCACCAGATCTACGTCTTGATCACCGCCACTCACCAGTATGTTGAAATTTTCCATGCGTGCCTGTTGCCAGCCTGGTTCAAGTGAGGCTGCCCATTCCGGGTCGGTGGGGGCGTTGTTGCGAACGTCTATCGATGAAGGCGTGCGTTGAAACACATAAAGTTCTTTGGCCCATTCGCCGAGGTGCGGGATGGCCTGCACGGCAGTAGCGCCGGTACCGATGATGCCAACGCGTTTATCTTGCAGATTGCTGAGATTGCCGTGCGAGTTACCGCCTGTGTAGCCGTAGTCCCAGCGGCTGGTGTGAAAGGTATGACCCTGATAGTCGTTGATGCCAGGAATGCCGGGCAGTTTGGGGCGACTTAACGGACCGTTGGCCATTGCGACAAAACGCGCGCGCATGTTGTCGCCGCGATCGGTTTGAATATGCCAGTAGCCGCTCTCATCATCCCAGCGCATCTCAGTGACGTTGGTTTGCATGCAGGCGTTGTCGTACAGCCTGTAGTGGCGTGCAATTTTGCGACAGTATTCGAGAATTTCTGGCGCGAACGCGTATTTGTGTTTTGGTACGTAGCCCATCTCTTCCAACAGAGGGAGATAGCAGTAGGATTCTACGTCGCACATCGCACCTGGATAGCGATTCCAGTACCAGGTGCCGCCAAAATCGCCGGCACGCTCGATCACCCGAATGTCTTCGATGCCAGCGTCGCGGAGTTTTGCCCCAGCAAGCAGGCCACCAAAACCGCCGCCAATGATAACCACCTCTACGGTATCGGTTAACGCGTCTCTGGTGAAGCCAGGTTCGACGTACGGGTCATCGATGTAGTGGGAAAACTCGGCCTTTATTTCAATGTACTGCTCGATGCCGTCGCCGCGGATGCGCTTGTCGCGTTCGGCCAGATATTTTGTCTTTAGTGCTGCCGGGTCGAAGTCGAGCTCGCCTACCAGGTCGAGAACGGTTTGTTCCATGGTGTTGCTCCTGCCTACGCTTTGGTGAGCGACTGGTCTGCGTTCATGGCGTCCAGTTGCTTCTGTACGGTTTTGGTCCAGCGCGGATGGGTTAACACCCAGAACCTGTCGTTTTCTATAGCGTCGGCGACGAGAGCTCCAACCTCATCGGGCTGCATACCTTGTTCGAGAATGGCCTGAATCTCGGCCCCCATCTTGCCAGCCTTTGCACCGTCTGCTTTAGGCTTGGCCGGGGTGGGTCGGAACTGCACTGAATGGGCACTGATGTTGGTATTGATGGGGCCGGGGCACAAAACGGATGCCGTGACCGGACTCTTGCGGGCGCGTAGCTCGCGTTCGAGCGAGGCCATGAGTGCAATGACGCCATGCTTGGCGACGTTGTACGCCCCCATGCGTCGGGCGGCGATCATACCGGCCATCGACGATGTAGAATTGATGTGACCTTCTCCCGCCGCTTCGATGAGTGGCAGAAAAACCTCGACACCGTAGATCGGCCCCCAGAGGTCGACGTCGATGATCCACTTCCAGTCCTGCAGTTTCATATTGTGGGTGGCGGTGGGGATGCCAACGCCTGCGTTGTTGCAAAGCACGTTGACCGCGCCAAAGGTGTTTACCGCAAGGTCTGCCAGGGCCTGTATTTGTTCATGTTTTGACACATCGCAAAGCTGGCTAACGCTATCTACCCCAGCGGTTTTGAATTCCTCGGTCACTGCGGTAAGTGCTGCTTCATCTAAGTCGGCGATCACCAGTTTCATACCCCGAGCGGCGAATGACCGCGCCATGCCCAGGCCAATACCGCTGGCGCCACCAGTGATCACGGCGACCTTGTCTTTGAAGTCTTTCATGTTGAGCTCTCGATCTGACTGGTTGAGCAGATTTTAGTTAGCCGGTGAGTAGTCTGTTTTCTGCATATAAACGCTGTCGATGTTGTTCACCAGTCGTCCGTCAGCGATGGAGGCGGCGTACGCCGCTTGCCATTCTGGATCGGCGACAAAGGCCGCCCAGGACACTTTTGCGGCTTCTGGACTTTTGTGCGCGATAATGTAGATCAGGGTGTTGGGTTTGTCGGTAGGGGTCCAATAGGCCACATTAACCATGCCGTGTTTTTCGAACAGCCGCTGGGTGTGATCACGAAACCTCGAGTGCAGTGCCTCTAGCTTGCCGTCATTGGTTGTGTAGGTGCGCAGTTCGTACAGCGGGTGGGTCGTGTTAACTGCGGTCGTTTGGGCGGCCGGGGCTGCGGCAACCGCTACGCCTGCGTTGTTAAGGCCAGGGTTCGCACATCCAGTCAGTACGCCGACAGTCACTGTGCCAACAATGAGGGCTGCTACCAGCTGGCGGCAGATTTTAAGTGTTTGGGGCATGATTGGTTCTCTCCTTTCTCCTGCTACAGACTAATTCATGAACGTTTTCATTGACAGTGCAAACGGGTTTGCCTGGAGAGCGCGTCGGTTTATTTTAGCCACCGGCGAGAAACCCGATGATGACACTAGATCTACATAGCAGTGGCCTTGTGCCTTCGCGGCGCGTGTTGTTGTGGCTCCACTTAAGCGTATCTGGTACCAATAGAATCACTCAGAGAACAGGAAGACGATGTTATGCCAGCGTTGGAGAACAAGATTGCGCTAGTGACTGGTGCTGGACGCGGTGTTGGCCTGGCCACAGCGCGTCGACTGGCAAGCGCTGGTGCGCGCCTGGTTGTTAATGACCTGGATGCTGCAGAGGCAGCAGCCTGCGTAGATATGATAACTGCTGCTGGCGGGCAGGCGGTGAGTTGCGCCGGCGACGTTACCGCAGCAGATTTCCCGGAGCGTTTGATTGACGCTACGCTGGAAAATTACGGCGGGATCGACATTGTGGTCAATAACGCCGGGTATATCTGGAACGGTGTCATAGCGAACCACTCTGATGAGCAATGGCAAGCCATGATAGACGTGCACGCTACAGCACCGTTTCGAATTCTGCGCGCGCTGGCGCCGTGGCTGCGAGCAACGAGCAAGCGCGAACAGGCGGAACAAGGAGCGGCTCGAGTACGAAAAATTGTCAACGTATCCAGCGTGTCAGGTACCACTGGCGCTGCAACCCAAATCGCCTACTCTGCAGGCAAGGCTGCTGTTGTCGGAATGACTAAAACCCTCGCGAAAGAATGGGGCCGCTATGGTGCAACCGTTAATTGTGTGGCGTTTGGCCACATCGATACTCGGCTCACCCAGAGCTACAGCGGTGAACCACCCACCATCAGCGTGGGGGAGCGTGATTTCAGGGTGGGTTTAAGTGAGCAACAGGTTGCGGCCTCACAACGAGCGTCACCTCTTGGGCGGGCCGGGCAGCCAGAAGATGGCGCAGGCGCCATTTACCTGTTCTGCCTGCCTGAGGCTGA
>CAZSYU010000160.1:0-6225 GCA_964611345.1 uncultured Pseudomonadales bacterium
GGTATGAGCAGATGCGACAATATTTCAGTAAGGAGGGTGTAATAAGCGCTAAATACCTGTAATCGTAGAGATTTACGGAGGACAGCCAGTGGCCCAGAAAGAGTCTGATACAGCGGCCGGAGAGGCTGATATTGCCCTGGCCGAACAGCCACTCGCGGCGAGCGATGTGGACCTGCTTGCCGGAGTGTGTACCACCCGGGCAATCCGGCGCTACAGCGACGAACAAATTCCAGATGTGGCGCTGCGTGACATGCTGTTTGCGGCCACCCGGGCCCCCAGTGGCTCGAATCGCCAACCGTTTCGCTTCGTTGTGCTCCGCGAAGGCGACCGGGCCAGCCAGGCGAAGGCGTTGATTTGCGATGCCGCCAAAGACATCTGGGGCGCGAAACGTGTGAATGACGGCTATGACGAGGGATCTGGCGCCGATCTGAGTTCCCCGAAGGCGCGCATGGCGCGCACCATGCAAGGTTATGTTGAATCCATTGCCACAGCGCCATTGTTGGTATTGCCCTGTCTGGTTCGCTACCGCGATCCCGAGCCTATGGAGGGTGCGTCGGTGTACCCCGCAGTCCAAAATCTGCTGCTGGCGGCGCGGGCGCTGGGTTATGGCGGGGTGATTACCGGCTTCCATCGCCCGGTTGAGGCGCGCCTCAAGACCTTATTGGGTATTCCCAAGGACGTATTTGTGGCCTGCACGGTAACGCTCGGGCGACCCCAGGGTAACCATGGACCGGTTAGACGCCGGCCGCTGCGTGAGCTCTGTTTTGGCGACACCTGGGATGTCGCTCCTGACTGGGCTATTGATCCACCCGGTACCCGCTACACGAGCGCGGGGCCGCCAAAAAAATCCAGCTAGCTCAGGACTGGAGGGCTAGAAATGGTAGGGTAAAACCCTTAACAAAGCGGCAGGATGAGGTATGACAGATAACACTTCGACATCTCGACGCAAGTTTATTAAAAGCTCGGCAGTTGTGGCAGGCGGTACCGCGAGTTCCTTCCCTGCGCTTGGAGCAAACCAGCCTGATAGCAAGGGGGCCATTCGAGGTTATGGCACCCTGGGTAAAACCGGGCTTAAGGTTTCGGATATCTCGTTTGGCAGTTCGCGACTGCGCAGTGGAGAAGAAGGTCTGGTTGAGCACGCGATTGACCGTGGCGTCAACTACATCGATACCGCCGAGAGCTACACCAGCGGGCAATCAGAAACGGTCATTGGCAAGGCTCTGAAGGGCAAGCGCGACAAGGTCATTCTCGCATCCAAACAGTTTGCCCGGGCCAGCACAACCCGGGCAGAAATGATGCACGAGCTCGAAGCCTCTCTGCGGCGCCTGCAAACCGACCACATCGAGGTGTATTTCAATCACGCGGTAAACAGTACTGACCGGCTCGACAACCCGGAGTGGTATGAGTTTCTTACGACCGCAAAAAAGCAGGGCAAAATTTCGTGGTCGGGTATTTCCGGTCACGCGGGACGGCTGACTGAGGTCCTGGAACGCGCCATTGATGACTCGCTCGTTGATGTGATTCTGGCTGCCTACAATTTTGGTCAAGACCCGGCCTTTTACGAGCGCCTGACCAAATCCTTTGATTTTGTGGCGGTCCAGCCGGAGTTACCGCGATTGCTAAAAAAGGCCCACGACAAAGGCATTGGCGTAGTCGCCATGAAAACGCTGATGGGTGCACGTTTGAATGACATGCGTGCTCGCGAGGCGCAAGGTAATACCTTTGCTCAGGCGGCATTTCGCTGGACGCTGGCCAATCCCGATGTCGATACTTTAATTGTGTCCATGACGGGCATTGATCAGATCGACGAGTATCTGGGCGCGTCCGGTGCGCAGAGTGTTTCGGCAAACGACATGGAGCTGCTGCGGGAGTATGCCCACCTCAATGGTGCGACCTACTGCAAACACGCGTGCAACAGTTGTGAGGGGTCGTGTCCTTACGGAGTGCCCATTGCGGATGTGTTGCGCACCCGCATGTACGCCACGGACTATAAAGACGTTGCCTTCGCCAGGGCGGAATACAATATGCTCGCCAGCGACGCATCACCCTGTTTGTCGTGCAGTGGCGAACCCTGTGCAGGTGCCTGTCCGCACGGACTGAACATCGCCGAATTGTGTGCACCAACGCATCGACTGCTTGCCTGATGGACTCGGTTGATCTAGGCCACACCACTGTAGATCTCGAACGTCTGGCTCGCACGGGTGCCGCCGAAGTGGTGTTTGGCGAGAATAAAACCGCTGAGCAAATTGCGGAGATTGGAGCAACCCTGCTCGATGCCAAACAAAATTTACTGGCCACCCGGGTAACCCAGGACAAGGCCGAGCCGATTCTGGCACAGCTTGCTGCGCAGGCAGCAGCACTGGGTACTAGCGTTGACTACAACGCTAAAGCCTCTGCCATTGTCTGTCGGCCCTTTGCCGAGCCGCGCCCCGTCGCAACCAGTGTCGCTGTTGTGTCAGCGGGTACTTCCGATGGTCCAGTGGCCGAAGAGGCTGCGCTTACGGCCGAGTTTTTGGGTAACCCAGTGCTGCGCATCAACGATGTGGGTGTAGCGGGGTTGCATCGGTTGCTGGCGAGAATTGAAGAGGTTCGTTCGGCGCGTGTGGTTGTGGTGGTGGCGGGTATGGAAGGCGCGTTACCCAGTGTGCTTGGTGGCCTGGTCGACAAGCCGGTAATCGCGGTGCCAACCAGTGTCGGCTACGGCGCGTCCTTTGGGGGCTTGTCAGCCCTGCTGGGCATGCTTAACAGTTGTGCGTCGGGAGTATCGGTGGTGAATATCGATAACGGCTTCGGCGCGGGCTACATGGCGAGCATGATCAATCGGTTGTAGCATGGTGATTCTGGCCAACCACAGGTGTGGTACACCGTGACGACAAACGCTGAGGCTCCACAAACGAGCCCCTCTAAAATTGCTGCAGGACTCGATGCAGAACTCGCTGTAAAGTACGCGGCTGTGTGCCAGGCAGTGCGAGCGGATAAACGCGTTGTGGTGGCATTTTCCGGCGGTGTCGATAGTTCGCTGGTCGCGTTTATTGCCGGTCAAGAGTTAGGTGCCCAGGCAATTGCTGTTACCTCTGGATCTCGCAGTCTGAAACGCACTGACCTTGCGTTGGCCGAGCAACTGGCGAGCGATTGGGGTCTGCAGCACCGGGTGATTTATACCGATGAACTCAGCAAGCCCGACTATCGCGCCAACCCCACCAATCGCTGCTTTCATTGCAAGACGTCGCTTTACGACGCGCTGACCAGCATTGCTCGCGACGAGGCGGTGCCGGTGATTTACAACGGCACCAACATTGACGACCTCGGCGATCATCGCCCGGGTCTGATTGCCGCCAACAATTATTCAGTGCGCTCGCCACTGGTGGATGCCGGTTTCAGCAAGGCAGACATTCGGGCGTTAGCGACTCATCTTGGGCTTGCGAATGCGTTGAAACCCCAATCGGCCTGTCTATCCAGCCGCTTCCCTTATGGTACTGCTATCGATGAGGCCAAGCTCGAGCAGGTTGAGGCTGCGGAAGACGTACTTTTACAGCTTGGGTTTACCCAGTTCAGGGTGCGTCATCATGGCGAGGTGGCGCGGCTTGAGTTGTTGCCGGAGGAATTTCCGCTGGCCGTTACGCACCACGATACGATTAACGAGCGCCTGGTTGCGCTTGGTTACAGCTACATCGCCATGGATATGAAGGGCTTTCGTTCCGGTTCGCTAAACGAAGTGCTCTTAAAAGACGAGGCGCTCGAAAAAATTGCTGTTGTGCAGATGTACGACGGTTAGCCGGGTTGGGGAGAGATAGATGATTGAACGGATCGAATTTGGTCGTACCGGACATTTCAGTTCGCGGGTACTGTTCGGTGCTGCAGCACTCGGTGGCATGAAGCAGGAGCGTGCTGACCGTACACTTGAGTTGCTTGATATATATGGTCTCAACCATATTGATACAGCCGCGAGCTACGGTGATTCAGAATTACGCCTCGCCCCCTTTCTGCAAACCCGGCGGCAGGACTTTTTCCTGGCAACCAAAACCGGTCATCGCACCTACGACAAGGCGCGCGAGCAATTGCACCAGAGCCTCGAGCGGTTGGGGGTTGATCATGTTGATTTGATTCAATTGCATAACCTCGCGCAGCCCGATCAGTGGGAAGTGGCGATGGGG
Source organism: uncultured Pseudomonadales bacterium (assembly GCA_964611345.1). Taxonomy (GTDB): domain Bacteria; phylum Pseudomonadota; class Gammaproteobacteria; order Pseudomonadales; family Azotimanducaceae; genus JALZVT01. The sequence continues at coordinate 4,155 of CAZSYU010000160.1, forward strand.
GATGGAGGCGCGTTGCAGGCACTGGTTGAGGCGCGCGACGAAGGGCTGGTGCGGAATATCGGTGTCACAGGGCACGGCACCTACATTCCGGCGATGCACAAAAAGAGTCTGGAGCAGTTTGCGTTCGCTTCAGTGCTGATGCCCTACAACTACTCGATGATGAGCGACCCGCAGTACGCGGCAGACTTTGATGCCACCGCTGCACTGTGCCATGAGCGTGGTGTTGCGGTGCAAACCATCAAGGCCATTGCCAAGCGCCGTTGGCGCGACGACGATGATGCGAAGCGGTTTAGCTGGTACGCGCCTATAACGGAGCCTGCTGCCATGCGCCGTGCCATTCACTACGTGCTGTCGCGGCCCGGACTGTTCCTGAATACGACCAGTGATGCGACTCTGTTAGAGAACGTATTGAAGATTGCCAGTGAGACCATTGTTGCGCCCGACGATGCAGTGATGCAGGCTGATACGCAGGAGCAAGGTGTAGAGCCGTTATTTGTGCGCGACGTTTCCGACGATGTGTTCCCTGCCTCGGCGCCCTAGTTGCCCTACAGCTTGTTCGCCCGCGATAGAAATATCAGCAGGGCGTTTTGCAGGCGCTCAATCTTGCGCTCGAGGTCAACGGTTTCAGGCATAAATCCGGGCGGGTCGCCGGTGAGATTGCGAATGCGCACGCTGCAGTCGAGGTTGCTACAGAGCATGTTGCCGATGATTCGGCGGCCGTCGGTGCCGGCCACGGTCGCACAAAACATGGCGGCGCCCCGGGCGCGGTGGACGAAGTGACACCAGGAACACATATGACTGCGCGGTCGACCTTCGGTGTGGGTGGAGCGGCGCAGCGTGAGGGTTTTTAATTCGTCGCCGTGCGGCACGATGGCGTAACCGACGTGACCCGAGGGGTGTACCCAGCCCAGGTAGTCGAGCACCCCCCAGTCAACGGCATCGCCGTCGGGCGGAGCCAGGTCCCGGAGTTTGTGTTCCGGGAACAACGTAATAATGTCCTGGGTGGTCAGTACCTGCATGGTGTCCTGGCTAGGTCGGGTCTATGGGCCGCGTGTTCGCCGCCTAGTTTACCGTCTGGGCACTCTGCGTGGACGCGCGGTCATGCGCGCATTCATGAAGGTCGAACGGCAGTCATTAATGCATAAAAATTGCCTAAATACCCAGTCAGGCGCTGTATGGTTGATGGGATTCCGGCGCAGTGTGACCTGGTTCGCATATTTCCAGTGATGCCTTTCATACACTGCTTGCCAACTTAAACGTCGCTACCCCTGGATTTAAAGGACCTGATTATGAGTACTCGCACCCTGGCCCGATTCGAAGGCAGACTCTTCGTCGATGAAGGTCGCTTGTGCATGGTGGTAGAGGCCAATGAGGCGGCTGGCACTGGTCGCGTGAGTACCCGACTCGATGGTAAGCAGACGATCATTGAGATGCCGTTGGTCGATATTGCGATGCATCTGGCTACCAACGCCAAGCTCAACCTCGACAATCTGGGCAGTCCAGAGAGTAAGCACAGGGTGCTGAAGAAGGGTGACGGCTGGTTCTTCTCTGCGCGCGAAGGCTTGAAAGGGCCATTCCCGAGTGGTGAGCAGGCCGAGCGCGAACTCGATCAGTACATCATTGCATCGCAGGGCAGCTAACGGGGAGTTGCTAGCGCGGCGGATTACTTAGAGCCTGCGGCTGGCTATTTACTGCCTGCGGCTGGCTATTTACTGCCTGCGGCTGGCTTGGGCTCCGCGATAAACGGATACAGATGCTGGGCCAGAAAGCCCTTGGGCAACGGCTTGCCAACCACACCATAGGTCTTTGGCCAGCGGCCACTGTTGTTGATGTAGGTGCCAAACAGCATGTCGATCACGGGCAGGTTGGCCGCGTAGTTTTTGTCGATTGCTTCTGCGTCGGCGGCGTGATGCCAGTGATGGAAGTGGGGTGTTGTGAACAGATAGCGCAGCGGACCAAAGGGGATGCGCGTGTTCGAATGTATAAGCAAGCTCTGCACACCGACCCAAAGCACATAGCCGTTAACGGCAGTCTCGGCAAAGCCCAATAGATAGATAGGCAAAATTACGGT
>CAZSYU010000161.1:0-6010 GCA_964611345.1 uncultured Pseudomonadales bacterium
GAATTCTTCCTTTACGGCAACCGAACTCGTGGCCCATGGCGCCGTGAACGTCGGCATGGCAGTGGCACTCGATGAAGGTCTTATTGTACCGGTGGTTAAAAACGCCAACCTGTTGCCCATGAAGGCACTCTGTCAGGAGTCTGCCCGGTTAGCTGCTGCTGCGCGCAGTGGCGGCCTCGGGGTTGAGGACTTACAGGATGGCACTTTTACGGTTTCTGCACTGGGTATGTTTGGCGTCGATTCGTTTACGCCAATTATTAACTCCCCACAGGCCGGCATTCTGGGTGTAAACCGTCTGCGGGATGACGTGCGCTGGGAAGGGAATACGCCGTTGCGTACCCAGGTGATGCGAGTCTCCCTCACCTGGGATCATCGAGTTCTCGATGGCGCGCCTGCCGCGCAGTTTCTGCAGACTGTGAAGCGCCTGCTGGAGTCCCCTTTCCGGTTGCTGGTGTAACTCTGGGCGGCCCCAGCACGCCGAGTTCGGACTGGTTACGTAACAGGTTGGCGTACTGCAACAGTAAAAAGGGGCGCAGCGTCTCGTCGGCATCTTCCAGTCGTTGCTGGAAGAACGCCGCAGAACGCTCGTGATCCGTCTCGGTGGTAACCTGTTGTGCAGGCCAGCTAAGTTGGTCGAACGATGCCGGTGGCTGTGTTACTAACAGTTCTCGCAGCAAATCTCGCGCCACGACGTTCGTCGGGTAGACTTTCAAGCCGCCGACGATAGCGACATCAATCGCACGCGCGATATCCTCGGCTGATTCAAACCGGCCAGCGAGGGGTGATGCGAAATGCAGATGCACGCGACCTTTGTAACCACGCAATCCAGCCACAATGCTTGCGAGATCAGAGCCCGCAGGCTTTTCGAAGTTGGCTTCGCGGGCGCGCAGTGACAATTCCTGAGCTTTCAGTAAATCGCACGGGTCTAACTCATAGGAAATCGCCACCGGGACAATCTGTACTGCCTCGAGTAACTCATCCAGTCGGCTAAACTCTTTGCGAAACGCGAGACCAAGCATTTTTAGTAACGCGGGCTCGGTACGGTCGAACCCGTCTTTCGCTCGCCCCGCCCGCTGGGCAATCCACACCGAGGTACCCTGGGCAATACTCTGACGCACGTAGCTGGAGGTGCGTTGCATGGCGGCGTAGGTGGCTTTTGCTCCCACCGCCGATCGTTCCACCAAAAAGCCTCTGTTGAGGCGCATTAGATCGTCCGCATGCCCGTGGCTTGAGCCGAACAGATTATCCCCGACAGCGATCTGACAGGTCGGGAATCCCTCGCCGTGCAACACCCGGTTCAAGAACGCGGAATCCAGTGCAATATCGCGGTGATTGGACACGAAGAGATAGGGTTTGCTGCTATCCAGCGCCTCGAGACCACTGAAACTGAGATGATCAACGCTGGCTTCCACCATGCGATCAATGAACTCACCAACCATGATTTGGACATCATGAACACTGGTCAATGAGCGCACCCGCCAGGCCAGAAAGACTCTTACCAACAGACGCGTTGCAACCGCGCTGGATTTGTATAATCTCGGGAACAAGAACGAGGCGAGCCCGTCACGGAGGGCAGCGTTGGCCGCGAGACGGCGAACAACGCAAGGCACTTCCTCGTCGCGATAGGGCCTGATGGATTCAAAGTTGGGCACAGCGCGGAGAGCTTACAGATTAAGCGATTCGAATGTAATCACTGCAAGAAACGTGTCAAAATAACCAAGCAACACAGAATAACCAGATAAAAAACAAGAGTGTCAGGTCAAAACACACCCATTGCTGACCCGTCACAGAACACCAGGAATAGGTGCCAGTGGGATAGAAGCCAGATTGAGCCAGTACTCAGCGATTCGCCGCAAGGCCGGGTCCTGAGCTACGTTACCCAGAGACTCTCTGAATTAACGCCGTTTGAATGAGCGGCAGGAAAAGATAACCACCAAGATTAATAAGAAAAATCAGATAATTCCCTTCTACTCAAAGACTTATCTGGCTATTCTCGAATAACTCAACCAAATCTAGGGACAGCTTGGTACATAGGGCGCCGGCCAGGGGTAGGTTTTACTTCTGGATGCGTTTGGGTGTGCCAACTATCAACCGCGTAAGCCACTGGCTAACGCGAGCATCGTTACACGCTCGTTAGGTTGTGCCCCGTTTATTTTAGGTAATGCAATTGTCATATTTCTTTCCTATCATAGCGCGCAGCAGCAAGAGGCTATGAAGTGACCAGTCAGATAAGATCGAGTGCAGCTCGCACTCCAGCTAACTATGCACAGCGAATTCATGCACAGCGCATCGACGGTTTGGTAACCGATCATTTTCGGGCGCTCTGCACAGGCGCCTTGATTTCAGCATGCATCACGCTCTCCGGTTGCGGCAGCAGCAACGACGTCGTCAACATCACCAACAACGACGAGACGGACGCAAGTGCCACACTCACGCCAATCGACCCGGGTGAAGCAGAAGCATCCGGTGACAGCGATTCCAACTACGACAATCCGGTCTTTACAACAGAAGCGGTTGGCGCGGACGTGCTGCTGACGGTTCCCGCGGGTACCGCAGAGTTACCCACAGCACAAACACCAGACATCACGTTCGCTACCCAGTCCACAGGCAGTTCGAGCCAATCACTGGAAGCTACTCTGCGGGCTGCATCCCGCAACCCCGTCACTGCAGATGGCGGACGCTCGGGTAGCCGGAGTGGTGGTTCAGAAGGTCAGACCGGCAGCGTCACTGTTTCCTGGGACCCACCACTCCAGAATGCCGATGGCACGAGCGCTAATGACGTGGCTGGCTACCGGGTTTATCAGGGTGACTCAGAGCAACTCACCATTGTGCAAGAACTCAATGAAACCGGTGCAGGTGAGCGCCGCTTGACCCAAATCAATAACGTGACAACCAATAACTCCTGCTTTGCCGTTACGGCGTTCGATACTAGCGCGAACGAAAGCGCGCTCGGCGACATTGTCTGTAAAGACGTAATTGTCGCTACCCCCACCTCTAACAACCAAACACCAAACCTCACTTCAGTGACGCAGCTCAGCTCAACCGATGGGACGGCAAGTGTTCGACTGACCTGGAATGCCCCAACGCGCAGTCCTGGATCGAGCGGCGCAACAATCGCGCGCTACGATATTTATCACGGCAGTCAGTCACAACTGTTTAAGATTAGAGAAGTGACACCAGCGGGCTCGCAAGTTGGTTCAAATCATCAATACGATGTGGGAAGTGTTGGCGGCGCGCAGGCTTGCTTTGCACTCACCGCGCGCTACACGGATGGTCTGGAAACAGTACTTGGCGACATCGTCTGCATCCCGCTCACCCACAGCGCCGCCCCGGAGCCGGGTGATCAGCTACGCCCCTTCAATGTCAGTGTGGCAATAGTCGGCGGCGGCAACGCCGAAGTCAGTTGGGACAGGCCCAATACCGTTGTCAACAGTGCAGACGCAACAGGTATCGATCGCTACGACCTTTATCAAGGCTCACAAAGTCAGGTCTACAAGGTAGACGAAATCATTGAAACCGGCGCGGCGGGTTCCCGGCGGACAACCACCGCTGTTAACGTGTTCGATGGCAGCAACTGCTTTGCCTTGACCGCCACCGATGAAAGCCGCCGCCAGAGCGCGCTGAGCAGCATCGTGTGTGGCAGCCTGCCACTGTCAGGCTCGACCACATCTCCAACTCCAATCCCCGCGGCTGGCACCATTGGGGTCACCAATGTAACGCCAGAGGAAACCTCGCCAGGCACTATCACCATCACCTGGGACACTCCGGAGCTGGTGGTAGCGGGACAACCCATTAGTAATCTCTCCGGCTACAACCTCTATCAAGGCAGCGAGTCGCAATTGTTCAAGGTTGCAGAACAAAGTCATGTTGGGGGCGTTGCGCGGCAGCAGATACAGCGCTCAGGAGTGACGCCTGACAATGCGTGCTTTGCGCTCACCGCCTTCGATCGCAATGGTTTCGAGTCACCATTGTCTGAAATCAGGTGTGTCGCTACTTCGCAGTCAGCCAGTTTACCGTCACTTGGCATTGTGCCACCCACTGATCTTGCAACCAGAGCGCTTGGCGGGTCGACCACCGTAGAGCTGAGTTGGTTGGCCAGCGGCGCGGCTGTGACCGGCAGCGCTGATCCAGAGGTCTTCCTCTACAACATTTATCAGGGCGATCACGACCGTCTCTTCAAGGTGCGCGAAGTGAGGGAAACCCACACCGCTAGCCCGCGCTCGAGCGCCACGTTTACCGGCGTCACCCCCGGGTCGTCGTGTTTTGCGATCACGGCGCAATACCGTGATCTGCGTGAATCTCGCCTGAGCGGCATTGTTTGCCGTGACAACTAGGATTACCAATATGCGAAATTTCCCAGCTACAGCGCGACGGCTATGGGTCGCAGCAAGCGTTTTCACTGGCCTCCTGATATCCCTGAATGCCTCCGCATTTACCGACGGCGCAGATCGTACAGTCAGTCGTTTTGGCGAATACGCCGAATGGACGCTGACCAATAGCAGTTTTGGCGGCAACCCATACGATGTACAAGCAAACGCGGTATTTGTGCACGACAACAGTGGTGAGAGGCGCACCACCCCGATGTTTTATGCCGGTGCCAATCAATGGAAGTTTCGCTTCACGGGCACCCGTACCGGCCGCTGGTCGCTGACAACGGTCTCGAATGATCCAGAGTTAAATGGCGCTTCAGGCTCGGTAAATGTGATCGGCAACAGCCCTTATAAGGGTTTTGTGCAGGCCACCGGCGGCCAATGGACACGCAGTGCCACAGGTGAGGCTTTTGTCCCCCAGTACGTGATGTACGCCGCCCCCCACTATTTCCGGACTAACACGGCCCTCATCAATGCCGACATCGATCGCTATCTAAAAGGCTTCGGCTTCACTGGGTTCCATATTCCCGTGTATTGCCGCTGGTTCGACATCAACGAGCAACGCTGTTCCGATGTCGGCGACGCCAATCCTGATCCAGCGACGTTCGATGCCCTGGAAGCAATAATCCAGCGCGTCTATCAAAGCGGAGAGACCGTACATTTGTGGGCCTGGGGTGATTCCGGTCGCCAGCAAAACCTGACTCAACTTAGCGGCGGCGAAGGCGGTATTAATGGGCCCGCCGACCTGCGTTTGCAGCGTTACATTGCCGCCCGTCTGGGCCCTCTGCCAGGCTGGACCATGGGTTACGGCTATGACCTGTTTGAATGGGTGGGCGGCGGTGAGCTGACCTTCTGGCGCAACAACATGAATAACCTCATGGGTTGGTCGCACTTGTTAGGCGCACGGGGCAGCACCAATTCGTTCGCCCAGCCTTCCGAAGCCATGGACTTCGCCTCGTATGAAACCCATCGTCCGACCTATTCCGCTTATCGATTGAGCGTTTCGCAACGCCCAAACAAACCTGCTTTTTCTGAGGATCGTTTTCGATTTCGTGGCAACGGCCAGCGCGCTAAAGACTATACGCTGGACGAAATGCGGCTTGGCATGTGGCACAGCGCCATCGCTGGTGGTGTCGCTAATATTTGGGGTAACTCAACCGCCGCCGATGGCGTGACCTATGACGAAGGTATCAATGAAGCCCTACGCCCTTCGAACTCGTTCAGTAACGCCGATGCCTTGCGTACCTATCGCTTTTTTGTCGACAGGTACTATGAACTGGGCATGATCAATTGCGACCAGGAAGCAGACGCACCATGCCAGCGACGCGCAAACAACTCTGCGCGCAATTTGTTCAAGGAGAACGCCAACAACATCCAGGTTGATCTGTCGGGTCATACTGGCGCACGCAGCGTTACGGCTGTTGACACTCGCCGAGCCTGGGCACCGGTGAGCCTTGGGAACGTCGATGCAGGCAACGTGCAGATTTCATTGCCATACGTGTCTGATTGGGCTGTGTCGATCGGCGGTGACAGTGCCGCGGCGGCACCTGTTCAGCCACCGGTCGCCGAGACACCGGCCCCACCGCCGATAACGCCTCCTACACCACCACAACCACCCGAGGTTGGCCAGGGCCCTGGCC
>CAZSYU010000162.1:0-5901 GCA_964611345.1 uncultured Pseudomonadales bacterium
GTCTGTTCATTGCGCTTCGTCTGTTCATTGCGCTTCGTCTGTTCATTGCGCTTCGTCTGTTCATTGCGCTTCGCTTGGGCCGCGAGTTCACGTCGCAACCCGGCGTGGCCAGTAATGCTATGGGCTGCCAGTATGCCCAGCACAAGAAAGGTCAAGCCGTAGGCCAACCAGACGTAGAAGCCATGCTTACCCATGGCTAAAAATTCGCTAAAACTGTTAAACGCCCAAAATGTATCTGTGGGTGCTTGCACCTATAACTCCCTTACCCAGCGCGTGCCTGACTCCTGTCTAAGCACCAGCGTGCGCATCCGTGCAATCAGCACAGTCGCAAAAAAACAATAGAAACCGAGCACGTTGACCAACAATGGCAGGTACATCGAAGCTGGCATGGCCGGTCGTTCGACCACCGAGAAACTGCTGGACTGATGCAATGTATGCCACCATTCCACCGAGTACTTGATGATCGGTATGTTAACCAGCCCCACAATAGCAAGAACTGCGCAGGCTCGCCCTGCTGCTTCGGCTCTAGGGATCGCGCCACGCAGGGCGTACAGAGCAATATACAGAAACAGCATAATGAGGGTCGACACCGTGCGAGCATCCGACTCCCACCAGGTGCCCCAGGTTGGGCGTCCCCAGATACTGCCGGAAGCAAGCGCCAGTGCGGTCATCCAGAGCCCAATCGGCACCGCCGCCTCAAGCGCGACGTCCGCCATTTTCATGCGCCAGACCAAAAGTACCAGACCCGCAGCACCGCAGAGCATAAAACAGGATTGTGCAACGATCGCCGTCGGCACATGGACAAACATGATTCGATAGCTGTTGCCCTGTTGGTAGTCGATGGGTGCCACGGCCAGCCCCCAGATCGTACCCACGACCAATAGCAGCACCGCAGCCGTGCCAAAGCCGTAAAACCATCGACCACCAATGGCATAGAACCAGCGCGGCGAACCCATTTGATGCCACAGGGTGGTTAACCAGCCGCGCTGTTTATTGCTGGAAGGCGATTGCTCTGAAGTCATCTGGCCATCATTCCCTACTGCTCTGTGCCAATTTTTAGCGCCGCAGCTATCGCAAAGGGTGCAAGTGTAATACTGCCCGCCAAGAGCGCGCACAATATCAAGAGTGGAAACTCGTGCGTGGCTCCCAACAGCATTGTTTCGGTAACCGCTGTTCCGAAGATCAGTACGGGAACAAACAACGGCAAAATTATCAAGGCGAGCAGTGTGCCGCCTCGATTGACACCCACAGTGAGCGCCGCACCAATACCAGCCAGCAGGGTAATCGTCGGCGTACCCAGCGCCAGACTTAACATCAACCAACCCATCTGCTCAGCGGGCAGATAGAGCATAAATCCGGCCACTGGCGCTAACAGGGTCAGGGGCGCACCGGTCACCAGCCACTGCGCTGTCGCCTTGCCCAGGACGGCCATGTACAACGGTTGCGCACCAATCACAAGCTGTTCCAGCGAACCATCGTCATAATCCTGCCGATACAGTCCCTCTACTGACAGCAATGCCGCGAGCAAAGCGAGTACCCAAACCACGCCTGGTGCAATTCTGGCAAGCACGGCAGATTCGGGGCCGATGCCCAATGGAAACAGACTGATTACCAACACAAAGAAGGCCAATGGGTTCAGGATCTGACTGGGTTGGCGCAGATTTGCCCGCCAATCACGAGCCAACGATGCGCTGAATGTACTCATCCGGCCCGGGATAGTTCGGGAACACCAGCGGGCGTCAATAGCAGCGTACGGTGAGCCGTCGTTGGCAGATCCTGATGGGTGGCACAGACAGCCCCCCCGCCGGCCGCGATGTGGTTGTCCAAGACCTCACCGAGTAATTGGGCCCCCGCAGGATCGAGCGCCGTCAACGGCTCGTCCAGCAGCCACAAGGGTTCACGAGCCAGCAATAGCCGCGCAAGTCCTACCCGGCGTAACTGACCCGCCGACAGTGCGTTGCAACGCACATCTTCATAGCCCCCCAACCCAACCTGCTCAAGTGCTGCAGAAATGGACTGCGCAAGGGGTGCAAGCATGCCAATGTCTGGGCTCTCTTGGGGTCCTGCTGGTTGCGCTGCCGGTCTATTCGCCAAACCAACAAGAAACCGCAAATTCTCAGCCGTCGACAAGTGACCCGAGACGCCTGGCTTGTGACCACCATACACAAACGCCGCGGTTTCGAGCGCGCCAGTGTAATCGGGGTAAAGCCCGGCGAGTGCACGCAGAAGCGTTGATTTACCCGCACCATTGGCACCCCGCAGCGCAAGCAATTCACCGGCGTACAGCGTGACACTCAAACCACTAAACAGCGCTCGGCCATCGCGAATGCACTCCAGCGCATCGATACGTAATAGCTCCGGGGCTTGGGTCGGGGACCGGGTTGGGGCCGCGTTCATCAGTCGCTTACTAACCGATAACAGGGCTCGTATTTAGTAGCACCAGGCAACTTCATTCTTCCCTGCGCCACAAACGCTTGCAGCACACCGTCGAGAGCCTGGGTTATTTCAGCATCGCCACGAATTTCCAGCGGCCCAAACTCACGCACTCGCGCAACGCCTTCGGCCTTCACATTACCTGCAACAATCGCGGAGAAAACCCGACGCAAATTTACCGCCAGCTCGTGTGCCGGCAAGTCTCTGCTCAGCGACAATGCCCGCACGTTGTCATGGGTTGCATCAAACGGATGTTGATGACCCGAAGGAATATGCAGCTGCCAGTTAAAATAGAAGGCATCCCCGGTATGCCGACGCTGGCTGCGCACCTTCTTTATCGCCCGCCCCATGCGTCGCGCAACCCCACGCGCATCGCCAACAATCACTTTGTAGTAGCGCCTGGCTGCCTCGCCCAACACCGTCGTGATCAGGCCATCCAGCTGGGCGAAGTAATCCGCACTGGATTCAGGGCCGGTAAAAATAAGCGGCAACTCGATATCTGCGTTTTTGGGATCCATTAAAATGCCAAGCATGTACAGCACTTCTTCGGCTGTACCTACACCTCCCGGAAAAACAATAATGCCGTGACCCATACGCACAAAGGCTTCAAGGCGTTTTTCGATATCCGGCAAAATAACCAGATGATTGACCATGGGGTTTGGCGACTCTGCCGCAATAATTCCAGGTTCGGTCAGGCCAATGTAACGCGCCCCGGTGCTGCGCTGTTTCGCGTGGCCAATCGCTGCGCCTTTCATTGGTCCTTTCATCGCGCCTGGCCCGCAGCCCGTGCAGATGTCGAGTCCGCGTAGCCCAAGGTGATAGCCCACCTCTTTGGTGTACTCATATTCAGGTCGGGCAATGGAATGACCACCCCAGCACACCACCAGATTTGGTTTTAGATCGGGGTCCAGCAAACGGGCATTGCGCAATATTTGAAATACTGCATCGGTAATGCCGCTGCTGTCACTTAAATCGTAGCGTGGGGAGCCCTCCACTTCTGTCGCGGTGTAGACGACATCACGCAACACGGCAAACAAATGCTCGCGCACTCCTTCGACCATGCGATCATCGACAAAGGCGATGCGGGGTGCGTTGCGTACAAGCAGTTTTAGTCCGCGGCTGCGGCGCGACACCTCGATGCGAAAGTTGGCGAACCGCTCAAACAGCTCTGTAGCATCATCACCATCGTCACCGGTGTTAAGTACCGCAAGGGCACAGCGTCGAAAGGTTTCAAGCATCTCCAAATGCTGCGGCGACTGGGTAGCCTGCGTCAGCACTTCAATTTCGCGCTGGCTCAGCAGTTCCATGGTGCCACGCGGACCAACCTGGGTATCTACGGTTTTTGGCCCAGAAGGATGCTCCTTCTCTTCAACCTGCGGTGCACTGTCAATCATTTGCTGTTCACTTGCGTACTGTTTACTGACGTCTAACGTTGGGGCGAATACTCAACACCAAGATAAAGCTGGCGCGGCTGGCCCGGAAAATAGCGAAACCCGCCAAACGCGAAATCTGCCCGCTCGGCGTATTCTTCATTAAGCACATTGACCACCCTGGCGTACAGGCGCACCGCATCTCGCACCTGCCAGCTACCGCGCCAATTTAGCAACACATGTCCTTCGTAATCCGCGGTATTGGCAGCGTTGATGTAGTGTTGCCCAACACCCGCCAGCTCCAGCTCCGAGAGCACTCCCGCTCGCGGGGTATAGCGCCAACGGGCACTGCCCAACCAGCGCGGGGCAGTATCGACATCATTACCGTCGACTATCTGCTCACCCAGCCCTGCGGCCACAGTGAAGTCGTACTTGTGCCGAGCATACGAGACCACAAGATCAAACGCGTGGTACTCGTTCACAGCAACGTCGGTACTTACCTCAATGCCTTGCGAGCGCGTTCTGCCGTTGCTCAGATTGAAGCCTTCGCTATCACGAAAAATGAAGTCACGGGTGGTGTCGTTGTAGATCGAAACTGACAAGATTCCTGCATTAAAGCCGGCTTCGACCGAACGCAGTCGCTCGCTGTCGAGATCAGCAATGGTCTGTCCACTCTGCAGCCGGTACAGCTCCGTACCCTGAGGCGGACGAAAGCTGGTGCTGAAGGTTAAAAAGGCCTGGGCATCGTGCCCAAGTACCTGACCGAGCTGGTAATTGGCGCCCAACCGACCGGCGACATTAGTGAAGCGATCGTCCCGGTCGGCGGGCCGGGTATAGAGACAGCCGCCAAAGCCGCAGGTTGTACCGTCTTCGCGCGTGTTCCCCACCAGCCCAAAGTTGGTGTAATCGTATTCCAGTGTTTCGACACGCAAGCTATGCACCAGCGACAACGCCTCGCTCACCTGGAAGTTCACATCATAATAAATTGCGGCGGTGACACTCTCGAGCTCATAGTCATAGTGCAATCCGGCCGGCCGCGTCTCCATCAAGAACGCGGAACCAACGGTCGGCTGATCCTGATCTTCTTTCAACGCTCCTTCCATGTACTCTAACGTGGCACCCACTTTGCCGTTCCAGCGTTCCCCACCCAGTGTGAGTTCACCGATGACGCCAAAGCTGGACTGGTCGTTCGTTTCCAACGGCTGACCCGGCAGAAAGTGTTGTAAAAACGCCATGCCCGAGCGTCGAGCGTAGGGGGTGATGGCAAGCCCCATGCCGTTTTGCAGTTCGGTTTCCCAGCGGCTCGACAAACGCAATGCCCAGGCATCACGAAAAGCCTCTGGGTTGGGATTCGAGTCTTGCAGATCATTGTCTTCGAAGGCTTCAAAGCCACCCACAAAACCACCGGTCTCCTGATTGAGTAATGTGGCAGAAAACAGGTTAGTGACTTCGAAACGACCGACGCTACCTTCATGCAAAACCGAGAGTTTTTGTTGCGAAAAACCAGTGTCGTCGCGGTAGCCATTCGTCGAGGTGCTTGAGGCCTTTACGGACAGCCGCTGTCCATCAAGATCAACACCGTACTCACCCCGCACCTGGTAGTAGTCGAAGGGTCCACCTTCTGCACTTAGCGACAACCCCGGTGCCGAGGTGCTCTGCACCACATTAATCGCGCCGTGCAACGCATTACCACCAAACAGCGCACCACCCGCTCCGCGTACCACTTCGATGCGGCTGGCCTGCTCGTGGTTAACCTCAAACAGATTGTTAATATTGCAAAAGCCCGCCGGCCGCAGGGGTACGCCATTTTCAAGCATCAAGAATTCGCCACAGGCGCCCGAGCCTGTGAGCACCGCGGAACGAATTGACGTCAGGTGTTCTTGACCGGAGCCGCGCGATATCCAGGTTCCGGGCACGCGCACCAGTGTTTCATTAATGTGGGTCGGTCGGATGAGATCCAGCGCGGCAGAATCGAGCACGGTGACCGAGCCGGTCGCACCGATCCGGTCTGCGAGACTGCCGGTGACCACAATCTCTTCAATTCTCTCAGCTGCCTGCCTCTCAGCTGCCTGCCTCTCAGCTGCCTGCTCTTGGGCAT
>CAZSYU010000163.1:0-5813 GCA_964611345.1 uncultured Pseudomonadales bacterium
CCTATGTGGCAGCGTCAGACACCTATATCGAGAAAGACTCCTCGGTAAATGCCCACATCGAGCAAATGCGGTTGTCGGCCACCAAGGCACTGCTGGAGCGGCGGGACTGCATAATTGTTGCGTCGGTGTCGTCCATTTACGGCTTGGGTGATCCACAGAGCTATTTGCGCATGGTGTTGCATGTCGATCGTGGCGACAAGTGTGATCAACGCCAAGTACTGAAGCGGCTCACCGAGTTGCAGTACACGCGCAATGATCTGGTGCTCGATCGGGGTAACTACCGCGTTCGCGGTGATGTCATCGATGTGTTCCCGGCTGAGAGCGAGCGCGAAGGCGTACGCATTGAACTGTTTGATGACGAAATCGAAAACATCTCGCTGTTTGATCCGCTCACGGGTGAGGTGCTGCAGAAAGTGGCACGCTACACCATCTTCCCGAAATCCCACTACGTGACCCCGCGCGATCGCATGCTGGGGATGCTGGATGAGATTAAGGCCGAGCTGGTGGATCGACTGGCCTGGCTAAAAGATAATGACAAGCTGGTGGAAGCCCAGCGGCTCGAACAGCGCACCCGCTACGATCTGGAAATGATCAAAGAGCTGGGATACTGCAATGGCATCGAAAACTACTCGCGCTATCTGTCTGGGCGTGAAACCGGCGAGCCGCCCCCCACGCTGTTTGATTACCTGCCAACCGATGCGCTGCTCGTTATTGACGAAAGTCATGTCACCGTGCCGCAGGTGGGTGGCATGTACAAAGGCGACCGCTCGCGGAAAGAAAACCTGGTGAACTACGGGTTTCGACTGCCCTCGGCTCTCGACAATCGACCGTTGCGATTCAATGAATGGGAGGAGCTTGCGCCGCAGGCGATCTTTGTCTCGGCTACACCTGGCCCCTACGAGTCCGAAATGCAGGGCGCAGTCGTGGAACAGGTGGTGCGCCCAACCGGCTTGCTTGACCCGGAAGTGATCATCCGTCCCGCGTCCACTCAGGTTGACGACCTGCTGGGTGAGATTCGTAATACCGTCGAAAAAGACGAACGCGTGCTGGTGACCACCCTCACAAAGCGCATGGCTGAAGATTTAACCGAATACCTCGACGAGCACGGGGTGCGCGTGAGGTACCTCCACTCTGATATCGACACCGTTGAACGCATGGAGATCATTCGTGATCTGCGGCTTGGTGAGTTTGATGTGCTGGTGGGCATTAACCTGTTGCGTGAGGGGCTTGATATGCCCGAAGTATCGCTCGTGGCCATTCTGGATGCCGACAAAGAGGGCTTTTTACGGTCTGATCGTTCGCTCATTCAAACCATGGGGCGGGGTGCGCGCAACGCAGGCGGCCGTGCACTGTTGTATGCCGATAAAATTACCGGTTCGATGGAGCGCGCGATTGACGAGGTTGAACGCAGGCGTACCAAGCAAATAGAGCACAATAAAAAGCACGGCATCACGCCAAAGACGGTGCGCAAAGCGATTGCCGACGTCATGGAAGGTGCTCGAGCCGCACCCGCCGCGGCAAGCAGAGGGCGTGGTGCAAAGACGGCGAAAGGCGCGCAGAAAAAACGCGAAATTCCGACCTCACCCAAAGCGTTGGGCAAGCTGATAAAGCAGCTTGAAGGCGAAATGCTCGAACACGCCAAGAATCTCGAGTTTGAGCAAGCCGCAAGCGTGCGTGATGAACTACAAAGCTTGCGCGAGCAGGGTTTGCTGTTAGCCGGCAACGGGTAAGGCGAATGGGTAAATCTGCTGACTCGGCGGAGCAGTTGCTGGAACTACTCGCTGCTGCCGGCAATGACCTGACTGATGCGGTGATAGAAGGTGGGTTTAGCTGGCCTGCTGACAACATCGAGGCAGGATTCACCGCGTGCCGGTTTGAAGATTGTATTCTTGGCGGTGCAGAGCTTGAAGGCAGTCGGTTTGAGGATTGTGAGTTTGCAGCCACGTCCCTGCGTGGTGCTAACCTGCGCGATGCCCAGTTTATCAACTGCAAGTTTTACAGCGAAGAGCAACCCGCCGACTTTCGCTACGCGCAGTTGCGCGACGCTCGGTTTGAAGGTTGTGACTTGACCACAGCACGGTTTGAGCGCGCGAGCGCGTACGGCCTAAAACTGTTCCGTTGCCAGGCGCAGGGCGCGGACTTTTCGAGTGTGGACTTTGGCCTTGCGATGGCACGCAACACCACGGTGGTTGAGTTTGAGTGCAGCGGCTGCAATCTGGCCTACGCCGATTTTTCTGCGACCTATTTGAGTGGTGCCAGCTTTACCGACACGCGGCTGGTGCATGCGGTGTTGCAAAACTGCGACCTGGCAAATGCCACCCTTACCGACTGTGAACTCGACAACATTGAGGCGCAGCAGCTGTCGCTGGCGGGTGCTGATCTGCGCGGTTCACGCTTTAACAACGTCGATCCGCGGCGCATTGATCTAACTGGTGCAAAGATTGACGCGGATCAGGCACTGTCGTTGTTGCAGGCCATGGGAATTGAAGTGAGCTAGCCCCCTGTTAAGCCGTCTCTTTCTCGATGTATTCATCACGGACATGGCGGCGCTGTATTTTACCTGATGGCAGGCGTGGCAGGTCCTCGGAGTAAAGTATGCGGCGCGGGCATTTGAAATTGGCCAGATGCTCGCGCGCCCAGTTGATCAACTCTTCTCCAAGTGCTGGCCCTGGCGTGTAGCCGCTGTTCAGCTGTACCACCGACAGGACCTCTTCGCCCCACTCGTCATTGGGAATGCCCACGGTACAAACGTCCAGCACGGCCGGGTGTTGCAGAATCACGCTGTCAATTTCTTGCGGATAGATGTTCACGCCACCAGAAATGATGAGCTCGGCGCTCCGGCCCGTCAGAAACAGGTAGCCGTCTGCATCGAAGTAACCCATGTCGCCCAGGGTGAAATAATCACCGCGATAGCTCTTGTTGGTTTTTGTGTTGTCTTTGAAATACTCAAAGCGCCCCACTTTGGGCGCGCGCATATAGATCGTGCCTGGTTCCCCCACAGCAACGGGGTTGCCATCGTCTCCGAGAATCTTGTTGTCGAACTCTGGTCCAGGTTTGCCAACGGTGCCGGGCTTCCGCAGCCACTCCTCTGAGCCCACCAAAAAGCCGCCACCACCCTCGGTGGCGGCGTAATATTCCCAGACGATGGGTCCAAACCAGTCAATGATTGCCTGCTTAACGTGCACCGGGCAGGGTGCGGCACCGTGCATCACCAGTTTCAGGCTCGACAGATCGTGCTGGGCTTTTGTTGCGTCCGGCAACTTCAGCAACCGGTGAAACATGGTCGCCACCATGTGCGTGTGGGTGATCTGCTCCTCATCGATCAGGCGCAGCGTTTCGGCGGCGTCCCACTTGTCCATCAGGACGATGCCAGCACCGGAGACCAGTGGTCGGCTGATGTCGAAGGCGAGTGGGGCGGCGTGATAGGCAGGCCCCGTACACAGGTTGCGATCTACCCCCGGAATGTAGTGCAGGGGTGATTCTTCCTGCCAGTCGGGCATCTCCACTTCAGCGGTGGCTTTGAATACGCCTTTGGGCCGCCCCGTGGTGCCCGAGGTGTACAGCATGCGCGACCCGATACAGGGATTGTCGATGTCCGTAACGGGTGCGCCGGAAAGCCACTCATCCAGTGGTTGGAAACCGTCGAGGTGGCCACCCACGGAGAGTTTGAGCACTACCCCTGGCGCACTGTCGATGGCTTCGATCGGTGGTCCGCCCAGTTCTGCGTCGGCGATAAACGCCTTGGCTTCGCAGTTATCCACGATGTAGCCAATCTCTTCGCCTTTCAGGTGGAAGTTGATGGGTGTGAAGCGCAAGCCGGCGCGGTGTGCTGCGCAAAACACTTCAATAAACTCGGGGCGGTTTTTGGCAACGATCGCCACGGAGTCGCCAGCGTTCAGGCCGGCTTCGCGCAGGCGATAGGCGATTTGGTTGCAACGGTTGTTTAACTCGCGCCAGGTCAGAGAGCTGTAATTTGACTGGACAGCGAGCGTGTCACCGAGCCTAGCGGCGTGCCAGGCGACCAGCATGCCACTATGGGCGGCGGCCTTGATGTCTGCGTGGTCTGCAGCGGTTAGCGCGGCGACGTCGATCATATTGATACTCCCCATATCAAGCCTCGGTGGCTTCGCCTGATAATAGGCACGACAGGGTCCGATGTGCCAGCCTGAGAGCAAATGCCAGACGAAAAAAAACCGCTTCGGCAAACGCTGAAGCGGTTTGATTTCCCCGGCAGGGCGAGGCCTAGAACATCTGGTTTAGAAGTTCAGACCAAGTTTCTTCAGCACATCCAGTGGCACGTAGTTGGCGCCTTGAGGTATGCCGTTGGCAGAAGCGTAGCGGTTAACTGCGCTGATCGTACCAGGCCCAAGTTGGCCGTCGACTGAAACGGGGTAACCCTTTTCTTTCAGGGCGCTCTGCAGTGCGCGAACGTTCGAAGGTGAAGAGTTCACGTCACACAGTACTGACTGCCAGGCCATTGAAGCATCAGAGATCTTCTTGGTCTTGGTGACGGTCTTGTACTCAGCAGCAACTGGGGTGCGTGATTCGCTGGCAGGACGTACCAGCTTGGTGACCTCAACCGTGCCGTATTCGGCAGGGATAGCCACTTCGCGAGTAGTCGCTGGGTTCTTCAGTACGCGACGCTCGATCGTTTTGAACTCGGCAGGCGTTTCAACGGTGCGAGTGCTGGCAGGGGTATCAACCACCTGCTTGCTGATGGTCTTGTAAGAGGCCGGAACCTCCACCAGACACATTACTTCGCCAGTACCGTTAACAGACTGCGATACCACGTTGGTGTTGCCACCGAAGTTGCTGGCCGCGCCCTTTTTCCAAACCGTGTAAGCCGGCTTGTCCAGAACACGCTCATTGATTGTGCGGTAGGTAGCAGGCACTTCAACGATCTGCGTGCCAGCAGGCTTGACCATAACGCGCTCGGTTACAGTCTCGTAAGTTGCAGGAACAACCTCGAGCCGTGAGCTTGCTTCTTTAGTTACTACGCGCTCTGTCGTGGTTTCGTACTTTGCCGGAATGACTGAAACAGTTTCAGTGGCTTCGCGTGACAGCACGCGTTCCTGAGTGCTTTCGTACTGCTCTGGGATCAGTACCCGCGCGTAGCATTCGCCGGCACGAGCATTGGGTGGGAAGAGGTCGCCAGCGCTGGCGGTCTGCAAACCACCGGCTGTAGACGATGAGCCGTTGCTCAACTCGCTTTCGAGGGCCGAGATGCGCGAGTTGCGGCTGGCAAGCTGTGCTTCGAGTGCTTCAATACGGCTGTCAGCCGCGCCTGAACTCGAACCTGAGCTTGAACTGCTGCTGCCTGAGGTGCTGGCTGTTGAGCCAATTCCAGTGCCTGTGGTTCCGCAGGCCGTGAGTGCGATAACCACCGCGGTGGCTGCAATCGGTCGTAACATTGTCGATGCTCCTATCATGATCGAAGAGGTAATCCGTTCTGTTGGCTAATTTCTACTTTCTTACTGCTCAGTTACTACTCACTGACTTACTTAGTGAATGGTAGCGGTCTGGTTGTCAATTCGCCGGTTAGGCTAATAACTCGTTCATGCAAGTTTGAAGGACTCTGGCTTTGTAAGCCAAGTGACTGTCCCTATTGATTTTATTATTTACAAGTAATTGATCTTCAGCGTTCTTCCGCGGCCTTCCGCGTCTGGAGTCCGTTGCCGATCAATTGTTCTCCTGAGTGCTCTCTTACCCTTAACTCGGAAGTTAAGCAGTTGTTCAGATAATTGGAAGCGCTATAGAACCTCAGTTGCGTCCTTTTTACAAAGACTTATAGCGAAATACTCCATCAATTATCC
>CAZSYU010000164.1:0-4187 GCA_964611345.1 uncultured Pseudomonadales bacterium
ACTTTGTGGTGAAAAGCTCCGAGCAAATTGCTGCCACCTTCGATCAGATCATTACCACGGTCACCCTTGTGGTTAGCGGAATCGTGGGCATCTCTCTGTTGGTTGGCGGCATTGGCATTATGAACATCATGCTGGTCTCGGTAACCGAGCGAACCCGTGAAATTGGCATATGCAAGGCGCTGGGCGCCAAGCGCCATCACATCTTGATGCAGTTTCTGATTGAGGCACTGGCGTTATCACTACTTGGCGGACTGATTGGATTGTTGTTGGGCTATGGTCTGGCGGTATTAATCGCAACTCTGGTGCCCAACTTTCCAGCAGTCTCTGTACCCTGGTGGGGAGTGGCCCTGGCGTTGGGGTTTTCAGGCGTGATTGGCGTGCTGTTTGGAATTTTACCGGCGTCCAAAGCGGCAGACCTGAACCCGATTGATGCATTGCGCTATGAATGAGTGCGTTTGTGCACGCGGGCAAACTGAAAGCTCCAGCGTCTACTGCAGCTCAACCGTCTCACCCAGCGCTCTGGCACGTGCAACCCGAGTACTTTCCTCGCCTGGCAGATTACGCATGGCCAGTAGCAAAAAGATGCAGCTGAGCACAAAGATTCCGAGCGCCAGTGCGATAGCGAGTTGCAGAGCCTGCGCGTCGTTGTAACCCGTTGCCATTAGGCCGTCGCTGATGCGCCCAATAACATAGGGGCCGAGAGCAAGCCCAACAAAGGTATTCATCAACAAGAAGTAGGCGGTTGCGATGGCACGCATGCGTGGCATGACCAGGTCGGTAGCTGTTGCGCTGGGGATGCCAACCCACATCGCCGCCGGTATGTGGTAAACAAAATTCATGACAAACGCCATGGTCAGGCTTTCGGTGTACAGCATCACCAGCACGCCGGGCACGGTGAGCAGTATGGTTATGAAGCCAATATAGAGACGACCATTGGGCGTTTTGAGTTTAAGCCGATCGGCGAGTACGCCGCCGGCAGTCACGCCGATCAGGCCACCCAACGCATTGCCAATACCGACGTAAATTCCGACGTCCGAGGCGCTGACGTCAAAGTTGCGGATGAGATAGGGGACGGTCCAAAAGCTCGCGCCATAGGTAAAGAAGGAGATGCATGGGAACGCAAGGGTCGTGTAGATAAGTGCGCGACTGCGAAACATCATTTGGAAGGTGGCGGGATCACGCCTGGCAAGAGACTGTGCCCAGCTGAAGGTGATGTAAGCGCCGATACCCAGTGCGATCCACTGCACCACGCTGCCGGTGAGCATGACCAGGCCAACGCACACTAGCGCAATGCCGGCGCCGCCCAGCAAGTTTTGGGGGATGGAGCCGCCGTGCTTGTGCACGCTGTAAAGAGTGAGCGGAGGCAGTACGGCGGCAAGTTCGCTGCCCAGCAGGCGCAGTGGGTCTGCTGTGGGTGGTGGTGCAACCAGGCCTTCACTTTGGCCGCGCACAGGTTCGCGTAAGGTCCGAACCCATAATGACAACAGCAAGCCAGGTATGCCCACCGCAAAGAAGGCTACTTGCCAACCTTTGAGGCCCATCGGCGGATTTTCGGGGTAAGCGTTTTGCCAGCCGTCGAGCACAATGCCGCCAATAATCAGCCCTAACCCACCACCGATGTAGACGCCTGAGGAGTAGATTGCGATGACGGTTGCGCGTAGTCGGGGATGGTAATAATCCGACAGCATCGAGTAAGCCGCTGGTGATGCGCTCGCCTCGCCGATGCCGACGCCAATACGATACAGAGCAAGGGGTACAAATGAGCGGGCCGTTCCCGAGAGCGCTGTCATCAGGCTCCAGAACGCCAGGCCGATGGATATCAGGCTGCGGCGTGTCCAAACGTCTGCAAGCCGGGCCAACGGGATGCCAAACACAGAATAGAAAACAGCAAACACGGTGCCATAGAGGAAGCCCATTTGTGAGTCGCTGATGCCAAGATCGGCTTTGATGTCTTCAGCCAGTATCGATAACACATTGCGATCAACAAAATTAAAAACATAAACGAGCACCAGGACGAGCAATACGTAGTTGGCGTAGCGGCTATTTTTAGTGTCGCTTGCGGGTGTGCTCATAGCCAGGTTCTGACGGGGGGTTAGGGGAGTCTAGGGAACAAGTGCTCGGGACTCCACTGCACCGAAACAGGGATTCCTTCTATTAGAAACGCAAGAAGCTTACGCCCCAGGAGCGATTGAGTGTTTGTTGGTTGGATAGCAACAGGGTTTTTACGTTCCCAGCTTCGGTCCCATGCTAGGTTTTGTCGGGTCTGGATTGTCCGATGGGTGTTCCCGTTCAAACAGGTTGGGAGTCGAGCGACCAGTCTTTAGCCCCAAACTTTAGCAATTGATAGATTATCGCGTTAAATTTTTTGGCCGGAGGGACAATGTCCGAATCATCCGCGACTTCCAGTTCAAACAGCTCTGTAGAGGATGCGCGAGTTTCAACTCAGCGGCGCTATTGGCGACGTAAGGACGGCCCCATAAGTTGGTGGCCCTGGGGCCTGTTGCCCTTAATTGGCCTGGCTTTACTGTACCTTTGGGGAGCCTTTGTTACTGCGCCCAACATCGAAGAACAGGTTCAGGATAACGTTGTGAGCAACCTCGCAGACCACGGGTTTGCAGGCGCAGGCGTTGCCGCTGCAGGTCAGATGGTTGACGTAGATTTGGACATGTCTGGTAATGAAGCCGCGTACGCGGACGCCGTTGCCCGGTCAACGCGTTGTGCTACCTGGGTTGGCCGGCTGATCTGTCCCACCGACGTAGATCTTGAAACACGCACAGTTGCTGCAGTAAAGCCAGTAGAACGTGCGCCCGCTGTAGCGCCGCAACCAGCTGCCAAAGGGCGGCCCCACGACTTCAGTGTCTTGGTTGACTCCAATAGAGCTCGACTGGTTGGTGAAGTGCCAGACGAGATTGCCCGGCAGCGTCTTGTCGAGGCAGCGCGCGCGCGCTTCGATCAGGTTGATGATGAGCTGCGGGTAACTGGCGAGATGGCGACCAGCCAGTGGCCGCTCGCCGCAGATCGCGCCGTGCTGGTAACTTCCAGCTTCGCACGCGGATCAGCCAATTGGCAAAACGCGTCGTTTAGCGCGCAAGGTTTGGTGTTGGCAGACAACGAAGCGCAGGTACGCAACCAATTCAATGCCCCAGCTGCCGCCCCTACGCTTGGTGCACTGTCACTTGAAGTCGCCAAAACCAGCGCTACCTGTAATGAAGAATTCGCCGCCGCACTAAGCACAAGCACAATCAATTTCGAGACAGGCAGCGCGACGATTGATGCCTCCAGTCAGAACCTGCTTGAGGCGCTGGCGCAGATCGCTAACCAGTGCGCGGGTGAGATACGCATCGAAGGACACACAGACAGTGTCGGCAGTGAAACTTCGAACATGACTCTCAGTCAGGAACGAGCAGCGGCAGTGCAGATTGCGTTAAGTGAACTGGGCGTCGCAAATACTCGACTAAGCGCTATCGGTTATGGCGAGAGTCAACCGATTGCCACCAACATCAATGCTGCTGGTCGTGCACAAAATCGACGAATTGTTATTCAAATTGCAACTGCAAACTAAGCCAATCGGAGAAACCCAATGAGCTATCTCCTCGCGAAATACACGCTTCTTTTTCTGCTCACCGCTTTGCTGAGCTTTATTCTAGGCTGGTGGTGGTCCCGGCGACGCTTTGTCGACGTTAGTGAGAGTTTTGAGGTTCTCAAAGGCAGTGAACGAAGCGACGACTGGAGTCGGCTTTGGAGCCGGCTGGACGCCCAGGATAGTCAACTTAATCCGGCACTTAGCTCGGCGTTTGCGAAAATGCCGGCGCAGGAGGTTGACCTCAGCCTGGTGGAGCATGGTATGAGCAAGTTGCGTGAACGCATCGATGCTATGCCAGTACCTAAGGACGTTGATCTTTCCGGGGTAATGGACCGACTCGACGCACTCGAAGGTCAGTTCACGAGCCTTCCTGCACCAGCACCAGTTAACTTGCTGCCGTTGCAAGATGATCTGGGGGCATTGAAGCAGAGCTTTGCCAGTCTGCCGAAAGCAGAAAAGGTCGATCTTGCGCCGTTATCCAATCGGTTGGGCGCACTGGAAGATCTGATCAAACAGATACCACTACCACAAAACGTTGACCTTGCCCCCTTGACCAGTCGGGTTGATGCCATCGATAAAGCAGTTAAGGCGATAGAAATTCCGC
>CAZSYU010000164.1:4287-5764 GCA_964611345.1 uncultured Pseudomonadales bacterium
AAGGGAATAAAAATTCCACAGCCAGCCGCGCCAGTTGACCTTGCACCGTTGACCAGTCGGGTTGATGCCATCGATAAAGCAGTTAAGGCGATAGAAATTCCGCCGGCCGCAGCGCCGGTGAACCTCACGCCAGTAACCGAGCGAGTGAATTCGCTCGAGGCGGCTGTTAAGGGAATAAAAATTCCACAGCCAGCCGCGCCAGTTGACCTTGCACCGTTGACCAAACGGGTTGATGACATCGATAAAGCAGTGAAGGCGATTGATATTCCCAAACCCGCTGCGCCGGTAAACCTGCAACCGTTAAGTGGTCAGGTTGATGCTCTGGACAAGGCGGTAAAAGGCATCAAGATCCCACAACCCGCTCCAGCCACAGATCTTGCTCCAGTGAATGCTCGAATAAATGCGGTGGAAGCGGCGGTGAAGGCGATTCGTATTCCGGCGCCTACCCAACCCACTGATCTCACTGGCGTGCAGGCCCGATTGACCCGCATTGAAGAGCTGTTGGCAAAACTGGAAAAACAACCAGCGCCTGCGCCAGCAGCACCCGCGCCATCAACACCCCCGCCACCCCCTCCTGTTGCAACGGGCGGTGCACTGAAAAAGCCTGAGAAGTTGCAGCTATTTGATTCGGCCGTGCACGGCGCCAAGGATGACCTCAAGCGTATCTCGGGCGTAGGCCCCAAGCTGGAAGGCTTATTGAATAAAAACGGGGTGTACTATTTTTGGCAGGTCGCGTCCTGGGATGCCACGGACATTCTCTTTATCGATGAACAACTTGATGCGTTCAAGGGGCGAATTGAGCGTGATGAATGGACCAGGCAGGCGGACAAGCTGCGCCGTGAGCCAGGGGCCGCCCAAGAGCCCAGATAAAGCGTGATAGCGGCGAACGCTGCCGGTCGCGACCAGTTAGGCTGTGGCGTGTGAAAACGAGTTGGCAAACCCGGCGCTTAAATGGCGTTCGGGCCAGAGGAATTGCAAACTGCAACGATCAATCAGCCATTTGTCTCCCACCTTTTCGTACTCTTCATCGTAGATGCCATACCAAAGGACCGGCTGTGCTGTTTTTTCAGCAGTGGTCACCACATCAATAAGGTAAGAGCGTCCTGTCGCTCTGGTTGCGGACACTAGCTCTACGCAGTGGTTCGTGTTGTGGTGCATAGAGTTGAACAGGGCCGCGCCGTCACCGCTCATTACCCCTCGGTAGTTCTCGCGAATCGTTTCGCGGCCGCGCCACTCACCGTACGGGCCAAACTCACACAGAGCGTTATCTGTGTACAGGTCTGCCAGATCATCGATCTGTAGTGTGTCTAGATAGGTGGAGTAGTTCTGTCGAACTTTGCGGACTGCTTCAACTTCGAGCAGTTGTCTCAGTGCAGCGATTTCTTCTGCTGTAAAAGGATTGTTGTTCAT
Source organism: uncultured Pseudomonadales bacterium (assembly GCA_964611345.1). GTDB lineage: Bacteria > Pseudomonadota > Gammaproteobacteria > Pseudomonadales > Azotimanducaceae > JALZVT01. The sequence continues at coordinate 5,698 of CAZSYU010000164.1, forward strand.
GCTGTCTCCCATTGCTGTCTCCCATTGCTGTCTCCCATTGCTGTCTCTCATAGTAATAGTGAGTATC
>CAZSYU010000165.1:0-5725 GCA_964611345.1 uncultured Pseudomonadales bacterium
CGATTTTCTGTCGGTTGCGTTGGTTGTTTACGCACAGCCTATCGGGTGCAAAAGGGCAAAGCCTCTGCCGGGTGATGAGCTCTTGCAGCGATTTCACCATACTGGGTTTCATGATCTGACTCCTGTAGCGCAGGCACGCCTTGCCTGATTCATGGCTTCAGTTAATCGGTTTGTTTTTCGAAAAACCCAAACCTCGTAGGGATGGCGCGAATGTTCGCTAGAACGTCCGTGGGTAGTGAGCCCGGCTCAAGGAAAGACGCGCTGTCTGAGCAGGCGTCTGCCTGGCCGCCGAAGTGATGTTCGATCGCTGACCAGGGAATGCTAAAGCGGCGTGCGCTGTGATCCTTCATCGAGACCGCGTTGGGTTCGACCTGGCACTTGGTTCTGTCCCCCAGGATTAGAGCCGGGCACCGATCTAGCGCTTAACCGAAACTATTGAGTTCGCACCGCAACGCTGGTGGTTCCTCGCACAACCCCGGCCTCTAAGAACCGCACGCGAATTCGGGTGTTTGCTGGATCAAAGGGCACGCTGCCGTTGGCGGTTGCGAATATCGAGAACGTCGGGGTAGCGTTAGCCGCCACACTCGTGTCTACCGTTTCAGAGGGTGGTGCTAAACACTGACCGTCGGCTGGATTGGTTTCGCAGATAAACAAAGACAACGCCGGTGTCGCTGAACCGGTGTCAACGCTCGCGGTAACCGTCGCCGCGCTGCCCACGTTAACCGAGGCCACGGCAAAGGCGGCTGACCCGTTGGTTCCCGGAATGTTCAGAATGCCGTCACCCAGTGGGGTTGCACCTAGAGCGACGATGTCCGCCACCGGACTGGCTGAGCCCGAAAACAGCAGTGTGTTCACGCCTTCGAAAACGGCGGCTGATACGCTGTTTGAGCAGTCGAAAGTCAGCGCCACATCTGTTGGCTCGATTGCGCTGTTAGGGGTAAGTCCGAAGATAAAAGACTGGACGCCTCCAGGGGGGATCGACGTGGGCGTGTTGGGCGTGCCGGTTAGCTCATTCGTGGTTGAATCTGAGGTTTGATAGAAGAACCCAACATCCAGTTCGGCAGGCGGCGCGATGCTGCAATCCAGCAGTGTTTCGGAGTTGGTATTTATGAAAGTGGCGAAAGCGGTAGCGCTATCGCCAACCAGTACAGAGCGACTGCCTGGTAATACGGCAGTGGCAGGACCGCTAAAGTCGCCGAAGGAGAACAGATTGAAGCGGCCGCTGTCGCTTTCATTTGAGGCGTAGACAATACGTTGGCCGTCGGTGTTAAACACGGCACGTGCAACCCGACCGGCAAAAGGCAAGTCGCCGTTTATTTGTTCTGCTTCGCCGCCGGTCACCGGAATGCGATACAGATCTTGGGTGAGTGCATTTGTATTAAACAACAGGGTTTGGCCATCAGGGTTGATCTGAAAGCTGTCGGTTACGTTGCCTGGGTCAATGGCGTCGAGGTTCACTGCGGTGCCACCTGCGATCGGTGCGCTTAGCAGTTCGCCATCACCGCCAGAAAAGCTGATAAGAAACACCACCTGTGTGCCGTCTGGTGTGACGGCAAAGGCGTTGTCGGGCAATGCACTCGTGAATGCGCCGGTTGCGAGGTTCGAGGTGCCGGGATTAATTTGCGTGGCGGCTCCGCCTGTGATTGAAACGCTATAGAGATCAAAATCGTTATCGAACATTTGATCGGCGATATACACCACGGTTTGATTGTCTGCGGTGATAGCAAACTCACCGGCGACATCGCCACCGCCAATCAGGTCTTCGTTGAGTCGCACGATGTCGCCACCCAAAATGGGCACGCTGTAGAGCTCGAAGGTGTTGTCTGTGTCTTGATCGGCCCGATACACAACGCGTGAGCTGTCACTTGAGATCAGAAAATCAACCACTTCGCTCGCAGACGCGAGACCCGTTGGTGGGAAATCACCGCTCAGGCGCGTCTCAGCGCCACCGGTTATCGCCACGCGGTAGAGTTCTATGTCGAACACTTCCTGCTGATCTGCTCGATAGATAACGTGTTGGCCATCTGGACTGAACCGAAATTCTTCGATATCGCCGGCCAAATCGCCGTTTAGGCGTTCTGCCGTGCCGCCTGTGATTGCGACTCTGAAGAGTTCAAACGTGTCGTTGTCGTTTTGGTCGGCAACGTAGAGCACCTGCTGGCCGTCTGGGCTAATTGAAAAATCGATCACGTCTGAGGCGCTGAGAGTGAACTCAGGGTTCAGGCGTGTTGGCGTTCCGCCGCCAATAGGTACGCTAAATAGTTCTCTTTGCCCGTCGACATTTTGGTCTGCAAGGTAGACCACCCTTTGGCTATCAGAGCTGATCTGAAAATCTGCGGTGCGACCAGTTGCGCCAACATCGCCACCGCCGGGCAGGTCGCCGCTGATTCGAACGACATCGCCGCCCACGATGGACACACTGAAGAGCTCAAACAGGCCGTTGCTGCGTTGATCGGCAACGTAGACCACGCGCTGGCTGTCGGGGCTAATTTGAAACGGCGATACTGGCCGGCTTACCGCGCTTAAAACTTCAACTTCGCCGTCGTCGATCAGGTCAGCGTTGAGGCGCACTACGGTTCCGTCATTGGTTGAAACGCTGAAGAGTTCTTGGATGAATTCTTGACGTGAGAGGTACACCACCTGTTGGCCGTCGTTGCTGATCTGGAAGAAGCTGGTGATGATGGATTCGTTGAGCGCTTCGTCGCTGAGTTGTCTTGGGGGTAACTCGATGGCCTGAGTTGGGAGAATTAGGGATGAGGTATACGCGATTGCTGTGGCGATTAAGGGGTAGAGGAGGCGTGACAGAGGTCGGGGTTGGGTTGGCTGGTGGTTCATGCTGCGTTCGCCCTTGGTGTTTGGTACTGGGAAGATTATATCTTAAGCGGGTTTGTTTGGTTGGGTGGGATTTGGGGAGGTTGTGTCTGAATGGATGTTTAATTGAAGCGTCAGTGATTCACATCGGAAAAAGTCGATGCTCCAGCGGCTATCTTTGCTGTGACTGAAGAAAGATAACCAAGAGGGACCCGGTGTGTCTCCTGGCTTGGGCTTGTGGTGTTTCGCGAGGATCCGTCGTACGACATCTTTATTGAGTTATTCGGTGCCTTCAAGACTACAAATGTGTCTGGTAATTTGTAGTGACTACCAATTCGCCATGCACACGCACTCACGGGTTCGCTAAATCCACAAATCAACTTCATTTGCTTAAACCCCAAGGGTCTGTTTGCCGCCGACCCAACCGGATTAACCGCGCCGGAAATCGTGTTCCAATTCCGCGCGCGTATCCAGTAACGCGTTGGCCATGTATGCGATCGCCAGATCTAATCGGGCATCAGGTTCTTGGTGCAGTAGCAAATTACCTCGCCACAGGCGAACGAATTCGGTCTACACCTTTGAGCAATTGAGAGTTGGGCTGGAAATAATTATTGACATTCTTGGATGACTCTTTGGGGGTGCATCATCAGTGGCAATTATTGTCTAACGATCAAGACGTCTGATCTCATCGATCATTGCAATAGCGCAAGTCGATTGCTTAACTAGTAGATGACGCTATGAGTAAAGCCTGTTCTAAATTTGCCAGCAAGCTTTGCCATTCCATATGTCGATAATCGCCTGTCGATCTACTTTAGCTAATAAGACTTGGAACAATTAATTAATGAAACAATTGATGAAGATGCATTTTAGAACATCCCTGATTGCCGTATCAGCGCTAATCGGTATGGGAGTTGCGGATATTGCAGCGGCCGTTAGCCACACAGAACCCGTCGTTTTGGCGCCACTCGAGCGGAGTGGATCCAGATTGAATGACAACGGTGAGGTTATCTGGCAGGACGCCACAGCAAGATCGATATTTCATTTCGACGGTACCAGCACCTTCGAGATCAGCACTGATCACTTCATCGACGGCTTTGTGCGGAGCTCGAGCCGGATCGATATCAACAATTCTGGGATGTTTAGTTGGACTTCGGGTGGCAACAATCCTTTTCAGATAGCCAGTCTGGATTCACCGACGGGCACCTTTGAACTCATCCATACATCATCGAGCCAGATTGTATCCCAGGATCTTACCGATAACGGAAAAATCATATTCCGTAGAGGTAACGACCCCACTACGTTTCAAGTAACACTGTGGACCGTCGATGCTGACGGTCAAAACTTGAGGCTTATTGATACCTTGGACGGGAGCAGGTTTGTCCGCGCCTTCGAAAACGATTTCTTTGATGTTAATAGTTCTGGTCAAGTAGCCTATAGTGATCCACTCAGTGGCGAGCTGAGATTTTTCGACGGCGAAACGACAACTACGATTCCAACAGGCGGGCAGCTCGATATTAATGGGGCGCGCGGAAACGGCCACCTTTCACTGAATGATTCTGGTGATATCGTATTCGCAGCACAGGCGGCGGGAGATTTTCGAAATAGTATACACCTCTATTCAAATTCGACACTAACCAGGATAGGCGACGTTGAGTCCATTTCAGTGAATGGCATCCATTTGAACAATGCGGGCCAGGCTGTGTGGGAGGATGGCGGAAATATCATTCTTTGGGAAAACGGAAGCACGCGAACGCTCTGGGAAAGACCTGTTGATTCCGATTTCCGTGTTAGATCGCCGATTCTTAACAACGATGGCCAGGCCGCGTGGGCAGTAAGTGAAGTGGTACCAAACACCGATCCGAACTGCGTTCCATCCGATGACGTCGATTGCGAGTTTATGCTTGCTTCCAATATCTTGTTTTTCGATGGCGCTAGAATTCAGATGTTTCTGGATGAACCTGCGACTACCGGCGCTGACTTGCTTGGGCTTAATGATCAAGGGCAGATCCTCTGGGTAGGTGGCGGTAACATCAATCTGTCCTCGCAACGGATTAATGTTGCGCCGGTATCGGACCCTGGCACTGACGTCGTCGTAGAAGTTGGCGAGACTGTCTCTCTTAATGGTGCAGGCACAAGCGATGACGATGACTCGCTTGCACAATTGCAGGTACGGTGGGCATTTGTATCACAACCCGCAGACAGTACCGCAGTGCTGATTGGTGAAGATTCCTTGACACCTAGCTTCACGGCTGACGTCGCAGGGGACTATGTTGTTGAGCTTACTGTCACCGACCTTGATGGTGCTGCAAGTACGGAAACGGTGACGGTGACAGCCTTCACCGAGCCGCTGGCACCCGAGCAGATATTGGTGGGCGTCACTGAGACCATCGAAACGCTTGCAGCCGGTAATGATAATGATGCCAGGAATGCGGTTAAAGCGATTGACCAGGCCCTGCGTTTTCTTGATAGGAACAACATCCATGTAGTAGGTGTTCACATAAGAAACGCAATTCGTAAAGTCGAGCGCTCTGATCTGTCTGATGCTGATAAGCAACAGCTAATTGCAGAACTGCAGGGAGTTGTTGATAGCCTTTAAGCGATCAACGCAATCTAAATACAAAGGGCTGCTTACGCAGCCCTTTTTTTTGCCCGTCTCTAAGATCGTCAACATTACTCAAGGCATGATTAAGCGGGGTCATGGCGGCCTGAAAGCGAGCAGCGAATGGTGACCCCGATTAGACCCTTCTGCAGTAAAAGGGGCACAGCTATTAAATAGACTTAGTCAAAAGAAGCCTGCGCGAAGACTCAAAAAATACCCTACCGATGGGATTGTAATTTGCACAGTAACGCGCGAGACTTTTAAAAAAATTGACAAAAAAGATTAGGAAAGCCCGTTTTAACGATAGCAATACGG
>CAZSYU010000166.1:0-5705 GCA_964611345.1 uncultured Pseudomonadales bacterium
CATACATACCCAGAAACAACAAGGATAAGCGTCCATGCCGAGCAAACTAGCGAAGACACCACTCAAACAACTTGCTGTTGGTGCCGCCGCACTTCTCTGCGTAGCCAACGTGCACGCAAAAGGTCTATTTGACACCGATCCGGCTGAGGGCGGCTTTTACGTCTCAGGGTTTGTTGGTGCTGGCTTCGCCAATGATGCGGGCTTCGACGGCACCCAGGACCCTGCTGCTGGCTCTCCCGGAACCTTTGGCGCGCCTGCTGAGATCGATGCGGAATTCGATACTGATGTCTACTTTGGTGGCGCTCTGGGCTACCGCTTGCCGTACAGATTTCTGACCTACTTCCAGCCCCGTTTAGAGCTTGAAGTCAGCTATCTGGACGCTGGTGTCGATGGCGGGTCATTTAATGGCGGCGATCAGATATTCAGTGGGAGCCAGGAAAGCCTGTTCATTCTCGGCAATAGCCTCACTGAGATTATCTGGTCGGAAAATCAAGCGGTTATCCCCTACTTCGGTGGCGGTCTCGGCGTTGGGATAATCGACAACAATATTCAGTACTTCCCAAACAACGGGGTTGCAACCTCCCCTACCTTCGCTGCCAAGGGCAGCTCTACAGGGCTCGCGACCCACACGACCATCGGCGTGACGATTCCTGTGAATGAACAATTCGAGATTTATGGTGAAGGTCGCTACCTATTGACGTTCGGCATCGACGCAGAACGGACCTTCATCGGTGATGGGGGCAAAACCTTTAACGCAGACGTTGACGATGATCCAGACGCGTTCAGCCTAACGCTCGGGCTGCGTTGGAGATTCTGATTGTGCGGCAGATCTTTCAGAGCTGCCCGCTAAAATTGATCCAGTGACATAGTGTCCTGGATACAAGGTTCAAAGGCCTGGGTCGAAGTCCGCAGGAAGCAATTGCGCAGTCTCTACGGGCATTCCTGTCGCAATCGATTGTTGCGCGGCAGCGCCCACTAACACCGACCAAAATCCATCGGCTACGCTCGGCCCTGAGTATTTCCCGTTGATCAGATCATCGACAAACGCCACGTGTTCGAAAAAAGTAGAGCCCTGATGGCCAGCTTTGTCTATATAAGACGGATAGCTCGGGTGGTTAAGCGTTGATACCCCCTGCTCTCCTCGCCAAATTTCCAAGCTGTTGCGGTTTTTATCGCCGAACGCACTGTTCTCCTCGGCGCGCAAACGACCCTGATCTGCGTTGACAATAAGTTGTTCATTCATGCCTGGCACAAACATGCACAGCTCAAAGTTGCCGACGACGTTGTTGTCGTAGTCGATAATTACGCTGGCTTGATCCAGGCCATCGGCACTGCGGTTTTCATAGTTGAACGACTTGAAATTCACGGCCTTTCGCCCACTGGCATACACTCGTCGCGGACGGCTCTGGGCGAACAGGTTCAACAGATCGAAGTAGTGACAACATTTTTCAATAAGGGTGCCGCCAGAAAACTCGTTGAACTTGTTCCATTGCCCCACTTTGTCGAGAAACGGAAAGCGATGCTCCAACATGCTTAGGGTCTGTACCGCCCCGATGCTCTTGCGCTCAAGTACCTCGTGGATTGCCTCGGCATAGATCGCTTTGTAGCGGTACTGCAAACCAAAACGAACAGTACGCGGGTGCGCAGCGGCCAGTTTGCATACCTCCCAGGCGTCTGCCACCGAAGTCGCGATGGGTTTTTCGAGGAATATGGGTTTATCGGCAACTAAGACGCTGCGTAGAACGTCCAGGTGAGTGTGGTTTGGTGTGCAAATAAAAATCGCATCGATACTGCCGTCAGCGCAAAGTTCAGCAATAGAGGTGTATTGCTGCGCGGGTGTCGACTGGCCATATTGAGCGAGCGCCTGTTGGGCCTGGGCGACACTCTTGCTCGCGAGATCAAACAGACCGCCGATTTCTGCCCGGCCCTCGAGCAGCGTGTTGCGAATGTGCTCGGTGCCCATGATGCCGCAGCCCACAAGGGCAAAGCGAAAGAGGACTTGTGGTGGTTGCGAGAGGTAGCGGTCTTGCTCACCCAGATAACGGAACGCTGGCAGTTGGGCAAACAGACGGGCTTGCTCGGTGCCCACCGAGTCGGGTGATTTCTTGGCTTTCTCGTCAGATGGTGGAGTCATTACGCCAGCCAGCATTGCTCAACAGTTCATACTAGAGCATTAAAAAGCGTATATAATTTCTTCTAGGGAAATAATCGAATCGCCACACTCATGGAACTCACCGCGGAAAACCATCGCGCATCAGCGGTTGATCCTCGCCAACTACGCCAGTTCCTGACCTTGCTAGAGACACGAAATTTCAAGCTAGCAGCAGAGCAACTGGGCATTTCGCAGAGCGCTCTGACGAAAAGTGTGCAGCGCCTCGAACGGCGGCTCAATTGTCGTCTGTTTGATCGCACTACCCGATCGGTGGTGCCAACCACTGCGGCAGAACAGCTCAGCGGTCGCGCTGAAGAAGCGCTTCGAGGGCTGGAAGCCTTTGACGATGCGGCGGCTCTAATCGCCTCCGGCACCATGACCATTGTTCGGGTTGGCGCCATTACCCTGGCCACCGAGAGCATCATCACCCCGGCTTTGAAGCGTATGAGCCAAACCAATCCCGATTTACCCGTCGAACTGGTGATCGGCAGCGCGGATGTCTATGGCGACCTGGCGGCCGGTAGATGTGATGTTGTGGTAGGCGATCAGGTGAATTTTGAATTTTCGCCTTATGCAGAATCGATGCGCATCACTCCCCTTCGCAGTGAGACCCTGGTCGCTGTGTTTCGCCGGGACCACCCAGCAGCGGCTGATCCAAAGCTTGCTGACCTGATGCGGTACCCCTGGGCTATCCCGAGTCGATACTTCGCGGAGAACGTGTCGCTCCAGGGATTGGTCCAGCAAGTTAGTGGCAGTAAGTTTCCACACTATCGAATGACCAGTCTCGCGGCGTGCTTAAGCATGGCAGCGACCACCGACGTAGTGGCTATTGCTCCGCTAAGTGTTGCGCAACGCGAATCAAAACGAGGCCTATCCTACAGTGACCTAAAGCTGGATCTGCGCGTGCGGCTGGCCATGTTCACTCTCGCGCGACTAAGTCCAGGAACGGGAGTGCGAGCCTTTCAGGATGCCCTTTTAGAGGTCAGTTAGAAGTCAGTTAAAGCCAAGTCAATTGCAAGTGCTGTTGCTCAAATCGTTCAGGGTGGTTTTGAAGTATAGAACTCTAGATCAAGGCGCTGCGACGACGTTGCGCCTGATCGCGGATTGTATTCGAACAAAGTTACCTGGCATCGACCCGGACAGCGCATCGCAGTCGCAGTTAAGGTGCCCAACAAACACATAACCGTGCGCGGGTACTGCAAAGGCAACGCTCTGGTAACCAAACACATCCCCGGAATGGCCAATCAGACTTAAATCGTTGCTGCCTAGAATCACCTGGGGGCCGAGTGCCTGTTTCTGGCTTTTCGAGTTGCTGCCGATCTCTTCGGCCAGCATGGCTTTGCCAATAGACTCAAGCGCTCCATCAGCGAAGAACAGCGCGGCGAGAAACTCTGCGATTTCTTGGGCCGGTGCCATCACCCCAGCGTCTGGTCCGGAATGCGCCCAAAGATCCCAGGTATCCGCCCAGGGCCGTAACAGCGTTCCGTAACCATGAATGCTTTCAGTTACGGGATGCTTTAGGTTGTAGCTGGTTTGGGTGTGGCCAAGCGGCCCACTGATATAGCGAGCGATCAATGCGCTCAGTGGTTCTCCGCTAACCACTTCAGCGACTTCACCGAGCAGAATGTAGCCCATGCTGGAATATTCAAATCGTGCACCAGCAGTAACTGATGAATTCCCGCGTTTGGAGACCGGCAATGTCCGTGCAAGCGTTAACGGTGCATCTTTCCAGTCACCGAAGAAGTAATGACGCGCATCCGAATAGTCCGGTATGCCGCTCTGGTGCAGTAACAGGTGGCGCACGGTAATGTCTCCGCCGTTGTGTAACCCGGCCAGTACATCGGGGTGCAAAATTTCAGCGATCTTGGAATCAAGCTCTAAGCGCCCTTCTTCAATCAAACTATGAATCACCGCGGCGGTATACAGCTTGGAGATACTGGCCATGCGCAAGGGATGATCAGTCGGCATGGGCGCATCCGACGCTTTGTTGGCCGTGCCTGCCGTTTTAACAACCTGTGCCCCACCCTGCTGAACCAACAACACGACACCGGGCGCGCCGCCAGCAACTGTGGCGTCTGCAAGTTTTTCCATAGCGCTTGCTAAATCCAGTCGGGCGAACTCTTCGGCGGTCAAACGGGGAGGCCTGGTTACGTCCCGATACCCAAAGAACCAGATGAGTCCTGGCACCAGCATCAAGGCGGCTAAACAACTGACGAGATGTTTCATGTAAACGCACTGACTATCTGTTAATTGCCAAATTTGACCACAGCAGACATCGAATACTACAACCAGCTATAATTAACCATTCCCTACAGCAACCTAACTACCCGGAGAATAACCATGGGTGACGCCCTCATTATCGATACCTGCCGTACCCCGCGCGGCATTGGCAAGGCGGGCAAAGGCGCGCTATCACACCTGCACCCACAACACCTTGGCTCGACGGTGCTCCGCGCGCTGGCCGAGCGCACAAAAATAGACACCGCCGACGTCGACGACGTTATCTGGGGCACCAGCTCCCAGGTGTGCGAGCAAGGCGGCGATCTCGGGCGGATGTCGGCACTGGATGCCGGGTATGACATTCGCGCCAGCGGCGTAACACTTGACCGGTTCTGTGGCTCTGGCATATCGAGTGCTAATCTGGCCGCCCAGGCCGTGATGTCAGGCATGGAAGATTTGGTTGTGTCTGGCGGCACAGAGATGATGTCGTTGCCCAAGAAAGGCGTTTTACCTATGGGTGCCAACAACCCGCACCTGCAGGAAATACACCCACAGTCGCACCAGGGTGTGTGCGCAGATGCCATCGCAACGCTGGATGGCATCCCACGCCAAACCCTGGATGAACTGGCAGCGTTGTCACAAAGCCGTGCGCAGCGCGCCATTGAAGAAGGCCGCTTTGATCGCAGTCTGGTGCCTGTGCACAACCTGGACGGAACCGTCGCGCTCGATCGCGAAGAGTTCCCCCGCCCAGGCACCACAGTTGAATCGCTTGCAGAACTGCAGCCGAGCTTCCCCAAGGTAGCCGACTATAGACACACGGAAGATGCAAAAACCTTCCGTGAACTAATCAACCAGAAGTACACCGATCTCGCGATTGAGCACGTGCATCATGCGGGTAACTCATCGGGTGTGGTTGATGGTTCGGCCGCTATTCTTTGGGCGAACCCTGACTACGCCAAGGCGCAAGGCCTGAAAGCTCGGGCACGTGTTGTTGCCTGTGCCAACATGGGCGACTGCCCTACCCTGATGCTAAACGCGCCGGTGCCAGCAGCCCACAAGGTCTTGCAGAAGGCTGGCCTGAGCATCAATGACATCGACGTCTGGGAAATCAACGAAGCCTTTGCCGTGGTGTCTGAAAAATTTCAACGCGACCTGAACCTTGACCGCGAGAAGGTCAACGTTAACGGTGCTGCTATGGCGCTGGGGCATCCCATCGGCGCAACAGGCGCCATGCTTATTGGTACGGCACTTGATGAACTGGAACGCAGCGACGGTCAGTTTGCTCTGATTACCATGTGCGCCGGGGGCGGCATGGCTCCAGCGATTATTATCG
>CAZSYU010000167.1:0-5678 GCA_964611345.1 uncultured Pseudomonadales bacterium
GAATCGGTCAAAAGATTTATCCCCGTTGTTCTCCGCGCAGCTTAAGGAAGACGCTGCGGAGGGTCTACCAGTTTGGGATAGGTGGCCCCCAGCAAAGCAACTCGTCGGCGCGGTGCTGCCTGCCAGTCGGGGCGCATGGAAACGCTCTGTTTGCGCACATGCATAACCACGATATTGCCCAGTGGTCCGGGTGAGCGATGCAACAATCCGCGCAGGCTGTCCCAACCTGGCGCTTCGAAGGCTGCAGCAAAGAATGGGGGCCGATACAACGCGAACTGCGGCGCTACAACCGTCTCAAAACCCAACACAGCGAGCCAGTCGTTAAGTAGCAGCGGACTGAGGAAGTGCTTCGGCCCCGCTCCGAGCAGGCGCAGCAGAGAGAACGCACCGTAGCGATTGAACGCGCAGATTACCATTTGTCCACCCGGCGCAAGCACTCGCGTGGCTTCACGCAAAGCGGCACGCGGGTCGCGGGAGAGTTCCAGGGTATGGTGCAGTACCAGAGCGTCAACACACCCATTGCGCAAGGGGATGTCTTCGAGCGTACCGCTGAAACAGGACATGTCATCCAGTCGCATACCTGTGGGACTGGCTTCAAAGGCCGCGGGGTTCACCCCACCAGGTGCGATCTGCGAGTTACTGAAAATACGATGCCGAACCATGCAGCGCCTCGACAAACCCGCAGTACCGGCGCTTACGCCCGCCCACAGCAGGGTTTCGCCATGCATACGGCGCACGGCCCGTTCCAACAACGGGTTTTCGACCGTGAGTACGGTCTGGCCGAGGGTCGTCTGCAGCCAGTTGGAGGCCTCACCGACTCTGGAACGGGGTTTCAAACGACGCTCTCCTTTTTGACGCCCTAACCGTTCTAACATTGCACTGCAGTGCGGTTTTGCGCAAAGTACCGCGCGTGAACGATAGTTAACGGAAGATTTGGTTCTGCAGCAATCCATTGTAACCCGCCCAGAGCCAACCGCGCCCAGACGAGCCAGCCGTCCCAGATGGTGGTCCAGCGCCCTGCTCACCGCGCTGATTATGGCATTTAATTTGCCTTTAAGCGCAAATGTAGAGGCGAACGTCGTGGCGAGCGAGGTCCCGCAGGCGCCCGCGCCCCAATCACTGTGGCCGTTGGTTCAGCAACACATGACCCTGGATCACCATCTGGACCACAAGGGCGTACAACAGGAAATCGCCTGGCTTCGGGCCCACCCCGACTTTCTGGAGCGCCTGGCCCCCCGGTTTCAGCGCTACGCCCCATTCATCGTTCAGGAAATCCAACGGCGTGACCTGCCGGCCGAAATTCTTTTTGTTGCGGTGATCGAGAGCGCCCTGAATCCGTATGCGTTTTCACCCGGTGGCGCGGCGGGTTTATGGCAATTCATGCCTGCCACCGGCAAACGCTTCGGCTTAAAGCGCGACTGGTGGGCTGATGAACGCCGAGACCCGGTCCTTGCGACCATCGCGGCCCTCGACTATTTGGAGTTACTGTATCGCCGGTTCGACGACTGGTACCTGGCCATCGCCGCGTATAACGCCGGCGAAGGCCGTATGAGTTCCGCCATTCGACGCAGTGGCCACAAAGATTTTTTCAAACTTCGCCTCCCCAAAGAAACCCGGGGTTACATTCCACGCTTGTTGGCCTTTGCAGCGGTGTTCAGCGATCCGCACAAGTACGACCTGAATCTGCCGTTTATTGCGGCCCGCGTAGATTTGCAAAGCATAGATACCGGTAGTCAGTTCGACCTTACCCAGGCAGCTACCGCCCTGGGTGTCACCGTAGAGAAACTCTATGAATGGAATCCTGCGCTCAATCAATGGGCGACTCATCCGAACGGACCGCACCGTCTGCTGGTCTCCCACCTGCACCAGGATGCACAGACACATATCGATACGGTGCCAGAGAATCAACGCTTACTCTGGCGTCGCTACACCATAGCTTCCGGCGACACACTCAGCGAGATTGCGGCGGCGAACAACACCGACATCGACATGCTGATGCAGGCTAACAATCTGCGGACTCATGTGATCCGTAAGGGCAGCTCCCTGTTGATCCCGACCGCAGCCCAGGGTCCTGACGAACAGCTCAAGCCGCCCGCCCGGCGTCGCGGTGAAGGGCAAAAGAGCTATCGCGTGGTCCGCGGCGATTCGTTGTCAGAAATCGCCCAGCGCTTTGGAGTATCGATGCGGGAACTCATGCGCAGCAACCAGATCGGCCCCAAGGCGACGCTGCGAGTGGGACAAAAACTGATTATCCCAATACCGGCGGATGACCGGGTAAAGGCCATAAAGTACCGCGTCCGACAAGGCGACTCGCTGGCACTGATTGCCGCCAGATTTAACGTAACTGCAAAAGATATCCGCAGTTGGAATGCGCTAAATCTGACAAAATACCTGCAACCTGGACAACGATTGCAACTCTATGTGGACATCACTGCGGCTAACTAGCCGGTACGTTACTCAACTCAGCGCCCTGCTCGCGACCTTATGTTCCCTGCAGGCTTGCGCACAAGGCGCAGATACGGAACTCACCGCCCTACCCGCGAACTCAATTACCGCAAGCGCTGCAGTCGTTGCGAGCGAACCACAGGTAAGCGCTGGCCCGGAGAACGCCTATCGCCGCGCCTACCTGCAGGGCAACGCAGCCCACGGCTGGGAACCTGGTCAGGTCGGCAAACCGGAAGAATTCTGGAATCAACGCATCAATGATCTGCCGGTGAACCCTGAATCGGCCGCGGTTACCCGCTATCTGGGTTATGTCTCGCGCAAAGTTAAAACCGACCGAACGACCGAGTTTTTTGGTCAGTTCGATCTCGGCAAAAAAGTGAATGGCGAGAACTATTCGCACCATGTTCTCGAAGCCGATGCCAACACGCCGCGTTACGACTTCACCCCTAGACTCACCAGCAATGGTTACCCGGTCGATGAGTTTTACTCACCACACTGCGACTATATCGCGATGCCAGTGCCACCAAATGGACGGCTGCAGGGCGAGGCGGACTATCGGTGCACGGGCAATGGCGACTGCCACCTCTATGTGGTCGAGAAGGACAGTGGCAGACTCTACGAACAATGGCGAGCGGATAATCCTGGCCCCGACAAAAAGGCGTACGCCGGCGGCTGCACGAATGTATGGGACCTAAGTCAGGTGCAAGAGCAAGATCTGCGCGGCCTCGCCTGTACGTCTGCTAACGCCGCGGGCATTCCGTACATTCCATTGTTGGTGACACCGGGAGAAATAAAGTCCGGCGTGATTCGACACGCTCTCGCCTTTACGTTGCCCAACGGCTGGGTTGAGCGAGACACCTTCGCCCGTCCGGCTACCCACAACCCCCTCAGAAGCCCAGGCTGGGGCGAGGCGGAAGCAGCACCAGGCCAGCCCATGCGCTATGGCTCACTGTTTCGTCTGCGCCAGGATTTTCGTATTTCACGCTGGTGGCCGCCGTCACTGAAAGTCATTCTGCAAGCCTTGAAGGACTATGGCATGTACCACATCGATGGCGGACCAAGGATGATCATTACCAGCAACGATGCCTTCTCAGAACATCACTGGGACGATCCGGACATCGCTCTGAACCCATTCGATATGACCCAAAAAGCACGACTGTCCTGGGAAGACTTTGAGCTGGTGTCAGCCCCCGACCAGGTCGGTCGTATGGGTGGCAGCGATTGTAACCGTCAGCAGATCGACGAGACAGAGCGAACGCTCCGCGGCCAGCAGAAGCAGTAATAATACTAAAGCGACCGATTGGCCTGCTTGCTGGCCTGCTATCAGCTGCTAGAGCAGGCGTCGAATAGACGCATTTTCCCGCAGGGTGCGTTGAAAGCCCGTAAACTCGAGATCGGCACTCAGACGCGTGATCTGGGCTTTGACGGCCGCCAGCTCGCTGTCTGTCAGGGTGCCCTTAGAGCCGTCTTTCACGGCGCTCACAACCACCAAGGCGCGGTCCCCATTAGCCAGCTCCGCAAGTCCTGCTGAACGCCCGCCGTCTGCAGGGCGATTCACCTCAAACGCCTTCTGCACCACCTCACGCGGCGCACCTGTATCCTGACGGCGTGCGCGCGCCACACGCGACCAACGCAGTTGGGCTGCGTCTGCAATAGCCGTTGTCGCCTCACCTGCAAGCAAACGGTCGTACAACTCGGCCGCCTGGCTCTCCACCGCAATGGTTGCGGCGTCAGACTTTAGCTTGGTCAAAATCTGCGCGCGCACCTCACCCAGGGGTTTCTTTTCGGGCAGATACTGCTCGGTGACTCGCACCACAACCACAGACTCATCATTCAGGCGAATCGCCGGCGAGTTATAGCGGTCATCCAACACTTCCGTATCAAACACCGCAGCGCGAAGATTGGCGTCGGAAAAAATACCTGCACCGTTGCTGCGATTGATGCCCGTGGCGGTTTGCGCCTCTAGCCCAAACTCGGCCACTAAATCGGCCAACGAACCGCTCTCGCTGTCGCGTGACGCTTCATCCATTTTGGTTTGCAATTCTGCAAGGCCCACAAGAGCGGCCGAACGGCGCGCTTGCGATTCCAGCAACGTGCGCTGTTCGGAAAACTCGGGGTAGCTCGTCTGTTCGGTTTGTTCCAGGCGGATAAGGTGCACACCAAACTGACTAACCACCGGTGCAGACACCTCACCGATTGACAAGCTGAACAACGACTCTTCGAAGGGTCCCACATAGGCCCCGCGACCCGCAAACCCCAGATCGCCACCATTCACCTTGGAACCTTCGTCGGCTGATAATTCCTTCGCCAGTTCCGCAAACGACTCGCCGGCGTCAAGGCGGGCCTTGGCAGCGTTTATCGCCGCAATCGCTGCCGCTTCATCAACATCGTCGCCCACCTCAATCAAAATGTGTGAAGCACGGCGGCGCTCTTCCGGGGTGAACTCAGCCTTTGCGGCGTCGTATTCCGCCTGCAGATCGGCCTCGAGGGGTGCGTATTGTTCGCTGTTAACGAGCGTCGCCAAAGGTTGTCGAATGTACTCAACATCAACAGTTTCGTCTGTCATGTAATCCGGACTGTTCGCCTCATAGTCCGCCGCAATCTCATCCTCGGATATTTCCGCAGCCGCGGCAGCCACACTTTTTTCAACCAACAGATAAGCAATGTCTCGAGTTTGACCAAACAACGCGGCGGCCTGCTCGAGCTCCCAGTCGAACAATACGGGCGTGTCAGAAAATCCGGCGCTCAACTGGCGCTGCACCAAAGATCCGGCAGCTATCTCTCTGTAGCGCACCGGAGTCAGGTTGTTCTGCGCGAGCAACATGCGATAGGTGTCGGGATCATACTTGCCATCGATCTGAAACGTTGGATCGGTCATGAGGCTTTTGTCGACCTGAAAATCCGATACGGCAAGGCCAATGCCTTCAGTGGCCTGCTCCAGCAGCCTCTGCTCCACCAGCATATCCAGTGTGGACCCCTGCAGTAGTGCAGGATCGATCAAATCCGGGTCAGCGTTCTCGCCCAACTGGACGAGTAACTGTTGACGCCGACGCTCAACAAAATTATCCAGTTCGGCCCTGGAAATCTCCACCCCGTTGACTTTCGCCGCCGACGGATTCGAGTTATCGAAAAAATTGAACGCCCCAAACCCAAATGCACAGAGCACAAAAATTAGCGCACCAACAATAATCTTGAAGAACAGCGAGTCAGTGCGATCGCGCATTTCCATCAAC
>CAZSYU010000168.1:0-5263 GCA_964611345.1 uncultured Pseudomonadales bacterium
GCACGCCAACTTCCCAGGCACTTAACCCAGTAATCAGAGCAATCGAGAAAAAGACCGGTTATTCTTCCTATTCACGTCCGACGAATTGTTTCGCCATAGTATGGATCGGGAGGCTTGTCGGGCCCCCGTTGGAGGGTCGGTGATGTCAGCGATGACTCTTGCCGTTCCGCTACCGTGCAGGGCGGGTGATGTAACACCAATCCGCTACTCAACGCCAAGGGTGATTAAACCTGTTCCCTTACTCACCGGTGGTGCGTTCTGCAGAATCAACACCACACCGCGACGGGGCGCACGCAGCTCAGCTAACGGCTCACCAAAGTAGTCGCGCACAATACCCAGCAACGCATCCTTTTCCACCAGCTCGCCGATTTTGCAGTACGACTCAAACAACCCCATGGCGGGGGAGGCTACTTCTTCCAGCCCTTGATATATAAGGCGCCCACTACTGCTCGGGCTTTCACCCGCAATCATATTGATGCCGACCATCAGGCCGCGTAAGGCCTTGAGGTACGCAACCACGTCGCGCTCTTTAACCAGACTCCGATCGCCGATCTCAAGCGTAAGCCCGGGTTTTCCGCGCGTCATCGCAGTGTTGGGGTAGCTAACGGAGTTAGCAGGATCGCGGGGCCGATCACCATATAGAACAATGTGACGCATCCCAGATGCCTTGGCCCATTCCAACGTACGTGTGTCGAGTTCCTTATTGCCCACAAACGGCGCATATATGTGAGGCCATAACCGCTGATCGGCACTGCCCGAGTGCAGGTCTGCCAGATAGTCGCTTGGGCCCACGATCTCTTTTGTCATAAAGGCAGCAAGACGTTCGGTCGGTGAGCCCTTGGCGTTACCCGGGAATTCCCGATTCAGGTTCTTGCCGTCAACTGGGTGCAGTGGGCTAAGACCGCGCTGATGCAAAGCAGGTAGGTTCGCCGCATGAACAAGCACCAGAGTGCCATTGAGAGTGGCCAGATCGATTTCCCGTCGCAAACGTTGCAGAGCGATGATAGCTGGAAACTCATCCCCATGCGTGCCGGCCGACAGGGTGAGTACCGGCCCCGAACTGTTCCCATGGAAGATCGTGATCGGTACTACCATTTCTGTTCCGGGCACATCGGCGTTAAAAGAACGCTGCTCGCCGATGGGAACCCTGGTACCCGCCAATTCAAAAGCTGAGGGTGCAGCATTAGTTGGGTTGAGGTAACAACACAGCGCGATAATTGGGAAATGGAGATGGAAGCGCATTGAGTACTGTGAGTAACGGCCGAGGAGATTGATTATACGCGGTTCGCCATTGTCCGAAGAACGAATACTTATAACAACAGATCGGCCGCATAAAGGGACGATGTGGTTCAAGTGTATACGGCCACTGGTGGTGGTTATGGTGATCCTAAGAAACGCCCCAAAAGCCAGGTGCTGGAAGATATTCGCGATGGTTATGTGTCAGCCGCGCGCGCTAAGGCGCCCCGAGCAAGCGAACTAACCTTCCAGTTGATTATCCTGAAACAAATCCCGATCGACTGAGGCCCAGCTGGGTGAGATCGCTGTCACCACCTATACCGTGGCCTTTTGTGCTGCCTGCTTTATTTATTGACATATTTGCACAAATAAGCAATTATTGGTTATGGAAGCAACCAACCTGCAATCTCTAGCGGACCTGTTGAGGGCACTGGGCGAGTTCAATCGACTATCGATGGTTTATGAGCTTTGCCAGTGCGAGAAACCGCAAAACGCCATGTGTCTTTGCGAATGTTGCAGTGTTGATGCGTCTGTTGCCTCACGCCATCTGAAAGTGCTGGCCGAACAGGATGTCGTGCAACTTGAGCGAAAGGGTAGAGAGCGAATTTACTCATTGAACCGTTCCGGTGTTGCGCAACGGCTGCGGGCGCTGGCGGATCAGATTGACAGCTAACAGATTACCGAGTGACTTAATAAGAGGAAGTGAACATGACTGAGCAAAAGTGCAAATGCGAGTGCCGTGACAAAAAGTGTTGCGACGAAAAGAGCTGCAAGTGCTGTAAGGAGCACTGCTGCTGCTAAACTGGGGTTAACGGAAGCAGCAAAGTCCTCCTACTAGCTAGCGTCTAACTTTCACGGCGCCACTTTTCTTGGTTAGAATCCCACCGGATGTCTCGCCAATTTTCGGAGTAGAATTCGGAGAGGCCTGGTCCTTTCTTGTAGGGAAAGTTGGTGAATTCATCGACTAGGCTCCCGCTATTGTTTCCCCACCAGATTTTGTAGTGCTGGTTGTCTGCACTAAAGTAGTCTGGCCGATCCGCCCACGGCCCCGCTCTCCTGGGCTCAGCGACTAAAGCGCGTCTTTGAAATCGACATCACACTGTGCCCACTGTGCGGTGGCCAGCTTCGCGTCATCGCAGACATCACTGAGCCGGCACTCATCACCAAGATACTCGACCACGACAGATCTTTTGATACCAACGCTGCACGCCAACTTCCCAGGCACTTAACCCAGTAATCAGAGCAATCGAGAAAAAGACCGGTTATTCTTCCTATTCACATCTAGTTCTGGTTTTCCTCAACGCGCTTTCTCCCCAATTCCTTTTTTGACGCTTGAATCAGAGCGGGAGAATAGCCAGTCTCATTTCAGAAAGCCAACCTCTTTGCAAATTGGATATATCTACTTTGTCTTTAACAGGTTTGGCCTGATCCATTTCGGAGCAGCTGTATAGAGCAGCTTTAGGCAGTGGATACATCGCTTTGCATCAACCTGTAAATTTCGCTTCTCACTTTGAGCCGAATCGTTTCAGAAAAACGCCTATAGAACTGTATAACTACGCCGGAATAGCCGATGCACTCTCTAACTCCAGTTACACAGCGAAAAAAACGAGGATTCAGATGGATAGATCTCACGGTCTGCATGGGGATTGCCTGCGGCTGTGCGCCTGTTTATGCCGAAGTTCCCGTCCTCGTCTCATCCGTACTGCCCAGCAGTCGATCAGTACAGGTCGATACGCCGGCCACGGTCTTTGCCACCCTGCTAAACGCCGGAATTGAACCCGGTACTGACTGCAGTATCTCGATGAACTCTGCCTTACCGGTCAACTTCACCTACCAGACAACCAACCCGGCTGACAATTTGGCAACAGGAACTCCAAATACACCCGTAGACATAGCTCCCGGCGGCTTTCAGACCTTTGTGTTGACGTTGGTTGCTACGGAGCCGGTTGAGCCTCAGGAAATTGAACTAATTTATCAATGTGAAAACTCAGACCCGGCGGGCGTCATAACCGGCGTAAACACTATAGACTTTTCGGCCAGCGATACTGAGGTTGCTGATGTAATTGCACTTGTTGCAACGCCTTCGAACGACGGTATTGTCGAGTTAGCTGGTGCGCAGGGTACGAATGTGTTTGGCCTGGCAAGCGTTAATGTTGGCGTTGGCGATACGCTTATTGTGAATGCGGAGGTGAGCGATACCAGCCTCCCGGTATCAGTTATTCAGTGCCAAACCGACCCCGCGACGGCGGTATGCATAAATCCTGAAGTACCAAGTACTGATAGTATTTCTACGGAGATTGCAGCACAGGCAACCCCAACCTTTGGTTTCTTTGTGACGGCAGACGGTGACGTGCCTTTTGACCCGGCAACCAATCGTGTATTCGTACGGTTTACCGATCAATTTGGGGCTACTCGAGGTTCTACTAGCGTTGCGCTGCGTACCGTTGAGCTAACGCCGCGATTAGATAGCGACTTCGCAACCGAGGGTGTGTTAGTTCAGAACACCCCAGCTTCTGGCGGTACCAGTTCACAGTTTCCATCGGAGGCGATCGCTCTTGCAGACGGAAAGATCTTGATTGCAAGTTTTCAGACCATTGTTGAGCCGGGGCTGCCGAGTACAGATCAGTTGGCGTTACTGCGATTAACTGAAGACGGCGCAATAGATACTACATTTGCAGACGAGGGCGTGTCTGCTCTTTCGGCTGAGGATCTAGGCGTGTCGGGAAGGATCCGCTCTTTTCCTGTACGGGTCGTAGAATTGTCGGATGGACGCCTGCGGCTGGGCTTTGGGCTCGACGATGATATTGCGGTTATAGGATTGCTTGCTGATGGCAGCCTGGATACATCCTTCGGTACCCAGGGGTCTGTGGTTATTGATATTGCGGGCCGCGACGATGATTTTTCAGACATGGCCGCATTGAGCGGGGGTGCAATCGTTTTGGTTGGTGATATAGACAATCCGATCACTTCCCGTGCTCGTGACCCGTTTGTTCTGAAAATTACTCCAGATGGCAGCCTGGATAGCACCTTTGGAAACAGCGGCGTCTCGATAGTCGCATCGCCTGGTCCCGACATTATCTCCAACGAGTTCTTCGGGGTGACCGTGGGGGCGGATGGCAAGATCACAGCAGTTGGTGTGGTGCGAAACTCGGTTAACGAGAGTATCGGGGACGATCTACTGGTCGCGCGTTTTTTGCCGGATGGCAGCCTGGATAGTGATTTTGCCACCGATGGAGTTTTCATCCTCGACAACGGTACCGACCTGGAGGTTTTTCTGAGTGTTGCAGTTAATCAACAGGGGGAAGTCTTCGCGACAGGTGAAATACAGAATTCTCTGGGGTTGCTGAAACTCACGTCGAGTGGCGTTCCGGACAGTAGTTTCGGCAACAATGGCTTTGTCTTATCGGAAGTACCCGATGGCGAGGGTCAATTGCTCAGTGGCTCGGGCAACGATGTCGTTCTGTTAGAGGACGGTCGAATACTGGTACTGGGAAGCGTCGCGGCGCCTGGTCGGCAATCATTGACATTCAGTCTGTTTACTGCCACTGGCGATTTCAGCCTGAACTTTGGCCAAGGTGGGCGTTTTAATTCAGCGCCAGTACCCGACATTGAATTAGAGAGTACGCTGGCGCCACTAGCGCTTGACGCACAAGGACGCGTCATTGTGGTTACGGAACTGGAAACCGACGACTTTAGGGAGAGTGATCTACAGGTGCTTCGGTTTATTGTGCAGTGAGGGCATAGGCTTGCTGATGTTGTCAAACCAAACTGTCAGTTTGATAAAAAGTACGCTAGACAAGACGGTACTGCCGACTACAGCCGGGTAGTTATTGCATCATTCGCAGCTTGCGTGCGCGCTCGCCAATCTTGCTCCGTTACTTCGACCCAGGTGGCGCCGATGACTTCGAGCCAGTGCCTTAACCTGTGGGTGGCGAATTGGTAGTCACTACAAATTACCAGACACATTTGTAGTCTTTCTTCGGTCACAGCAAAGATAGCCTCTGGAGCATCGACTTTTTCCGATGTG
>CAZSYU010000169.1:0-5166 GCA_964611345.1 uncultured Pseudomonadales bacterium
TTGGGCATGTGCGTGAAGTCGAAGAATGGCTCTTCGTCGCCAGCGTCAATCGCGTCTTGCACCTGCTTATAGAACTGGCCGCCAGCCTTGTTCGAAAAGGTAATCTCTACCTCTTTAGCTTCGGCGTCAGATTCGGGGCGTTCGCAATATTCCGGGAAGGTGGCTTCGCCAGCATGCCCCGAGGCATAACCCTTGGCGAACATCTGCTTCAGAATGCCAAAGCCGTCGTCTTGCACCAACACATCACCGCGCGGGTGGCCGCCGAGTGATTTCATGTGCGCGATAAAGTTATCGAGGTTGTGGCAATCGTAGGCCACGTGCTGGCATGAATGATCGCCATGCAAATCAACAAAAGAGGTGACCTGGGATTTTTCGGCGCGGTCGATACCTTCTATTAAGGCAATACCAAAGTCACCGAAGTCGATGCACCAGATCTTCATGCTGCTGTTGGGATCGCCAGGGCGAGCATCGTCGATGCGCTTGATCAGGGTGCCGCCTTCAACCTCGATATGGAACCAGGCCCAGCGCTCGATGTTGCCCGCGGCCACGGCGTAAGAGACGTGGTCGATCTTCTTCAGATGGGAACGGCGGCGGATGCTGCCTTTTGCCTGGGCAGGGTGTTCGGCTGTGTCGGCCGAATTTTGGGCTTTTGTTTGGTCGGCGTTGAGCGTGGCTTTCTGATTCATGGCGTTCGGGTCCTGTACTGCGTCCAAGCTGTTGATTCTTAACGCCTTAATAGTAGGCGAAAGTGCGTGCAGGGTGTCTGCGAAATCTGCTATAAAGTGAGCTGATACGCAGTATATGTGCGAAATAGAACTAATATGCGCAGGAAACCATCACGATGGATGAATATGACGCTCGAATAATTGAAGAGCTGAAGCGCGATGGCCGGCTCAGTTGGGCCGCACTGGCCAAGCGCATCAGCCTGTCTGCCAGTGCCTGTCAGCGCCGGGTTGAGAGTTTGCTGGAGCGGGGGGTTATCGAAAACTTCACGGTTAACCTGGATGACCGGGCCCGCGGCTATCAGGTGCGGGCGTTTGTGTCAGTGAACGTCGACCGCCAGCGTAACGATCTTGCTCAGGATTTTCGCGAAGCCGTGATCGCGCACCCGAATGTGCAGAGCTGTCATATGATCTCAGGCAGCATCGATTTTATGCTGGAGGTGGTTGCTGCAGACCTCGCGGCGTTCGGTGACTTTATCGATGGCGAGTTGTTGATGATGCCCGCGGTGAAGGATGCATCCTCTTCCATAGTGTTAAACGTGGTGAAGCAGCGCTAGCTACAACCTGCCGACTACACCACATCAACATCGTCGACCTGCTCAATGCCAAACAGCGGATCGGTTTCGATAAGCTCGCCGTGGGCTGTAATTTTTTCCTCCACCTCTTCGGCCTCTTCGAATACGGCCACATGACAGAGGGCTTCGCCTTCGTTCACCAGGGGTTGCCGGGCCATGCCAACAACAATGCCCTCAACCGTTGAGGTGAGTACGTCTTCGTCGGAATCGAACGGCGAAGAGACCACACCAAGCGCATCTCCCTTGGCGACGCGTGCGCCCAGTTCTGCGAGTGGGCGGAACATGCCGTCGCTGCTGGCTCGCAGCCATTTGCTGCCGGTGGCAATGTCTGGGTTGGCCACCGCTGATTTTGTTTTGCGCATGGGCAATAGGTCGATAGCGCGCATGGCGTTGGAAACCCCGCGAATGCCGGTAACAATGGCTTTTTCTGACAGGCGCAGGGCCTCACCGGCCTCGTAGGTCACGACCGGAATGCCAATCTCGCCAGCCTCTGCGCGCAAACTCTTGTCGATGAGCCCCGAGTTGATGATGACGGGTATAGAAAAGCCCAGCGCCATTTCTTCAACCCCTGGCGTGCTTAGATCGGCGCGCATTTGCGGCAGGTTGTCGCGATTCACCGCCGCGGTGTGCAGGTCGATGACGTGCGTGCACTTACGCACGATCTCGTTGAAAAACCCGTACGCAATGCGCGAGCCGAGTGAGCCTGATTTGAACCCGGGAAAACACCGGTTGAGATCGCGCCGGTCCGGTAAATAGCGAGACTTGTTGATGAACCCATGCAGGTTTACCACCGGTGCGAGAATGAGCGTGCCGCTTAAGCGTTTGAGTGCGGGCAGCGTGCGCAGGCGGCGGATGATTTCTACACCGTTTAACTCATCGCCATGGATGGCAGAGCACACCAGCAGGGTGGGGCCAGGACGTTTGCCGTTAATGACCTCGATGGGTGTGTTGATGGGCGTATGGGTATAGAGAGCCGCCCCCGGCAGATCGAACTGAAGGCGCTCGCCGGGCGGCACGCGGTGGCCAGCGATTTCGAAGTCAGTGTTTTTTTGCGCCTGTTTGGGGGCCTGTTTCTTAGTCGATTTTCTGGTTGATGTACTGCTGCGTGCCACGTGCGGATTGCCGGATTTTGCGATGGCGCAAGTTTAGCAATTTGCAGCGCCTGTGCCGCGTGCTATTCCGCTGACCTTTTTGGCTGGTATGGTGAACCTGAGACGATTGCAGTTATGCGTGGACAGGGGAGAAGACACCAATGCAGAACCGCCAATGGCTGATTAACGGCAACCCACGGGGGCGCGCGCTTGCTCTTACGGATTTTCTGCAAACCGAGGTAACGTTGCCCCCGCTTGAGCAAGGCAAGGCGTTGGTGCGCACCGAGATGCTCGCGTTTGATCCGGCGATGAAGGGCCAGCTCGAAAATGTCTCGGGCTACGCGAGTGGCAACGACATCGGCGACCTGATGGCCGGACGGGCCGTGGGGGAGGTGGTTGAATCGAACAGCAAAGACTTACCCATTGGCAGCAAGGTGATCGGCAGGCTCGGCTGGCAGGATTTTGGGCATGTGAGTGCAAAGGACGTTGAGGTGGTGCCGGATGATGATCTGTTGCGGGCGCGGTTAGGCCCCCTGGGTGTTACCGGGTTAACGGCCTATTTTGGTTTGTTGCGCATCGGTAAGCCCGAGCCGGGCGACACGCTGTTGGTTTCGGGTGCCGCCGGGGCCGTGGGCTCGGTAACCGGACAGCTCGGTAAAATCATGGGGTGTCGCACGATTGGTATTGCCGGTGGTCAGGCCAAGTGTGATTGGCTGATCGATGAGGTGGGTTATGACGCCGCCATCGACTACAAAAACGACTCGGTGAAAGCGCGTTTAAAGGAGTTGTGCCCCGAAGGCATTAACGTGTTTTTCGACAACGTTGGCGGAGTTGCTTTGAATGATGCCTTGGGCCGCATCGCCCGCCATGCGCGCATAGTGATCTGCGGCGGCATCTCCCGCTACGAGCAGGAAACCCTGCCGCCGGGTCCCACCAATTATTTCAACATTGTGTTTCGCCAGGCCACCATGGAAGGGTTTTTACTGCGTGGCTACGAGCACGAACACGCGGTGGCCATTGAACGGCTCACAGACTGGATTCGCAATGGGCAGGTAAAGTACAAGGAAGATGTGCAGGAAGGGTTTGAGAACATTCCCGCAACCCTTCTGCGTCTGTTCTCTGGCAAGAACTTCGGCAAGCAATTGCTTAAGCTTTAGAGCCAGGTTGAGCGCCAGATATTAAGTGCCAGTGAAGTTGCCGTTGCGCCGTTCAGCAACGGACTTAACGCCTTCCTTGTGGTCGCTGGTGCGTTGCAGGTGAAACTGCTCAAAGCCTTCATGATCGGTGGCTTTTTTCACTTCGGCGGCTAGGTCGCCGCGAATTGATTTGCGTACGGACATAAGTGCAAGTGGCGCGTTAACGGCAATCTCTCGGGCGTAGCTAACAGCAGCATCGCGCAGCTCGGCCTGGGGTACCAGCTTGTCGAGAATGCCTATGTCTTTGGCTTGTTCGCCGTTGATTCGTCGCCCGGTAAAAAACAAATCTTGTGCTGCCTGCTGGCCAATCACACGTGGCAGCACATGGGTGAGGCCGAAGCCTGGTGTAAATCCGAGTTTTACGAAGTTGGCCGTAAAGCGCGCCTCGAGGCAACCCACACGAAAGTCGGCCATCATCGCAAGCCCAAAGCCGCCACCAACTGCCGCACCCTGTACGGCTGCAATCACGTGTTTCTTATTACCAAACAAACGCACCGCTTCTTGATACAGCGGGTTGCCTTCTTCTGCCGTGCGCTTCGCGCGCTTGGCCTTGTCGTCACTGGAGCCAAAGTTGGCGCCGGCGCAGAAGTGTTTGCCTTCCGAGGCGAGCACAATGGCGCGACATTGTGGATCTTCGTCGAGCGCATCGAAGGCATCAGCAAGGCTACGAATCAGATCCTCGTCGAAGAAATTGTTCGGTGCGCGTTTTATCTCTGCCAGCGCTACAAAGTCGCCAAGGTCAGATACCTGTACGTCGCCAAAAGTCTGATTCATCGTTTTCTCCCTAGTTAACTTTTTATTCTATTTGTGCGCTACGCGGCCTGCGATTTGTCGGGTGGTGGGTTATCAAACACCAGTACACCGTCATCAAACTCAGCATTGGGCAGCTCGTCTTTTTCAGTGTAATAGTCCTGCGAGTTGACCCAGGGCGCCGAGTCGCTCTGTTTTGGCAGGCGGTGTATGCCGCGCTGCATGTAACCGGGTGAAAAATCTTCCGGGTCGATGTAGCCCTTGCCATTCATGCCCTGGTCTTCGGGTCGCAAGCGCGGAGTGCACTGGCGTACGCCGAGTTCGTCCATGTGGTTCAAAAGCCTGCAGATGTAGTGTGCAATCATGTCGGAGCGCATGGTCCAGGACGTGCGGATATAGCCGAAAATCCAGGCAAGATTAGGCATGTTGGAAATCATAGTGCCGCGGTAGCTGAAGTTTTCTGCGGCATCCACCGTTTTGCCGTCAACGGTATAGGCAATATTACCAAGCCCGCACAGTTCGATGCCGGTGGCGGTAACAATGATGTCAGCCTCAAGCGTATCGCCCGACTGCAGCAGAATACCGTCTTTGGTAAAGCGCTCGATCTGATCGGTAACTACCGATGCTTTGCCAGAATTGATGGCCTCGAACATGTCGCCATCAGGCAACAGGCACAAGCGTTCTTTCCAGGGGCTGTAAGATGGACCAAAGTGTTTTTCAACGTCATACCCATCGGGTAGCGCTTCGCGCGCAGCCTCTAGCAACTCTTCGCGCACTTCATCGGGCGTGGTCAACGAGCGTTCGGTTATTTCCCGACCAAACTCCAGCATCT
>CAZSYU010000170.1:0-5130 GCA_964611345.1 uncultured Pseudomonadales bacterium
TCCCAGAACAAAACAAACGTACGCCTGATCTGGTGTGATTATGGTGTAGCGCTGGGTTAGCCATAAAACCGTTGCACATAGGCCCATGGTCAGCAGTCGCAGTGTGATTAGCCTGACTGCGTTGCGCCCTACATTGCCGGTTATTTCCATGCACACCTCTTGGTCGGTGATGGGCGGAAGCCTATGCTCCCGCCCTGTGTTATCAGCAGTCCGACTCTCTGTAATTGCTGCCGGGGTTAAGTGTTCCTGTGTTCACAGTGGGTGGTTGATTGAATAAATAGCCACCGCCGAACGACAATGCGAGTACACCCACTGCCACAATCGGCGAGGCTGCGAACGCAGCGACCACTCCCAAAGTCCCGACTCCTGAAAGTCCAGCTATCCCGAGGGCTGTCGTCCAAAGAGCAACCGCTTCCAATGGTGTTCCGCCACTTACCTGTTCAACATCTTCTATATTAAGTTCCCGCATCCTGATCTCCTCACTAGTATTTGAAAGTCGTTAACGCGAGCTAGCCATAGGCTCAATCGCGATATCAAAATGCTATGCAATTCGTTGATATCACCGCGATGGCAATTTGGAGTGAGTTGGTGTGTTCCTCGTGCCTATGGTCTCGCGAGATACTCGCCATGTCATTGGTGGCATTTTGATATCACTGAATGACTCAAATCTTGCTGTACGCGATTTCGAGCAACGCTGTAGGTTTACGGAGGGTCGTGTAGTTCCGCGCGCTTAGGCCGTTTCATACTTGGCGCTCATTACTCAGGAGATCGAAATGCGCAACCTAAACTATGCTGAGCAGCTACAAGTGTCGGGCGGACTAACCCAATTTTCAGAGTTACCCGGCGGAGTGACAGAAAGCCTGTTGGCCGAGCTCAGGACTAACGCAGGTATCCGTGGCCTTGGTGCACTGGCTCTAGGGTTTCCCTCACGCGAACCAATCGCGCTGCCCGGCGCATTGCCGGGTGTTGGAGCAAACATCTCGCTACAACTACCGTACCGCTGCTGATCTTGCCGGTATTCACCGGGCGAGGGTCAGGCCTATAATGTGAGCCGATTTTTGACCGGTGTACTGATTACAAGGCGACTCCTGTAGGCATGACAAAAGACTATCAACCCGTCGACTGCGGTCTTTATGATCACCTCGAAGTTGCCTGTATGCACGGTTATGAAGTCTCGCTCGCTCTGCGAAACGGTGAAACGGAGCAGGGTATCGCAATCACAGTCGGGGCTCGCCAAGAAGGCGAGTTCCTTACTCTGGCCAGTGATCAAATAGAAAAAGACTATCGCCTCGATGAGCTACGCTCACTCCGTGTGCTCAGCTCCCCACGTTCCTTTGATGAAATCTCTTTCGATTAGCGAGCTAGCCATTCAGTGTAGTTGACGCTCAGGGTCGCAACCGGAGTCTCGCCGTAAAATTGTTTGCTCGGTCGAAAAATTGCTAGAGGCTGTTACCTGGCTCCGTCCGAGCATCATCAAGTATTTGCCAGCGAAGCGTTGGCTTGATTTGTGGAATCT
This sequence comes from uncultured Pseudomonadales bacterium, assembly GCA_964611345.1. Taxonomy (GTDB): domain Bacteria; phylum Pseudomonadota; class Gammaproteobacteria; order Pseudomonadales; family Azotimanducaceae; genus JALZVT01. Next base: position 1,517 of record CAZSYU010000170.1, read on the forward strand.
GAGGGCTATCCGTAAACTAAGCTGGCATCTTAACTCGACAGGGAACTAGTTATGAAAGGTCACATCGCGCTGGTTGCGGCTACTCTTACACTAATCAGAATTGGCAGCGTTACCCTGGTTTTTCTGCTGGCTAGTAGGGTGGCCCTGGCATCACAGCTCGACGTGATTAGCGAGCCGCTTATCGGCGGTGCAACGGGTAACTCTCACAGTGTCTCTCCAGACATCGATGATTCAGGCGACGTGCCTGCTTTGGTGTCGGGCTCTTTAACTATGGCGCAACAGATAATGCCGGCCTAAATATCCCTGCGGCTGGATCCCGGCCGGAGTTGCGATTGATTCCTGAAAACGAGCAGGGTCTGCCTGCGAACGACCTGGTCTTTTTTACCTATCCAGCGGTCGGCTCCGAACTGCTGTACGCAACCAACTTTGTTGCGGCAGACACTGGACACACCGTACAAATGACCTTCAGAACCAACAACCCTAACGCCTTCCAACTCTATGAGCTGATCGTATACTAGCCCGGAAGCCTGAGCCGACAACGGGTAGCCTATCGAGAACAAGACACTATGTGGACGTTCACGCCGGATAGCATTGACAACGTGCTGAACTTGACGGCTGAGGTGTTCTTCGATGTTAACGATGACAATGTTCTTTCTCTTGACGAGCGTCGCTCAGAGGGTATTTCAACCACCCTGTTTAGGTGCGGAAATCAAGATGGCTTGGTAGGTCGCCAGGACACTGATAACAACTCGGGCAATCAACTGAATACCATAAGATCGATGGTTGCCGGGCCGACTGGCACGACCGGTTTCAGCTCGTGCACTGATTTCACTGGATCTCAAAGTGCCTTTGCACCTACCGGCGTTGTGTCGCAGTAACTAGATTTGTGGTGCTTATGAAAGTCAGGGGCGTCCGCTGCGCGTACGGGGATGAATCTGAACTGGTTCTGGCTCTTCGAAATGGCTGCAACAAGCACGAAGAGTGGTACCTGGGGTCGGACTCGAACCGACACGGTATTGCTACCACCAGAGTTTGAGTCTAGCGCGTCTACCAATTTCGCCACCCAGGCACGGTGGGATCGAGACCTTAGCTAAAGGACCCCTATGGGTCAACGCTATCAACGCCCTAAGCCCCAAGGTATCCTGCGCGGCCCCTAAGAGCCCTTGAAACCGGCGCGTTTGCCCCAACTGCACTACCTTATGCAATTAACGGACTTCGACTATCACCTGCCTGCCGAGCTGATCGCCCAGATCCCGCTGGCTGACCGCAGTGCGAGCCGATTGCTATTAGTAGAAGAAGCCCGGGAGCGGCACTTGCAGTTCACTGACCTGGTTGAGCAGTTAAGGCCCGGTGATCTTCTGGTGGTGAATGACACCGAGGTGCTAAAGGCCCGCATGCAGGCGCGCAAAGACACGGGTGGGGCTGCGGAAGTATTGCTTGAGCGCATCGAAAGCGAGTTTGAGGCCCTGTGCCAGGTACGCGTCAGCAAAGCCGTGCAACCCGGTCGCAGCCTCGAGTTCGGCGACCCATCCAGCGATGCCGATTCCGCCGCAATGCTCGACCGCGCGGGCGAGTTTTATCGCTTGCGTTTTTCCCGCCCGGTAATGGACGTGCTCAAAACCCACGGCGAGATGCCATTGCCGCCCTATATAGATCCTGAGGCCGTGGCCGATGAAAAGGCCGAACCGCACGAACAGCGCTACCAAACGGTATACGCGGCCGAACCCGGCGCGGTTGCCGCACCCACGGCAGGCCTGCATTTCTCCACCGATCTGCTTGATAAGATTCGCAGCAAGGGTGTCGACGTTGTGCCCATCACGCTGCATGTCGGTGCGGGCACCTTTCAGCCCGTGCGCGTTAATGATGTGGCTGACCACGAGATGCACTCCGAGCGCTACTTCATTCCGGCCAGCACTCGCGCTGCACTCGATGCCTGTGCTGCGCGCACCAGCAGTCGGGTAGTGGCGGTAGGCACCACAGTGGTTCGCGCACTCGAATCGGCCGCACTCCTCGCCCAGGATCAAGGCGACACCAGTATCTTTATTACTCCCGGGTTTCGATTTAAGGCGGTCGATGCCTTGATCACCAACTTCCACCTGCCCAAATCCACCCTGTTAATGCTGGTTGGGGCCTTTGCCGGTTATGAGCGCATGCGGGCGGCCTACAAAACCGCCGTTGCCGAACGTTACCGCTTCTTCAGTTATGGTGATGCCATGTTTATTCCACGCTGCGTGAGCGGTGGTTCCAGCGAGACCAACTAGATGTTTGAAACCCTGGCAAGCGACGGCACCGCCCGGCGCGGTCGTCTCACCACCCGCCACGGCGCGGTTGAAACGCCCGTGTTTATGCCGGTGGGCACCTACGGCACGGTTAAAGGTGTCACCCCGGCACAAATCACCGAGGTGGGCACGCAGATACTGCTGGGCAACACCTTTCATCTGATGTTGCGCCCCGGTGACGAGCAGATTGCGGCGCTGGGTGGCCTGCACGACTTTATGCAGTGGCAGGGGCCCATTCTTACCGACAGCGGCGGCTTTCAGGTGTGGAGCCTGGGTGAGTTACGCAAGATCACCGAAGAAGGGGTGGTGTTTCGCTCGCCGGTGAATGGCGACAAGATCGATCTGACGCCTGAGCGTTCTATAGAGGTGCAGCACAACCTCAACACCGACGTGATCATGAGCTTCGATGAGTGCACCAACTACCCGGCCACTGAGAAAGAGGCCGAGGAGTCAATGCAGCTCTCGATGGGCTGGGCGCAGCGCTGTAAAGACCGGCATATGCTGGCCAAAGAGTTAGCCGAAAGTGCCGATACGTTGCCTGCTAACCAACGCCCAGGCCTGCTGTTTGGTATTAATCAGGGCGGCATGTACGAACACCTGCGCCGCGAGAGTCTGGCCGCACTCGAAGAGATTGGCTTTGATGGTTACGCCATTGGTGGTCTGTCGGTGGGTGAGCCGAAAGACGAAATGCTTGAGGTGATGACCAACCTGCTGCCGCACATGCCCACTGACAAAGCGCGCTACCTGATGGGAGTCGGCACGCCGCAGGATCTGGTGGCCGGGGTGGCCCTTGGGGTCGACATGTTCGATTGCGTGATGCCCACCCGGAATGCGCGCAATGGCTACCTGTTTACCTCGCTGGGTACCCTCAAAATTCGCAACGCCCGGCACAAATCCAGTGCCGACCCGGTAGATGCTGCCTGTAGCTGCTACACCTGCGGCAACTTCTCCCGGGCCTACCTGCATCATCTCGATCGCTGTGGCGAAATGCTGGGTGCAACGCTAATGACCATTCACAATCTGCACTACTACCACCACCTGATGGCAGAATTGCGGAGCGCAATTGAAACGGGTACATTCCGCACCCTCGCAAAGTCCCTTCACGACCAGTGGAACACCGCTCATGACCTTGTTTAACAGCGCGCACGCGGCCTCCGGCGCCGGCGCTCCTCCCGGCGCAGGCTGGGAACAACTTATCTTTCTGGGCATCTTTGTCCTCATCTTCTATTTCCTGCTGCTCCGGCCCCAGAACAAGCGCCGCAAAGAGCATCAGGAGCTTATGGGTGGCCTTGCCAAGGGGGACGAGGTGGTTACAGCCGGTGGTATTGTTGGGCT
>CAZSYU010000171.1:0-4916 GCA_964611345.1 uncultured Pseudomonadales bacterium
CTGCTGGTTATCCCCACGGCGTATGCGTTGTGGCAGCACCATTACACGCAGGCACTGGTACTCATGAGCGTGGCTGGTGTCTCGGATGCGATAGATGGGGCGATTGCGCGGCGCTTTAACTGGATGTCAGAGCTCGGCAAGGCGCTTGATCCCATTGCCGACAAACTGCTGGTGGGTGTGATGATTGTGGTGTTTACCCTGCAGGGGCATCTGCCGCTGTGGGTTGCGCTTATTGTGTTGAGCCGTGATGTCATCATATTGGCCGGCGCTGCGATCTATCGCCGCTGGTTCGAACGGGTGGGCTTCAATCCAACGTTTCTGTCCAAGATCAATACGGCGATTCAGATCGTTACCCTTGTGTTGCTGTTGGTGGCACTGTGTGATTTTTCGAGTGTCAGCGAATGGGCAGCCACGGTGGTAGACCCGCACCTGTTTTATGTACTGGCTGTGCTTGGCGTTGCCTCCGGCATTGACTATGTGGTGACCTGGGGGCAGCGCGGGTTGAAGACAGGGCGCAGCAGTGCGGCAGAAGTTCGCGCCCAGGGACCCATTGAGGTTCATGTGCCAAACGCGCTGGAGCGACGCTCGAAAGAGCCAACGCCTGCGCGAACGAATTGAGCAACCAGTTGTGAAGGCTCAGCTGCCGCTGCGTTTTGAATTGCGAGATGATTATCGGCTCGACACTTTTGTGCCTGGGACCAACGGTGCACTTTGTGCTCGGTTGCTGGCGCTGGGTTCCGCTGCCAACACCGGATCAGACGCTGGATCAGATAACAGATTGGGCGACATGCTGTGGTTGTATGGTGCGCAGGGCAGTGGCAAAACGCATTTGCTGCAGGCCACCGTGGCAGAACTGGCACCTGCTCGTCTGGCGAGCACGGACCATTATGAGATCGCCTATTTTCCGGCTCGGCAGATAGCGGTGGCAGATGCGGTTGATGCCCTGGAAGGCAGCGAGCGTTACGCGTTGCTTTGCATCGACGATGTGGACTGTTGGTTGGGTGTGGCGGCCGTTGAGCAAGAGCTCGTGCGGCGTTATCAAGAGCGTCGACAAGCCGGCTTGCACTTGCTGTTAAGTGCCAACAGGCCGCCGGGGGAATACGCCATGGCGGTCGCAGACTGGGCGTCGCGGGCGCGTGGCGCAGAAGTGTTTCGCCTGGCCGAGCTGTCTGATGATGACAAGCTGGCAGTGCTGGAAGCGCGAGCCAGTCGTCTCGGACTTGTGCTTGGTGGCGCAACGTCCACCTATCTACTCCGCCATGGGCCACGCTCGCTGCCGGCGATGCTCGATGTTCTTGCCCAGGCCGACAAACTGGCAATGGCCGAGCAGCGCAATTTAACAGTACCGCTATTGAAAAAAGTCCTGCAGGCCCAGAGCTGATGGTTGACGTTTTAGTGACTGGCGGTGGGAGCGGGGGACACGTTACTCCTGGCATAGCCGTTGGGCAGGTGTTGCAGGGGCAAGGTCTAGACGTTGTATTTGTCGGTTCTGACACCGGTCTTGAAGAAGCACTGGTCCAACCCGCCGGCTTGCGCTATCTCGGCATCAAGGCTGGCAAGCTCCGCCGGTACTTTTCCTGGCAGAACCTGCTGGACGCCTTTCGCGTGTTATTGGGCATCGGGCAGGCGTTGGTGCTGGTTGGGCGGGAGCGGCCCAAGGTTGTGTTCTCTAAAGGCGGCTTTGTCGCCTTTCCCGTCGTGTTTGCTGCGTGGGTGTGGCGGGTGCCCGTGGTCGCGCACGAGTCAGATGCGACTCAGGGCCTTGCGAATTTGTTGAGCGCCCCCTTTGTCAAAACGCTTTGTGCCGGATTTCCGGATACCCAGGTACGCAGTTTGTTTGGTTCGTTCAAGGGTCGGTTTGTCTATACCGGTGCACCGATCCGCAGGGAGTTGCTGGAAGGGAACGCGCAAGCGGGCCGTGCGGCGCTGGGTGTTGCAGACGACAGGCGTGTGCTGCTGGTAACGGGCGGTAGTTTGGGTGCAGATGCATTAAATACCTGTGTTATTGGGGCGGCGGAGGAACTCGCGCAGCGCAACTGGTTTGTGGCTCATGTTTGTGGCGCAGGTAAAGAGCGTGCAGCGGATGGCCCTGGTTATCGAGCGTTCGACTATGTTGCGGAGGGTTGGGCTGACCTCTTGGCAGCGGCAGATGTGGTGGTGTCGAGAGCAGGTGCAAACAGTGTTTTTGAATTGCTCGCCCTGGGTAAACCCAATTTGTTAGTACCCCTGCCGCTGGCGGGTAGCCGTGGTGACCAGCTCGATAACGCCAGGTATGCCGAAGCAGGTGGCTTCAGTCGGGTTGTGCCACAAGAACAACTGGATAGTGAGCGCCTGATCAGCAGTGTTGAATCTCTCTGGCAAGACATAGACGATGTGCGTGCGGCGCTTAAGAAGTTTGTGGCGGCGGATGCCACCCTTGCCATTGTGGCAGAGATTCGAGCGCTGGCACCGCAGCTGCCAAATGCGCATCATTAACCTGCGTCTATCCACCTCTAACCACGTCTGTAAGCAGTAACAGGACACCTCATGCTAAAAATCAAAACCCACAATCAGATTGCCGTGGCCGGCCTCGACCGGTTACCTCGCGACCGTTATGAAGTGGGTACCGAGATTTCTGACCCGGATGGATTGTTGTTACGCAGTCACGCCTTGCAGGTGGAGGAGCTGACACCCAGCGTGCGAGCGGTTGCGCGCGCTGGTGCGGGTGTAAACAATATTCCTGTTGAAGCTTGCACAGAAAAAGGCGTTGTCGTGTTCAACACCCCCGGCGCCAATGCCAATTCTGTCAAAGAGCTCGTGCTCGCCGGGTTGTTACTGGCAGCGCGCGATCTATTTGGGGGTATGCGCTTTGTTGCCGACTTACCAGCAAACCTCAACGAGGAAGACATGAACACGCAAGTGGAGGCCGAGAAAAAGAAGTTTCGCGGTACCGAGATCAAAGGCAAAATCCTGGGAGTGCTTGGGTTGGGGGCAATTGGTTCGCGCGTCGCTCGCGCCGCACTCGATCTCGGTATGGATGTTGTGGGTTATGACCCAGCGATATCGGTTGATGCCGCGTGGCAGCTGCCGTCTGAAGTGCAACGCGTTGAAAACATGCAAAGTCTGTTTGCACGGGCGGATTACGTCACCCTGCATGTGCCATTACTGGAGGCAACGCGTGGCATGATCAATGCCGAAAAGCTTGCCACGTTTAAGCAGGGCGCTGTCTTGCTGAACTTCTCCCGCCAGCCCATTGTCGAGTCAGTAGCGCTGAAGGAGGCTCTTGATACCGGACGTATCGGCATGTACATCGCTGACTTTCCAGTGCCCGAACTGGCAGGTCATGCGGCCGTGCGGCTAATGCCTCATCTCGGAGCATCTACTGATGAGGCGGAGGAGAACTGCGCGATTATGGCAGCGCAGCAGCTCGCCGACTTTCTCGAGAACGGCAACATAGTGAATTCGGTGAATTTCCCGCGCGTACGGCTCGCACGGTCGAAGGCGTATCGACTGGCACTAACCAATCAGAACGTGCCGCGCGCGCTCGGCAACATCACGAGCGTACTCGCAGACCGCAATATCAACGTCGTTGATATGATTAATCAGAGCCGCGAGACGGTGGCCTATAACCTGATCGATATTGAAACTGAGCCCGATGCCGAGTTGTTGGCAGAACTGGAGAGCATCGACAGCGTAATCAACGTACGGGTGTTTGGCCGTACCGGCTAGCACAGATACGGCGTCATTCAATGGCACCCATGCGTACTCCACGCCGCGCTTGACGATTGCGAAAGCGCAGGCTTGATACTGCATCGAGCAGCTCGCGGGTGACCGGGGCAAACTCGCCAGCAAGTTCTGCTGCAATGCACTCGCCCGCGAGCGGCGCGCTGGTCATACCTGTAGAACCAAAACCGGTGCTGACCCGCACGCCGGGAATCGCTGTACCGCTGCGATCATAAAGTTCTCCAACGATCGCTGCGCGATCAGAGGTTATGGTGCGGCTACCACGAAAGGCGGCGCGATAACGGCCGGTATCGAGCCAGGGCGCGAGGTTGGCCCGGGTGGCGTCTGCGGGCGTCCAGGCCTTGTACTCGTAGGTTGAGCCAATGACCATCCCGCCCCGGCACGGCGCCATATAGCCCGCGCCCACGATGGGTTTGTCGGGCGGTGCTGCATGCGCGCAAAGCTCGGCCTGGCCGGGCAGTGCGGCCAGCTCCAGATAGCGTGCCGCGGCGTGTTGGCGGGTGGCTATGCCATTGGCCAGCACGCTGATGTGTGCGCGGTTGTTTGGCTTGGGTGTTGTAGTGCGCTCAATCAGTGGATGGTCGCACAACGCCTGGATGAGTGTGGGGCCGCGCACGGTGCCGCCAATGGCAAACTCAAGGCTCGCCTCTATGCGCCGAAAGCGGTTAGGTTGGTTTGTGCCTGCGCGCAACCAGCCGCCGCTCTCGCCGTAGCGCGTAAGCAGTGCCCGCAGGCGCTCCGGGGGTGTATTGGGACCGCTGATTTGCACGACACCGCTTGCATCGTAACCCGCACGATCGGCAAACCGGCGATGCGCATAGTGATAGCTCATAGCCTGCCACGCAGCGCCCGTCGAGCCATCGTCGCGCAGGCGAGCATGTAAAGCCGCGGCGGGAATGCGGCTGGCGTACTGTGCCAGCTTGCCTTGTGGTTCAACGAGTGAGGTCGTGATACCCCGGTCGGCGAGGCTGCGAGCAACGCTTGCACCTGCGATACCGCCACCGAGTATCTGGATATGCTCAGGCGGTTGGAAAGCGCGTTGGTAAGACGGTTTTTGAGGTTGGGGCGCGGAAGCCTTGGCAGACGCTGGTGCGAAAGTGCCGACGAGGGAGTGCAGTTTGATCGGCATCTGGTCGACGCGGCGCATGCCAAAACCTGCGGCGGTCAGATTGCGCCGCACCTCGCCCACCGCG
>CAZSYU010000172.1:0-4859 GCA_964611345.1 uncultured Pseudomonadales bacterium
CAACACCGTCACTCACCGCCTCATCGAACTTGTAAGTGTGGATGTATCCGCCAAATACTTCGATGCTTTTCTTTTTATCCTTCTTCAGCAACGGCGTTCCCGTGAAACCGATAAACGTCGCATCGGGCAGTAGATCCTTCATCGCCTCATGCAGATCACCCGATTGCGTCCGGTGACATTCGTCGACGAAGACAAACAGATTGCCTTTTGCCTTAAAGTCGCTTGGGATCGACTTCTTTAGTTCCTTCACGAACTGGGAAACATCGCCTTTGTCATCTTCGTTGTCTTTTCCGCCGAACTTGTGAATCAACGAGCAGAGGAGCCACGGAGTCGTTTCGTTTAGTGTTGTGATTAAGTCAGCACCGCTGGTCGTGCGGTAGATTTCTTCATCAACGCCGTTGAACACCTTTTCGATTTGCTCATCCAACGCTGTGCGGTCAGTGATGATCAGCACTCTGGGATCATCGACGTTCTCGCGAATCCACTTGGTCAGCCAAACCATGGTCAGGCTTTTCCCCGAACCTTGGGTGTGCCAGATAATGCCGCCTTCACGCCGGTTTACATAGGGTTGGGCAGCCTGAACCCCGAAGTACTGATTGGGCCGACAAAGCTTCTTGATGCCGGCATCGAAGACAATGAAGTCGTGAATGATTTCCAGAAAACGAGACTTGTTGCAGACTTGAGTCAGGTGTTGATCAAGCCGGTTGTCGATCTCGCTGTCTTCTTTCCAAGTCAGATAGTACTTTTCCGACGTCTCAATCGTTCCGTATCGCAGACCTTGAGAGTCGTTGCCCGCCATCACCAATTGCATCGTCGTGAAAAACCGCTCGATGTATTCCTTTTTTTGATTGAGCAAGTTCTGACGGATGCCGGTCGCAACATCATTGATCGACCGCTTCAGCTCGATCACTGCTAGGGCAATGCCGTTAACGTACAACACGATATCGGGTCGTTTGGTATGGTCGCCGACAACGGTGACTTCTTCGGCGATGGCAAAATTGTTCTTCTCTGGCTCTTTCCAATTGATCAGCCACACATCCTGCTTTGATTCGCCGGCAGCCTCACGGATTTTCACCCCGTATCTAAGCAGACGGTAGAACTGTTTGTTGGCTTCGTAGAGGGATTTACTTTGGTCACCTGCGACTCGCTGAACGTCGAGAATTGCTTTTGAAACAACTTGGTCGTTATAGCCCTGCGTTTGGCTGAGAAACTTTCGCAATTCATCAATTTCGATGTTGCTTGTCCGAGGTTCCTCTTCCCAGTTGCCAAGGTACTGGTAGCCAAGGCAACCCGGAACTTTCGTGTCCGAGAATAGTTTGACGACTCTGTTCTGAGTCGCCCGTTCTATTTGGCCAATTTTGGTTTTAGATGACAAAAGTCCATCCGAAGTAGTATTCTGATTACTGGAAATCACTTGCGATTATAACGCGTTGCCGAGCCCAGTTTAACGCCAAGCCGGCAGGCGACCGTGTTTTTAAATCGAGCATCGGAAACGGTCGCCTTCCGGCTCGTCGTTAAACTAGTGATAACTAATTTGCCCGCCCTTGCTCAAGCCCGTAAACGGTGTGACGAACGACCAGTTCTGACGTGGCTTAGCTTCCTTCTCAGGATTCGATTCAACATAGTTAATTGCTTCATCAATCGCGGTTTCGTTATCGAGAAAGACTTTCCACTGTTGTGCGGCCCACATTGGCGGAAGTTTGTTGTTGGAAGTCTTGAATTCCTTCAACGGATGCAGATCATTCTCCTTCAATTCCCGAGTGGCCGCTCCTTTGAGCAAGTTTGCAATCGTTTCGACTTTGTACGAGTGCCTCGCAATCACCAGATGCGTATGGTCGGGCAATATCGAACACGCCCAAACTGTGTAATTGCTGATGGCGATCTTGGTGGCGAAGCCACGGCCAACTCCTGCCGCTTGCACTCCCGTTAGGGAAACGGGCGGATACTTCAGAGCTTTTTTAGCGTTGTTGCGAAGTTGGATTTCGTTGGCCGTCAGTTCGGCGAACTCTTTACGTTCAATGCTTTGGGTCGCCTTGCCAAAACGTGCGAGTTCCCAGCGTCGAACGTAGTCGGACCAGGAACCACGCGGATCGTTGGGTAACCAGAAGCCGTACATCGGCAGAATCAAATGGTAGCCATGAACCATGCAAATACTCCTCAGTGAACCAGCCGGCTGTTCACCCAGTTTAACGACTAGCCGGCAGGCGTTGGCGAAATGAGCAAAAAACACGGTCGCCTTCCGGCTCGTCGTTAAACTGGTTTTTGGCGAAACTTCAACCGTAGCGTACTGACCAGGACAAGAGTGCCAAGCTCATAAAACACCGAACATCATCGAGACCTTTTCCGCTCGAAAACAGCTATGCCTTAAACAAATCAAAGCTCACCTTGTACCGGTAGAACTCGATGTTGGGCGCAACGGCTAGTGATCTGCGGATTCTTAGATCGTCATCCAGTGCGATGATCATGCCTTGAACGGTTTGATTCTCTTCGGCCAGTTCTTCCAGCACATAACCCATGTAGCGTTGGATTTGGCCGACGACGGAGTCGCTGGCTCGGCCCTTTTTGAGTTCTACGACCAGTAATTCCTTTTTGTCTTTGCTGATGGCAAGGATATCCAGTGGGCCGGTGTCGGTTTGGAACTGTTGGCCGACGATCTCGCCGTCGACTTCGTAGATGTCGTAGGTCTTGCCTAGTTCGGTTTGTTGCCAGTTCTTGACCAGAAAATCTTCAAGGTGTCTTTCGAGAGCGAACACGGTTGGGTCTTCGACCGTCTCGTCGATTTCGTCCTTTTCATCAGGGATGGTGCCGGTGATCAACTGCTCAAGTTCAGCAGTGTATTTCGTGATGTCGCTGACGGTGCCGATTGAGCCGGTGGAGTTCTTGAGTGCATCACTCATATCGGATCGCTGAATCTCGCAGTCAAGCCATTTGACGGGTCGGCGATGGGGTAAGGTCTCCCCCGGTTTGTAGTGGTAGGCTCCGTCGATTGCACCAACTCGATAGGCTCCTGATCCATCGGGGCAAAGCACGATGGCTCCCTTTCGCATTCCTTTGCACACCGTCCATAAGGCTCCACAAGAAAGTCCGGCGGCAACTTTGGATTTGCCGGGGTTCTTTTCAAGCCAGACAGGGCGGAACTTTTTGTTGAACTCTTTCCACTTTTCGGGAAGCTCGTTGGTCAAGTCATGTTCGATGCCGAAATCGGCTCCGACGAAGTTGCCGTTGAAGCACTCGGCGGCGTGGACGCTTTTGGCTCCGAGCATCAGCCGGTAATACTGTTTGGGTTGGGAAGCGAGTTCCATCAGATCAGCCTCGTTTTACCGGTGAGAAGTTCCTGCATCATGCCTTGTTTGATCAGCTTGGTTTTGTCCCGCTTTTGTTCGAGGGCCGTGATCTCGGCGTCCATGTCATCGAGAACGGTAGCAATTGCCACTTGTTCTTCTGTACCTGGCGGCATCGGAACAAGGAACTTTTCAACATCGCCACAGTTGAGTCCCGGCTGCGCTCCACCTTTTACGTAGTTGGCTACTTGTTGGGTGCCAACTACGGTCTTCAACTGATGTTTGCAAAACTTGCTGCATGCTTTTGAGGAATCTATAGCAATTCTCGCAGTCGTTTGAGTTAGGTTTGCACCTTCAAGCCAATTTGGAATCACTTCCACATGGCCAGTACCCGCGCCAACAATTGTAATGATCAAGTCTCCGCTTTTTACTCTTGCATTCTGATAGCGTATTTCGACAGGTGCACTAACACGGAATAATTGAGACGAAGAAACCCATCCTTTTGAATAGTCTTGGCCTCGGATCATGTATCGACCTTGGGGATCAAATTTTCCCGGTTGAACGATGCCGTATCTAATGCTTCGAGAATTGTCAACTAAATTATCAAGCACTGGAGCGCGCCAATCCGTTGGAAAATATCCAACTTCAGTTTTTTCAAATTTGCTGGAATCGGTTTTTGCGAAGCCCGGCAGGCGTTTTTTGCCGGTGAGGAGTTGCTGCATGGTGCCTTGTTTGATGTGGCGTTTTTTGGTGATCAAGGCATCTAAGGCGTTAATCAGAGCATCCACATCACTCAACGCCTCCGCAATCGCACGCTGCTCTTCGGGCGGTGGAATAGCGATTGGCAACTGCACTAATTTCCCGACAGGCAACTGCTTCAGCGCACTACCAGTTTCCAGCGTTTCAAGTTTCCGCTGAACACGCCGACTGGTTAAATAATACGCAAAGTAGCGATGGTCGATTCCGGAGCCACTTGAGTTGAGCCTTACAATTTGGGCGTTGATGTTCGATCCGATGTGTTCATCGGGCACTAGGGCTACTTGCCCTATGTCACCTCTAGTCGTGATAAGCACATCGTTCTTTTTTAGATGTCCTTTGAGCAGCTCAGCATGTTGTTGTGGCGCAATAAAGCGCATATCCAGATTTGTGACGCCCAGAGCCCGAATGTTGTTTGCTCTGATAAAGGGCACACCGATTGGACGAAAATCTTGGCTCTTTGGGTATTTACTAGAGTAGTTGCCGTCTGAGATATCGAACCGGCAATCAAAAAGTGATTTTACTTTCCAACAAGTCGGGATCAGGCCGATTTCTGTTTTTTGAAATTCACTCATGCGGTTTGCAACGTTTCAAGATGAATTGATACTCGTTTCGACACTTCTCCTAGGCGCTCAGTCAGACTGGGTAGTGAGATTGCGTAGAGTTCCGCGAGCTCTGCAATTCTGCTAGTGAGAGCATGTGAAACGCTGTCCAACTCTTCTTTTACTTTGCCATCTACAGTGTCCATCCATTTGTCATCAACCACTAACGTCTTCACATCGTCTTCGGTCAACTCGCCGTACTTCTCCAACAGACTCTTTT
>CAZSYU010000173.1:0-4820 GCA_964611345.1 uncultured Pseudomonadales bacterium
TCATATTTCCTTTGGTTTTAGTCTCTCTGCGCTAAGTGTCGCATTAATACGTGCGCGGTGCCTCATGCAGCTGTGTTTGCAAGCAGCCCCTGATCTGCCAGCAACGCATCAACAGAAGCATCTCTGCCCCGAAACAGACGATACACCTCCGCTGCGGGATGGCTGCCGCCAAGCCCAAGCACCGTTGCCGCGAAGCGTTGGGCAACCTCCTGAACAGCAGCATCGTTGTCCAGGCCAACTTCCCGGAACGCTGCAAAGGCATCCGCTGCCAGCACTTCTGCCCACTTGTACGAGTAATAGCCCGCCGCGTAACCACCCGCAAAAAGATGACCAAAGGCGGGTAACTGGGATTCGTCGGGTAACATCGGCGTAATCACTGTTTGGGCGGCAAGCGCTCGCTCGATCTCGAATGGACTTTCACCCTGTGCACCAGCACCCGGCAGGCCAAAGCGCTCGTGCAAGCGCAAATCAACCTTGGCAAAGAGCAATTGGCGCAACGTTCCGTTGCCCACCATAAAGTTCTTACTGGCCAATATGCGCTCAAGTGTTGCGTCATCCAGCGGTTCGTTGGTGTCGACGTGAGCACTCAGATTTTTCAGGAACGGCTTATGTTCCATCCAGTACTCGTTGAACTGACTCGCGAGTTCTACCGAATCCCACTCAACCAGGTTCATACCAGACGCACCACCTTCATCCACCTGGGTGAACATATGCTGGGTCGCATGCCCAAACTCATGAAACAGCGTCCGCACTTCATCCATCGACATCAAACCCGGCCGGCCTTCCGCTGGTGGCCGCGCGTTCATCACAAAGAGCGCAACCGGTAACGACGCTTCTGCGCCCGCAACCGCAAGCAGGCGACTCTTGCCCACCACCGTGTTCATCCACGCTCCACCGCGCTTTTCGCCGGGTCGGGAATAGGGATCCACGTAAAACCCGGCGATGGGTGCGCCGTCTTTATGAACTTCAAAAAATTGCACTGACTCATCCCACATGGGGACCACCGGATCTGTACTTTCGACGATGTCCACGCCATACAACTTGGTCACTAAGCCAAATAAACCATCCAGCACCTTGGGTAACTGAAAGTAGTCACGCAACGCTTCGGCATCGTAGGCGAACTTCGCCTCCTGCATGCGTTCGGCCCAAAACGCGATATCCCAGGGCTGCGGATCGTCCGCACCCTCCGCGCCCTGTTCGGCCATAAAGGCTTTCAGCTCGGCAAGCTCTTGCTCAGCGGCGGGGCGTGCCGCCTTTTCCAGCTCATCAAGCATGGCCCATACTGCATCCAATGAGGGCGCCATTTTGCTGTCAATGCTGAGCTCGGAGTAGTTGGCAAAACCAACGAGACTGGCCAACTCCTGCCGCAACTTGAGGATGCTCACCAACACCTCCCGGTTATCAAATTCAGCCGACTGACCACGGGCGCGAAATGCACGATAAAAACGCTCACGCATCCCTCGATGCTTGCCGTGTTGAATAACGCCCATATAGCCGACAGCGTTCACCACAAAACTCCAGGGACCCTTGGCGTCATCGCCCTTCATGCCGTCGTCTTCGGCTTGTTTGCGCGCCATCGCCACTACCGCAGCGGGTACCCCATCAAGTTCGGTCTTGTTGCCCACCAGCACCCGGGCTTCTTTTTCTTCTTTGACCAGATTGGTCTGAAAGTCATTGCTCAGTTCCGCAAGTTCGGCCTTAATCGCCTGAAAGCGATCGCGCTCCTTACCTTCGAGGTGCACACCGGAGCGCTCCATACCCCGGATGGACTCTTGCAGAATACGAGCTCTTGCAACTGGTAGCGATCTGCCTTCTGCGCTTTCGGCCAGAACTTTCATCGCGGCGTAGACCGCCTTGCTTTGGCTCATGGTGTTTGACAGATCGATAACCGCGGGCCGGACCGCATCGTAGGCGGCCTGTAACTCATCGCTATATTTCACACTCGTCAGATGGTTAACGGGCCCTATTACCGCGCCAAGCTCGTTTTCGATGGTCTCGAGCGGGTCCATAAGTGTCTGCCAGCTTGGTTTGGTGTCTGCCCCCAATCGTTCGACAAGATCGGTAAAGCTCGACGTGCAATCGGCAACAAGCTGACGCACACCAGCCTCAACATCAGCAGGCGAAAAATCACCCCACTGGGGTAAATGCGCGATGGGGCCAGATTGTTGCGTACGCTGTAGGGTTTTAAGCGCGTCAGCGCTGTTTTGTGTGGCCATAATTTGGTGCTCTTACTTCTGTGTTTGTTTCGGTTGCTGTTACCCGGCTATTTTAGCAGCTACCAGGCACGGCCCTTGGGCAGGAGATCAAAATAGCCCATGGCGCCATTGGCGGCCTCGATACCCCGATTGTAACTGCTGTAGTTGTGATAAATCAGACCGTCGGGGTCTTTACTGAACACGCTAATACCGTGGTTTTCGCCGCGATCGAATTCAACGAGCTCGCGAGTATCTTCTGCTCCTGTGGGGCCTGCTGGGGTTTCCTGATCGGCGGGACCGATGCGTCGACTGCTGAGTGGACTCTCGTCATGGGATGAGGCGTAGAAGTCATAGTTAAAGTCACTGCCTAGCGCGGAATACCATGAAAATTCCCAGCGGCGCTCGGCAGCCGCGCTGACGAGCTTGTCATAAGGCGCTCGCGAGACCGCAATGAGGCGCGCGTCGGCCCGTGCAAACTGCGCTGTTGTGCCATTGAATGCGTCTGCCCAGGCCGCACAGCCAATACAGGGTTGCTCCCAGTCGGGGCCAAACATCAGGTGATAAACAATTAATTGTGATGCACTCTCAAACAGCGTCCCAAAATCTGCCTCGCCCTCTGGACCCGTAAGCCGATAGTGTTTATCCAGTCGTACTCGCGGCAACGCCCGTCGCTGTGCTGCCAGCTCAGCCCGGGCCTGGGTGTGGGCCTTTTCTTTCGCCAGCAGCTGTGCTCGCGCCACAAGCCATTCTGCTCTGCTTACGGTCTCTACCGCCATATTAGACTCCTGCCGTACTGCGACCATTCTGTGGCACACTTTATACACCCTTAAAGCCCGCTCAGTCCCTGAGTCCCCACCGGAGGATCGACAACATGCCAGACAACAATCGCCGGCAGTTCATGACCACCTTGGCCGCCACGGGCGTAGCCGCCCAAACCCTGCTGCAGAGCGGCTCCGTACGGGCCGCAATCGCCGAAGGCAAGGCCAAGGCGAGCCTCAGCACACCGGGTAGCTGGCCCAAAATGGCCTATCGCACACTCGGCCAAACCGGCCACAAAAGCAGCCGTCTCATCTTTGGCTGTGGCGCAGCACTATCGCGCAAACGTCGCGATGAATTACTTCACGCCGCCTTTGATGCCGGCGTTAACACCTTTGACGTGGGCTTTCGCAGCTACTACAACGACGCAGAAGAGAACCTTGCGCCGTTCTTGCGCAGCCATCGCGACAAACTGTTTTTGATTTCCAAAGCCATTGTGCCCACCGACGTCGAGCCCGATGAAGAGATTACCGCTGCGGAGGCGCGTACCGCCGCCAATGGCTGGACAGAGCGCCTTAACAATAGCCTGCGCGAACTTGGCACCGAGCACGTGGACGCCTATTACCTAATGGCCTCTAATAACGTAAGTGTGATCGTAAGCGACGAAATTCAAACCGCTTTTGCCGCCGCCAAGGCGGCCGGCAAGGTCTCGCACCTCGGACTTAGCACTCACCAAAACGCCAGCAACGTCTTGGCCGCTGCCACTGAGATAGGCACGTTCAGCCTCGCAATGATCGCCATCACACCAGGCGGCTGGTACGACTGGAAAACCCGTGAAGTATTACCCGGCTCACCGCCCATGCGCGACCTGCAGGGTCAGCTTAAGGCCGCGCGCGACGCAGGGATTGGTCTCATTGGTATGAAAGCAGGCCGCTACCTGGCGGGTCGCAGTTTCCTCGGCTGGGGCAACCCCGATGCGTTCGACCAGTACTACGATCAATCTCTCCTTAAAGCCCGCCTGTCAGAGTTTCAACGCAGCTACGCCTATGTGCTGGAGCATGGTCTGGATGCGGTAAACGCCGACATGCAAACCCTTGCCCACCTGAAAGAGAACTTCACGGCCGCCGCTACCTCCAATCATTACTTCGCAACCAGCTAAATCGATGCGCGCACTGTTTTACCAGCCGAGCTGCGGTATCTCCGGTGACATGCACATGGCCGCGATGTTTGAGCTGGGTGTTCCGGAACCACTAGTGCGTAGCGAGCTGGACCGTCTACCACTGACAGGTCAATACAGCATTGAGGTTAGCCGCGCCGAGAAGATGGGAATTAGCGGTACCTGCGTGAAAGTGGCCACCAGCGAACAACACCATCACCGACAGCACAGCGATATTGTTACCATGATCAAGGCCTGTGGCTACGCAACAGGCATAGAACAGCGCGCACTGGATATCTTTGAACGCATCGCCATCGCCGAGGCGAAGATCCACGACGTGCCTGTTGCCAGCGTGCACTTTCACGAGGTGGGTGCCGTCGACTCCATTGTCGACATTGTCGCTGCCGCCATTGCTCTCGACTATCTCAACGTCGATGTTGTCTACTGTAATCCGGTTGAGGTTGGCGCCGGCCACGTTAACTGCGCCCACGGCCGCTTTCCGGTCCCTGCCCCGGCCACTCAGGAATTGCTCGCTGGTGTACCTTGCAGCTACGGCGGCGTACAGGGCGAAAGCACCACCCCGACCGGTGCAGCGATACTCAGGGCAACGGTCACCGATTTCAAAGCACCCAGTGCCTTTGCGCCAGTGGTTATTGGCTATGGCGTCGGTCACAAAGACTTTGAACTGCCCAATGTGTTGCGTGTGGCGCTTG
>CAZSYU010000174.1:0-4532 GCA_964611345.1 uncultured Pseudomonadales bacterium
ACTTTACATTGCATCCAAACCGGGTCGTCAACGACTGGGTATCGCAGTGGCTGCTGAATCGCCCCCTGTTTGGTGGCTCGGTACTCGGCTATCGCAAATATCATTTAAATCATCACCGCTTTACCCAGCAAGAGAATGACCCTGATCTGCACTTGTCGGCCAAGTTTCCCATTACCAAATCGAGTTTCAAGCGCAAGCTGTGGCGTGACTTAAGCGGGCAGACCGGCTTTAAGCAGTACGGTGCTCTAATTAAGGCGTCGATCGATCGTGGTCAGACAGCGCATGACATCAGTGCAGGTCCTGGGATGGGGTCGAGTGGTAACGGCTTCTGGCACCGGTTCGGGCCCAACCTTGCGATTAACGTTGTGTTCTTTATCGGCTTTGCCATGGCTGGGTACTGGTATTTGTATCTACTGTTGTGGCTGCTGCCAGCCTTTACCTGGGAGCGGTTCATTACGCGGTTGCGCAACATCGGCGAGCATGCGGTTGTGCCCGACAATGACGATCGGTTGCGCAATACACGTACCGTGCTTGCGAGTATTTGGGAACGCGCACTGATCGCACCCTATTTTGTTAACTATCATCTCGAGCATCATCTGCTTGTGAGCGCACCCTGCTTTCGTTTGCCTGATATGCACAGGTCGCTCATTGCTAAAGGCTATGGGCCCAGTATGGAAATCAAAGCCGGTTATGCCGAGCTGCTTAAGGTGGCGCTTAACAAGCCCGAACCTGCAGCCGCGTGATTAACGCAAACTAAAACTCTTAAGGTGCACCGCTTATGCCAAAGATGACTGCCGCCGAACAAGAAGAGTTTCTTGCTGAGCCGGGTATTCTTATGCGTATCGCCGTGGTGCGGGCCGACGGCTCGCCGCTGGTGACACCCATCTGGTTTATGCATCGCGACAACGCTATCTGGTTTACGCCGCGTGAGAAATCCGAATGGTTCGGCTGCTTGCGTCGTGATGCCCGGTTGTCGCTGTGTATTGATGAACAGCCGTCGCCGTACCGCAAAGTTATTGTTGAAGGCGAGGCAGAGTTGGTGCACGACGTTGGCAATGATGATGCTTGGCGCGACCTGTATCGTGATATCGCGGTGAAGTACGTCGGCGATGCGGCAGGCAACGCCTATGTCGACAACACCATTGCGCAGCCGCGTGGGCTGTATCGGGTTGATCTTTCTGCGGCTGGTAACAAGGTGCGCAACTGGCGCATGCCGGTCGATAACGAGGCAGCCGAAGGCATCTGGCACGATCGTTATTACGTTGAGCCGGGCACGAAGTTTTCTTAGCCTGGTTTGGCTCGGCTGCTACTCGCCTAACAGAAACCGCCCACTCGCGAACCCATCCTGTATTGCTGTAAGCGTTTCGGTCTGCGTGTGTGCCGTGGTATCGATCACGTGCCGTTCCAGTTCGCCCAGCTGCGCTAGTGCGTCGTAGATTCTTGGCGGGTACTCTGCAAGCGGTCCCTGTTCCCGGTTGCGGGCGCGCTCTGCAGCGACCGCAGCACTCGGCCGTAACACAACATAGTTGAGAGTGTATTGCTTGAGCAGCGTTTGATACTCGGGCAAAAACCAGGGCCCGATAACGCCATCGACAATGACTTCGAAGTCACCCTTGGCCAGTTCCAGCGCGGCTGCGGCGATTGATCGGGTGAGCGTATTGTTCTGCGCCTGACTCTCTGTGCGCCAGGGCTCGATAAAACCCTTGGCGATGGCGTTGAAGAAATGATCCGTGTCCAGATGGGCAGCCGTCGGGGCTGTTGCTTGCTGCGCCAACAAGCGCGCCATGGTGGTCTTGCCTGCGCCGGGGGGGCCGGTAAGTAATGTTATTGGCTGCGACACAGTTAGCTGGTTTCAAACTCAAGCCAGTTCTGCGGAAACTCTGGCGGTTCATTAGAGGTACGCGCGCGACGGATGCAATCAGCGAGCACGGGGACGCCGGCGGCAATGGTTTCCTCGGTGAGATGGCCAAAGGCGAGACGTAAAAACGGCGCCTTGCCCAACTTGTAGTGAAACGAAATGCCTGGCAAAAATTTAACGCCAGCCTCTTCGGCGAGCTGCCAGAGTTTCTTTTGATCGACATCGTCAGGGTAGCGTAACCATAAGAACAAACCACCAGGCGGGTTCGACCAGTGGCACAGATCGCCAAGTTCGTCGCCCAATGCGCCGGTTAAACCTTTGAGTTTGGCGTGTAAGGGAGGATTGCTGGTGGCGCAGTGCTCGCCAATGCCGTCTTGATAAAACTCGGCGGCAATGGCGGCAGAGAGTGTATTAGGGCCGGCGTCGTGGCGGCGGGCGAGTAGAGTATCGAGCATGGGTGGGCGAGCGAGCAGGTAGCCTAGCCGCATTCCGGGCGCCAGAATTTTCGACAAGGAGCCAAGGTAGATGTGCTCTACGCCGTCGTCAGGCGTTTCTTGTTCTGACAAGGCAAACAGGGCGGGCGGCACCTCACCTTCGTAATGCACATCGCCGTAGCAGTTGTCTTCACAGATGGGCACGCCAAACTCGGCGGCCAGTGCGATGAGTTCCCGGCGCCGGAACGTTGGCATCACGGTGCCGCCGGGGTTTTGGTAGTTAGTTAACACATATAGAAACTTGGGTAGGCGTTCGTTGGCGCGCAGTTCATTGAGTCGTTCGCGCAGCAGGTCCATGCGCATGCCGTGCTCGTCCATGCCAATGCCCTGAATATCGATTTTCAGGCTGCGATAGGCCGACAGCGTGCCTGGGTAGGTGAACTCTTCCGTGATAACAGCGTCACCGGGTTCGGTGAGCGCCTCGGCCACCAGGGTGACTGCCTGCATGGAGCCGTTGGTAAGTGCGATGTGGTCGGGGTTTACCGTTGTGCCCTCACGGTCACCTTCGCGTTTGGCCATGGCCTTGCGCAGTGGTTCGTAGCCGAGTGATCCCGGATAGTCAGTGAGCAACACCCGGTCGCGTTCAATTACCTTCACGGCGGCCGCTTGCAGTGCTGCCGTAGGAAAGGTAGCAGGATCGGAGCGGCCCGTGCCGAAGTCGTACAGTACTTCTGTCATAGAGTTATCCCAGTAACTTATCGAGAAATTCGCGGCTTTCACTAACAGCGCTAAGCATGTCGGTGGCGCAGTCGTCGAGCTCGACCACCAGCCACTCAAGCACGTCGGCGTCTGCGGCCCCAATAATGTCAGCAATGGGTTGCGTACCGCTACCCACGGCTACCATCGGTTCGCCCTTGGTGAGTGGACCGTCTTTGATATGCAGTAGTGGTGCGCGCGGCGCCACGCGCTGCATTTCCACGGTGACATCAACGGCACCGAAATTCGCTGCCCAGTACGTATCGAGTTCAAACTCAACATCGGGGCACTCTGCCTGCAGGCGATGGTGGATCAGGCGCTCGTCTTTACTGTCAGGCACCGGTGCAAACTCCCACCAATGGTTGTGCAGGGCGAGGGTTATGCCTTCGGCTGCTAGCTCATCGACCAGGCGGTTCGTGTTGTCGATGGTGGCTTTGAGCGCGGCTTCAGTGTTCATGGCATCGGGCAGGTAGCCGCCAATGGCGCGGCGCAGGCCAAATTCTGCGAGTGTGTCAGCGAGTTCGCGCGCATCGGTGCCGGTTGCCCAGGGGACGTGGCTGGATGAAATCTGCAGGCCCAAACCTTCGACCTGGCGCGCAAATTCACGCGGTGATTTGCCAAACAGATTGAATGGCTCGACCGCATCAAAGCCAAGGTCCG
The DNA here is from genome assembly GCA_964611345.1 of uncultured Pseudomonadales bacterium. Lineage (GTDB taxonomy): Bacteria > Pseudomonadota > Gammaproteobacteria > Pseudomonadales > Azotimanducaceae > JALZVT01. Next base: position 3,709 of record CAZSYU010000174.1, read on the forward strand.
CGAGTTTTTCGAGCACGCCATCAAAGTCAGTCTTGCTTGCTTCGCGCAATGAATAGAGTTGCACCGAAATTCCGCGCAGGGCACCGTCGCGATCCAGAATCTGGTCGTCGATGTCGTCGGTTGCGGTCTTGTCGTTTGGCACGAGGCACTCCGATGGCTCAGCAAGCCGGACTGCTATGCTAGCAGTGTGTCTGGGTGCGCGATATGTGCCCGCAGATGAACTTCAGGAAATCAGCTCGGGGTATTTGCGATGTCGATCATTCACCTTATCGAAGGTCCCGTTGGGGCGGGTAAATCTACCTACGCGGGCAAGCTTTCGTTGCAGCAGCAGGCGCCACATTTAAATCTCGATGAGTGGATGGTTACGCTGTTTTCTCCAGACCGGCCAGAAGACGGATTCATGGAATGGTATGGCCGCTGCAAACAGCGCTGCATAGAACAAATCTGGGATGTGAGTTGTGAGCTGTTGAATAGCTGTGATGCGGTGATTCTTGAGCTGGGTCTGGTGCAACTTGCGGACCGAGAGGATTTTTATCGGCGGGTAGATGGCACCGATTGTGAGTTGCGCGTGCATTTAGTCGATACCCCATTAGAGGTCAGACGCCAACGAGTGCGTGATCGAAACGCGCAGAAGAGTGGCACCTTTAAGATGGAGGTGTCGGATGAGGTGTTTGAGATGGCGAATTCGTTTTGGCAGGAGCCGACAGAGGAGGAGTGTGTAGCTCGGTCGATTAGAATCGTTAATAGCTAAGCAAATTGTTGCGGATACCCTAGCCCGCGCGCCACTCCTTCGGCGACTCCACATTCCTTTTTAGACCTTACCG
>CAZSYU010000175.1:0-4453 GCA_964611345.1 uncultured Pseudomonadales bacterium
ACGCCAAAGGCACATTGGAGAAAAGTGACTCTAACCTGCTCGCATCTGTTGCTGTAGCAGTATTGTTGGCAACGCTGATGTTTTTTAACAAGCAACTGGTTTTCCCGGGTTTCTCAGCACTTCTGGCCTGTGCACCAATCGCCATAATTATTCACAGTGAAGACACATGGGTTAACAAAGCACTTGAAAACAGTGTGGTCGTTTGGATCGGACTATTGTCTTACTCACTGTATCTGTTTCACTGGCCGGTATTGGCGTTTGCACGTTACATTCTCAACACTACTGAAGGCTATCTACATCTGCCATTAAGTGTTCAGGCCATTTGCCTTGCACTCATTTTCGCGCTCAGTATTTGCTCCTACTATGTGGTCGAAAGACCTCTGCGTAAATCTAACGTTATCGGTATTAAAGCACTGACCTGGTATTTTGTTATTCCCAGTGCGGCGTTGGTATTAGTGGCAGTCGTTGTGGTTCTAAAGAAGGGCATACCGGAGCGGTTTAGTACCGACACCATTGATACGGCATACCAGTTCGGTCACGTTAATAAAAACACTTGCCCGTCGCTTGTGAATATTGGTTGTATAGGCGGTGATGAGAATAGTGACAAAGAGATACTTCTCTACGGCAACAGCCATGCAGAACATCACTTTGAATTGCTTTCAATGCTTGCCAAAGATGAGCGAATGCAATTGAAAATGTATGCTTCCGGCGGCTGCTCACCTACCACACAGTCAGCTAAGTGTAGCTCCACTCAAACTGCCTATACCGAAGCTGTGCAGCAAGGTACGGAAATTTCTGTTATCGCTTTTAGATGGGATCAAATCTTTGATAATGAAGAGTATCTCTCCGAGGTAGATAAAATCATCATGCTGGCTCAGGGTCATTCCAAAAAAGTCATTGTTATGGCCCAGCCACCGTTACTGAACTTCAGTCCATCCAAGGTTGCTAACTGCGATCGTCTGGGTATTTCATGCCCAAAGCCAGCTGATCCGGTCAATGATCTGTATCCGAGATACAACGATGCTGTCAGGCAAAGAGTCACAGCACTTGGCGCTGAATTCTATGATCCATACGCATCGATAGATGATGTCAGTCAGTTGTACCAGGGCGACAAGCTGCTGTACTCGGATACAGATCATCTATCTGTTTACGGCGGCAGATGGCTATATGAGCAGGCAAGGGGACAAGCGTCGACGCTACTAAAATACTAATAAATTCTCACCTGCAGTCAGGCGTACAAACTGGTATCCGTAAAGTGGTATAAGACGGTGGTATGTTCGGTATTGTCAGATCTTCTTACCCACCCGTATCTGCGCTCACACTCAGTACACCGGGCGCTCCAACGTTAATACTGGCAACGGTGAACACGTTGGCCGTTTCTGCATCAGGCAGTTCGACAACGCCATTGTTCGTACTGGTGGCGACCAGCGCGATAACATCGGGCACTGGCGTATCATTTGCAGAGAACGAAAACGTATTGACGCCAGCTATCCTGCTCGGCGGGGCCGCGTTGACACAGCTGAAATCGAGCTCCACGTCGATAGTGTCTTGCACCGCATTCGGTGTAAAGGTGATCACAAAGGTCTGGGCGGAACCGGCCCCAACAGAGCGGCTATTCGACAAAACCGCCGCCGCAAGCGCCGGTTCCGCGTAGACCCGCGCTGTGATCGAGGACAGCACAACGGTCAGTATTGCGAGTATTGGCGCGCTAAACGCTGCCTTTATGGACGGCCTGTCACTAGGACGGGTGGAGAGTGTTGCTTTGCACATGCGTTCATTCACTTTAATAGCCAAAAAGGGCCGGTATAAGTTAATGCGCAGAACGGGGCTGTTTCGGGTTCATGTGCTAGTCGAAGATCTACTGATTAAATGCGCCCTCATCCAGCAACTGTAAAAGACGCGCTGATAGCGACAACATAGCAGGCTGATCGATCCCACCGGTTAGCACGTTGTTCGCGGACGCGGTGACAACGAAGCGACCACGCTCAGCCGATTCTACCAGCCAGGTTACACTCAGCACCCGAGTTTCGACGCCGTCCGGTGTCCCCGCGGCCAGACTACCCCCCTTGAACCAAACTCGGTCCCAGGTGTTGCGCAGCCCCGTTAAGCCAGTATTTGTGCTCATCGATTGATCGATCAAACTAAAGGCCTCGCTGCCCACTGGATAGGTCGTGCGCGCATTAGCGTAGGCGTTGCACAGGTCAAGAGGGCTGGCCAACTTGGTTACCCGGGTAAATAAACTGTCGTTGAACATCGTCGGCGCGGTATTGGTGACAAGCGACCCTAGCGGAATCAGTTCTTCCTGCAGAATGCGTTGCTGCTCAGCTTCACTCTCTGCTAGGTAGGCTTCCGCTTGCGCGATAGAGAACACCTGAAACAGAGCGAATTGCTGATTGATTGACAGCAGTGGCGTAAACACATCCGGCTCGGTGTGTTGCAGGGTGATTACGGATTGATCCAACCGAGATTGATCCAATAGATCATGGATGTGGTCGGTGGTAGTGTTGTCACTGACGCCAATCATGAGCCGAGCATGGTCGAATACCGATAGGGGTGTTCCAGCCGGCTGTGTATTGAGGTTACTTCCTCCAGCAAATAAATTTGGATTCAAGGGCAAGTTCTGATCCAAGCTAACATCGCCTGCGGCAACTGCATCTGCAAGCGCGGCCAGAGAATACACCTTGAACGTCGAGCCAACGGCGCGACGCGTGTTCATGTTGCGCTCAAGCAGTGGTGTGCACTGATTGCCGCTATCGACCTCAGCCACCATCAAACTAACCCCATCTGCGAGGGTCTCAAAGGTATCCGCCACTTGCTCCGGAGTTAGGTTCTGATCCTGAGCTCGCTGATTGGTTGCTGGTGCATTGCTCGCAGCGAATTGCGTGACCACTCCGTCAGACAGGCGCGTGCGCACGGTGACAAGCAAAGGCTGCGCCCCTTCACCATCATCAATAACCACACTGATCAGAATTGGGGTTACCGTGACGACTTCAACAATGTCGAGATTCGAGTAAGTTTGATTGAGCGAATCAAAGAAGCCGAGCAAATTGTTGGCATCGAATGCTGGGACGAACCGTTCGTTGATGTCTGCGATAGAGACCTGAGCATCCCGAATGCGGTCAATGATCCAGCTGAACTGCTGACTCGTGGCGCTGTCGGGGAAGCTGGGATCGCCCTGGGCATCCTGCGGAAAGACTGGAGAAGTATCCGGGCCACCCCCGCTTAGGGCGACACTCGTCGACCCGCGAATCTGACCGCCGCTGTCTGTGAACTCAACAAACACCCGACCGTTTGCTGGATCCAGCGGCAAAGCGAGAAAACTGGAGGCAAACACGGCGAAGGTAGAGGTGTCGTTCTCGACGAATGCTACGTCGACTGATTGCACCGGTGGCTCCAAACATACACTGGTCAGAGGATCGGTTTCACAAACCAATAGCGTGCCTTCGACAGGCACAGAGGTTCGGGCGGCCAGGCTTACCGTATCTGCAGCCCCCACGTTTACGCTGGCCATGGTAAAAAAGCCCAAGCTATTTTCCCGCGGAAGTTGCGCGACGCCGTCCCCGCTAGGGGTGAGTGCAATGGCAACGATATCGGCAACCGGCTCAACACTGGCGGATAAAAACAGGGTATTCAATCCAGTGATGCTGGGCGCGGCTGGGGTGTTGCTACAGGTAAAGTTGAACGCGATATCAATCGGCTCGAAGGCGGTGTTTGGCGTAACGCCGATGAGGAACGATTGGGCAGCACCGCCGGCGATAGTTACGTTGACATTGGGACTGCCTGTCGGAGCATTGGTCGCCGGATCGGTCGTTTGAAAAAATAAATCGGCGTTCACACCCGACTGCAAAGAGATCCCACAATCCAGAGCGGGTTCCGAATCCGGGTTGATCACCGTGGCAAAAATGGTTGCCGTGGTATCCACCTGCACGGAGCGGCTGGCAGGCAGGGTAGCGGCGACAATGGCGGCGACGCCATGTGCATAGAATCCCAACAGCAGAAGCGCCCCAATCTTCATTTTCTTCATATCAACAAGCTCCTTGTCTGGTTTTCTCGAAATAGAAGCCGTCAGCGTCCATTCATGCAGACACCGAGCCTAGAAAGCCTCGTCCGTCAGACCGGTACAGAATGCAGATCCAGGCGTTTTGTTAAATATGCGTAATCGGGCTGGAAATGGGGTCAGAGTGGAAATGGGGTCAGAGTAAAGTGCCACAGTGGCTCAACGTCTGTCGCGGTGAGTGGTGGCAGCCCCGAGTCCGGTTGTTGGATTTGTTGGCCGCGGAGCAGATTTAAGAGGCTCGAACCCCGATCCAGGCGTTAGTATCGAGTCAATTTTTCTAACTACGACCCTGGGGCCTCCACGCCTTCGAACACTAGTTGCCCGTACTCAGCGCCACACTAGTCGATCCTCGCCTGTCACCTGAGGCGTCGACGAAGTTGACGGCTTGCCGATTGT
>CAZSYU010000176.1:0-4449 GCA_964611345.1 uncultured Pseudomonadales bacterium
GTTCTTTGGTTCGTATCAGAACGTAGACGAAGTCGTCGGCGCCGATCGTGTGGGCTCTGCCTGTACGCTGGGTAGTGGCGCTACCAACGGTTTTGGCTGCGTAGGTTCATCCAACTTCCGCCGCTTCAACAACGTGGCTGACTTTGGCCCCACCGATTTCTTCCAACAAGCAGACGGTACCTTCACGCCGTTCGCAGGTGGCCCAGCCGAGACGTTCAACTTTGGCGCGACTAACTTCTTCCAGCGTCCAACCGAGCGCTACCAGTTCTACAGCAAAGCGCACTACGAGATTGCTGAAGGTCATGAGGTGTTTGCTGACTTCGGTTATTTGCAGAATGTATCTGACGCCCAGATCGCGCCAACCGCTTCGTTCGGTTTCTTTGCGCGCAGCATTAACTGTGGTAACCCGCTTATTCAGGACCCGGTCACCGAAGACGGTCGCTCTATTGCTGAAGCGGTACTGCTGTGTACACCAGCGCAAATCGCGGCAGACATCGCTGATCCAGGCTCTGTTGTGATCGACGGTCTCACCGCAACCCACCGTAACGTTGAGGGTGGCGAACGTAACTCTCGCCTTGAGAATGACGCGTTCCGCTTCGTTGGTGGTCTGCGCGGTTCCTTCTCAAACATCTGGGATTACGAAGTCTTTGGTCAGTTCTCTCGCACAACTGACGAAGATACCTCTACCAACGACTTCCAGATCGATCAGCTGGGTCAAGCACTGCTGGTAACTACAGACGCCAATGGCAACGCCGTATGTATCGATCCATCTAACGGTTGTGTTCCGTACAATATTTTCCAGCGCGGTCCCAATGGTGAGAGCCTGGTAACCCAGGAAGCACTGGGCTTCCTGCAGGGCGTCGGAATTACCACTGGTGAGACCGAACAGGTTGTACTTGGTGGTCACATTCAGGCTGATCTGGGCGAGTACGATATTGGTTCACCGTTTGCTGAAGGTTCAAGTGTTGGTGTTCTGTTTGGTGTTGAATACCGCGAAGACGACCTCGATGCGGCACCCGACCAAATCAGCCAACGTGATGATGGTGGCTTCACTGGTGTGGGCGGTGGATCACCGCCTGTTGCAGGTGCTGTCGACGTTGTTGAAGTGTTCACCGAGATTGAGATTCCGCTGGTTACCGAAAGGCCAGGCTTTAAGGAGCTGGTTTTCAATGGCCAGTATCGTCGTTCCGAATATGATGTGGATGGTAATGGTGTTAGCAACAGCTTTGACACCGACACCTTTGGCCTACAGTTGACCTGGGCGCCTGTTGATGACGTTACATTGCGTGGCCAGTTCCAGCGCGCGGTTCGTGCGCCAAACGTCATCGAGCTGTTTTTCGGTCAGACCCTGGGTCTTCCCGAATTGTCAGAGTCGGGTACGACCACAGGTGGCCAGCCTATTTTTGACCCTTGTGCCACATCAGAGCCTGTAGCATCCGCTGCGGCCTGTGCATTCACCGGTGTAACCGCTGCTCAGTTCGGCAACGTTCCTGATGTCGCTGCTGCGCAGGCAGGTGGTCTGTTTGGGGGTAACCCAGGACTGACACCTGAAAGCTCAGACACTTATACCTTTGGTGTTGTGTTCACTCCAACCTTCGTAGATGGTTTGACTGTGTCGGTTGATTACTTCGATATCGAAATCGATGACGCAATCGTTGCCGGTATTGGTGCCCAGAACATTCTCGATAACTGCCTTGCTTCGGGTGATCCCACATTCTGTGACCTGATCAATCGGGACGCGGCGGGATCACTGAACTCTGGTACCTCGGTTACTGATCCGATCGGGTTCCTACTGACCAACGTGAACGCAGCGTCGCTTGAAACCAGTGGTTTTGATGTGCAGGTTGACTATGTATTCGAACTGGACAGCATCGGAGCGATTGGCTTCAACTATTTTGCTACCTTCCTTGAGTCTAACGACTTCACCCCGTTCCTTGGTGCAGAAACCATCGAACGCGACGGTCGTTTTGTTGGCCAGGCGGGTCTGCCCCGCGCCGATTACAGGCACCTTGCGACTTTCTCGTGGGATACGCCTGTGACCGGTTTGAGCACTAACCTGACATGGCGCCATACTGGCAGCGTTACGAACGAAGGTGATCCTGATTCTGAAATCGAAGGTCGACTCGGTGCGCGTAACTACGTTGATATCTCAGGTACTTATGAGTTCCGGGAAGGGATCACCGCTCAGTTTGGTGTAACCAACCTGTTTGAAGAGAATTTCCCAATCTCTGTCTCATCAGGTCCTGCGATTCAAGGCAACAACAATACCTTCCCAGGTATTTACGACATCAGCCGCCAGTTCTTCTTTAGTTTGAGAGCCAAACTATAGGGAACCTGATCTTTCGCTCTGTTTAAAGGGCAATGGGTAATACCGCTGTCCTTTGAGTCGGAAACGAAAGATCAACTGTCGCGAGCTAAACGGGCCTTCGGGCCCGTTTTTTTTTGAGCCCCAGTTTTTGCGGGCGCTGTTTCAGGTTCTCTTTTAAAGTAGGGGTTATGCTCGTCATCCACTCTCGTTGCAATAGGACAAGCCTTGATGTCTAGAACAAGCGTGTTTCGCCCGGAAATGCTGGATCTTGAGCAGAACGGTATCACTCGGCTGGCGTTTCCGCGGATGGATGATCCTAAGGTTATCGCGCTGTGGTTTGGTGAGGGCGATGCATCCACACCGGCATTCATTCGCGACGCAGCCATTGCCGCGCTCAATGCGGGCGAGACATTTTATACCCACACGCGCGGTCGTCCGGAACTGCGCTCCGCGATCCAGGCCTATCTCGAGCGCTTGTACGGTGTAGCGATAGCCGAAGACCGCATCACAGTGCCCGGCGCCTCGATGTCAGCGATTACCATTGCGGCTCAAACGGCGCTCACCACTGGCGATCATGCGCTGATCATTGGTCCGGCGTGGCCGAACATTGGCCTGACCTATCGCATGACCGGAGCAGAAGTTACTGAGGTTTCGCAGACGCTTGGCGAGAGGGGTTGGCAGTTAGATATGGATCGCGTGCGTGATGCGCTGCAACCGAACACGCGGTCGATCTTTGTTAACTCACCCTGTAATCCCACCGGTTGGATAATGCCGCCGGAACAGCAGCAGGAATTGCTGGCTTTGTGTCGCGAACGCAATATTCTGTTGATTGCTGATGAGGTTTATCACCGCACCGTGTTTGAGGGTGACTGTGCGCCATCCTTCCTCACATTGATGGCAGATGATGATCCCGTAGTGGTGGTGAATGGCTTTTCCAAAGCCTGGGCCATGACAGGCTGGCGGGTTGGTTGGCTGGTTGCCCCAGCCGGTTTCGAAACCCAGTGGACCACCCTCTCGGAGTTTTTCAATACCGGGGCTACTGTGTTTGCGCAGCTTGGCGCGGTGGCGGCATTAACCGATGGGGAACCTTTTATCGCCGAGCTGCAATCTCAGTATCGCGCCGGTCGGGATCTGGTGATGGAAAAACTCGGCAATCATCCGGCGCTGTCGTTGGCACGGCCGGAAGGCGCGTTTTATGCGTTTCCGCGGGTCAAGGGGCTAACCGACAGCATGGCCTTTGTGCAGGCTGTGCTCGACGAAGAGGATGTGGGTCTGGCGCCGGGGTATACCTTTGGACCCGGCAATGAGGATTGTTTTCGATTGTGTTTTGCCCAGTCACTCGAGCGTCTGGAAGAGGGGCTTGAACGGATAGTTAATTACCTCGATCGGCATCACAGCTAGGGCTCGCAGTTGCGCCCGGTCATGACAACGTGCAAAGAAACCGCGAAGATGGGGTGCAGTAGCAACAAGAGCAGACTATGACGGAGATGGCAGACACCCCAGTACCTGATGGAATCGATGCACCAGCCGTAACTGAATGGCTGGTAGCTAACGTGACCGGTTTGACAGCGCCGCTTAGATTCTCGCTTATTGCCGGCGGTCACTCGAATCTGACTTATATGGTGCTGGATGCGAAGGACGAAAAATTTGTCCTGCGGCGGCCACCTCTGGGTCACGTCTTGCAAAGCGCCCACGACATGGGGCGGGAACACAAGATTGTCTCGGCGTTGCAAGGCAGTGCGGTTCCCGTCGCCGAGATTTGTGGTTTGTGCAGCGATGCGGCGGTGAACGAAGCCCCGTTTTACGTCATGCGCTTTGTCGAAGGCACGGTTTTCAATGGCTTTGAAGATGCCGAGCCGTTTACGCCCGCGGAGCGGCACTCAATTGCCGATCATGTGGTCGAGATACTCGCAGATCTTCACGCGGTAGACATCGATGCCGTTGGGCTTGGCGACCTGGGGCGCAAAGAAGCCTACCTTGCGCGTCAGTTGAAGCGCTGGATCAAGCAGTGGGAAGCGACCAAGACCCATGAGATTCCGGAGATGGATGAGTGCGCGCGGCTGTTGTCTGAGTTGCCTGAGCAGCTAGGTGCAAGCATCGTGCATGGCGATTACCGGGTGGGCAACATGATCATGCAGGGT
>CAZSYU010000177.1:0-4418 GCA_964611345.1 uncultured Pseudomonadales bacterium
TCTGGCGCCCAGAGCACCCAGTTTGTCGGGCGTAATATGGTGGCCATGTTGTTGGGCGGCGATCTGATGAAGCGTTCCGGCTCCATCGCCTGGGTTGAAGATCTTGCGGACGAGTTCGACATCAACGAGGCGGACGGTAGTCGACCACCGCGTTACGAGCAACGGGTGCGCTAGCACCGGCGCGCCGTTAGCGTGGTTTGTGCTGTGTTCCCAGACACGGGGTGAGATAGATCGCGCGCAGCGGACTTTCTACATTGGCGGTGTGCCAGATTCCTTTAGGGTTAATAAAGGTGTCACCAGTCTTAAACGGTGTCTGCATTTCGCCGTTGGGGAATTGCGTAATGAAGGTACCAGTGCCAGCCAGCACAATAACCAGTTCGTCGGCGCTTTCGTGACACTCCCAACTGTCCCAGTCGGTTGGGCTTTCTTCGATCATCACCAGGCGACTGCCATCGTCCTGGGTGCAATGGGCAGCAACATAAGCGCCGAAAGCAGGGCCATCAAAACCGAAGTCATGTTGCACGGCGCTGGTTACACCACCGAGATGAATCGGCGATTGCGCCAGATTAAAAGGTCCGGTGTTTCTGTTGTTGCTCATATCTGAACTCCAGAGATTGCAGATGCCTGGTCTGGCTCGGCGATTTTCACCAGCCGTTTACCAATGTTATCGCCCGCCATCATGCCGATGAAGGCCTGCGGCGTGGCTTCAATGCCGTCCACGATGTCCTCAAAATACACCACATCGCCCGCTGCCAGACGATGCGCCATGCGCGGCAAGAAAGCGTCAAACTTGTGCATGTGATCGTAGATAATAAAGCCGCTCATTGTGGCTCTTGCGGCAACCATGGCACCCAGGCGCGAAACCGCAGCATTGGCACCGTCGTAGCCAGAGATCTGCCCGCACACCACAATGCGTGCAAAGGGATTTATGCGCGCAAGAGTGGCGTCGAGTGTTGCGCCGCCAACGTTGTCAAAATACACGTCAATACCGTCTGGGCAGGTTGCATCGAGTGCGGTATTGATATCGGTCTTTTTATAGTTAAACGCGGCGTCGAACCCAAGACTCCTTAGCAGATGCGCCACCTTTGCATCGCTACCTGCGCTGCCAACCACGCGCGCACCTGCGAGCTTGGCCAGTTGACCAGCCACTGAACCCACTGCGCCACTGGCCGCAGAGACAAACACCGTATCACCGGGTTTGGGCATACCTAACTCCAACATGCCAACTTCAGCGGTGAGACCTGGCATGCCGAGTACCGAAATTGCGTTAGAGAGTGGGCCAAGAGCTGGGTCGATCTTGCGTAGCTGGGCGCAATCAGCAACGGCGGTGAAGTTCTCCCATTTAAGAAAGCCCCAGACAAAGTCGCCGGGTTGAAACTGTGCGTTATTGCTTTGATACACCTGGGCCACCACGCGGGCGGGAATAGGCTGATTCAGCGCGAAACCACCGGCGTAGCTTTTTGCCGTGCCCATGCGGCCGCGCATGTAAGGATCACAGGACAAGAACAGGTTGCGAGTGACGAGTCCGTCGGCTGGCACCTCGGGTAGGCTACTTTCTGCCATTTCGAAACAGTCTGTTGTGACCGCGCCAGCAGGACGCTTAACGAACAAGACTTTTTTGTTGCTGGATTGATGGTTAGGGATAGCGGGGTCCTGTGAGCGTTACGATCTGTCGGCGATTTTAGTCGTAGATTTTTTCGCCGCTGGCAAACAACAGATAAAAAATCATACCGAACAGCGTGACACCGGCACCTACCTGAAACACCAAAGCCCAATCGTTGTTGGTGGCTTGCAAGATCATGCCAGTCACCGTCACGCCGATAATGCCGGGTATGGTGCCTGCGGTATTGGTGAGACCCATCAGTTTGCCGGCGTGACGCGGTGCGAGATCCATGTGGTTGGAGGCAAACCCGCCGGTAACACAGGCGCCAATGGCGTTACCAACACACATAATGCCGATCGCGAGCCACACATTGGTCACTTCACCCACAACGGCCAGTGCTGAGGCGATACCCAAAAAGCCGATGGTTTGCATGGTTTTGCGCACCCGGGTGATGTCCATGCCGCCGCGAATCATGCGGTCGGCTAGATAACCTGCGACATTAAGCGCGATGAGTGAGCTTAGGTGCGGCAGCATGGATACCAGGCCCACCGAGGCATAGGGCACGCCCAGTCCTTCGCTGACAAAGGTAGGCAGCCAGGACAACAGCACATACAACGACCAGTTGTTGCAAAAATGCGCCACGATGATCGCCCACACCGGACGCTGTTTGAGTAGCTCTACAATCGTTGGGGCGGGTGGCGCGTTTGGGTCTTCGTCGGGTAAGCCGGTGGCTATCTCATCGCGTTCGGCCTGACTTAGAGTTGGATGTTCTTCTGGACCCGACGCCACCAGTGGTTGCCAGGCCAGGAACCATAAGAATCCGGCGATGCCAAACAGGTAAAACGCCCACTCCCAGCCCAACTGTTGCACGATGATTGGGGTGATGAGTAATGCAAACATGGTGCCCATGGGTATGCCGCTGTTAATCAAACCGATAGAGCGTGAACGTTCGTCGGCGGGCATCCAGCGGCCAACCAGACTGTAGATCGACGGGAAGGTAACCGCTTCGCCCATGCCCATGGCGACACGTACAACAAGCAGCACAAACAGACCAAAGCTCGCGGCGGGTGGCGTGACCATGGTGAACAGCGACCACAGCAGCACGCCTGCAGTGAGGACTTTCTTGCCGCCGAAACGATCAGCGAGCCAGCCACCAAAAATCATGGTGATCAGATAGCCGATAAAGAACGAGGACATCACCCAGCCCTGGGTGGTTTTATCCCAGCCCAATTCCTCCGCCATGGGAATGATCGCCACCGAGATATTGACGCGATCGATGTAGCAAATAAACACGGCGAGTGTCGCCAGGGAGATCATCGTATAACGCGTGCGCCACCATCCCTGAGCTTGTGCGATTGATTCTGCTGGATGGTTTGGTTGGCTCATGTGGTATCCCGTGGAGTTACTGCGTCAGAGTCGCGTACCCGCATAAGCAAGGCAAGCCCAATCGCCATCAAAATAATCAGTGACGCAAAACCCGCACGCTGGCTGTTAAACCAGTCAGTAAAAGTGCCCACCATCAAGGGCGCAAGAAAGGCGGTAACCGTGCCTGACAGTGCATAGAGGCCAAAAAACTGGGTGATCTTCTCAGCGGGTGCAAGCTTCACAAGCAGGGTTCGGGAGGACGACAGGCCAGTGACAAAAAACATTGCGAACAGCATATTGTTGCCAAGGTACACCACCTCCGGGAGGGTACGAAAATAGGGGTAGGACCAGATAGGCTCCTGGGAGATGTTGTCGAGCACATAGAACATAGAGTCAGGCTGGATGGACACTGCGTTCACAAGCAACAGTGCACTGACAGCGATAGACGCCTGCAGAGCCAGTTTTGACCCGAGCCTGTCGTCAATGAGACCGCCGAGATAGGCGCCAAGCATGGCGGCAAAGCTGGTACATAGACCAAAAATCAACAGGGCCGTAGTGTCCCAGCCGAAGGTGCCGGAGGCGTACACACCGCCGAAGGTCATCACGCCCACCATGCCGTCAAAGTAGAACATGCGGGCGAACAAATACATGGCCACGTTGGCGTATTTGCGCAGCTCGCGCAGCGTGTCTTGGAGTTCATCTATGCCGTCGCCGATGGCCTGCGTGAGTGTGCCGCTGCCAGCCTTGCTGTCTGGCGTAAACAACAACAGCGGTAGCGTAAACACCAGCATCCATGCTGCGGATAGTGGTGCAACGATGCGATCGTGTTCGTGGGTAGTTTTGTCGAGGCCAAACAATGGCTCTTTAGGCACGAAGCTCCATGCGCTATCACCGGGTAACGAGAAGGCATAGAGCACAAACACCATGAGCAACAGGCCACCGACGTTGCCCAGCGCATAGGCGAGGCCCGAAATCATGCCCACCTTGTTGGTTGGGGCAGTGGTTGCCAGCATGGCGTTGTGAAACACCTCAGAGATTGCAAACCCAATGCCAATTGCAATCAGTAAAAACAGGGTGGGGTAGATGCCAATGCCGCCGCCGTTAGGCAAGGCAAACCACAAAAGCAGTATGCCAATCAGCATTAAACCGACGGTGCCACCCACCCAGGGTTTGCGGCTACCACGCTTGTCGGCGACGGCGCCAAGCACGGGCGCGACCAGCGCGAGAATGACACCGGTGACAGCGCTGGTGTAACCCAGTAGCGCTTGGCCCCGTACCGGATCGCCGACCACCACATTGGAGAAGTAGGGAAAGAAAATGTAGATGACAACAAGGATGTAATAAGGGTCACGCGCACCCTGTGCGGCGGCCCAGCTAACGTAGCCCAGTGGCGTGGCAGCGGGCGTGCCAGCAAGAGACAGTGTGGTGTTTGCCATGCGCTTAGTATGCA
>CAZSYU010000178.1:0-4345 GCA_964611345.1 uncultured Pseudomonadales bacterium
TTCACAGGTTGTAGGCGTCCTTGCCATTCAAATCTCCTTTTGAATGACATATACACAATCCAGCAATTCTGCGAAAGTGCGACTGTAGTACTAGGTTCAATCTCAGACGATGGAACCGTATACGCTGACAAAAGAGAGAGGGAATCGCAAACTGCTGAGCCCGACGGCCAATCTTCAGTCATTATGTCACTGGCGGGAGATATGCTTGGCACGTTTTATCAAGCGGTTGAAGCCCTTCCCGAGCATTTACCAGAACTTAAAACAGGAGACCGGATCTACCATTACAAACTTGGAAAATCGCTTGGAATGGGTAGTAACAGGATCGTTTTCGAAGCTGAGCATATTTACATGAAGGATCGGGTTGCGATTAAGGTTCTTAAGAATGCACCGCAACAGCAGAGCAGTAATCACGAAAGGTTCAAGCTTCGTTTTATTCGCGAAGCTCAAACGTTAGCCGCTGTCCGAGGTCCTTTTTCGCTCAAAATCATTGATGCATCTGAGTTCGAAGGGCGGCCTTATCTGGTTTCAGAAATCCTAGATGAATCAAACCTTTATGACTTCGTCATTCGCAATGGCCCAATGACAAGGAACCAAGCTCTGGATCTTTTGGAGCAAATGGCGGAAGTGTTGTGCAGACAGGAACGCTTGGGGATAGTCCATCGGGATATTAAGCCCGCCAACATTCACATTCGAAAAGATGGCACCTACTGCCTGATTGACTATGGCCTTGCCTCCATCATGAAGACTGGACCTGCGAGAAGGCTGTGGCATCCTGAGCTTGACGGGCATGATATCGGAGGAGGTACGCCCCAGTTCATGTCTCCGGAACAGGCCGATAAATTTCTGAAACGTGATACGGAATTGATCGTTGATCATCGGTCGGATCTTTTTTCGCTCGGCCTTACCATTTGGTTTTGTCTAGCAGGCAAAGCTTCGCGGTCAATGGCTGACGGCGATGTTCAGGACTCAATTTGGCTTGATGAATATCCCTCTACGGCAAAGAGCATGATGGAATTTGCGGTGTCAAACCACACTCCTCCGATAGCACCGCAAAGAGAAGATCTCGATAGTGGACTCGTAAAAATTATTGAATCGCTAACAAACCAAAATCCAGACGAACGTTACAGTTCAGCGCAACTCTTGATGGATGACCTTGAAAACTATCGCTATGGCGGACGAAGGCCATATGGCGCGACTGCCGGATCTGTTTTTGTCGCTATGCCATTCGCTCCCGAATTTGATTCATTATTCGAAGCTATTTTCGAATCCTGCGGAAAAGCCAAACTCGCAGCCAGACGCGTTGATCGAATGCCAAGTGTCAGTTCGCGGGTTAAAAGGGGCCAGCCGTTTGCAGGTTAAAGTGGGCCACTTGGTTTGGTGTTAGTTTCTATTTTGCTTGGTTTTTCGCTGTTTTTGTCTCAGCTTGTTTGCGGGTTTGGCCCGTTTTGGAATTCTTAGTTGCAGGTTTGGCCCGTTTTGACGTGTCGCATTTGGTATCGGCGGATCGGCCCCGGAGTCTGTAGCTTCGGCCTGTGATTTGGATCAATTCGGCGTCTTGCAAGAATCGATCAAGGATCGCTGTGGCGGCCGGAACGTCGCCAATCAGTTTGCCCCAATCTTCCAAGGGACGATTGCTGGTCATCATGGTGCTGCGTAGTTCGTGACGTCGCATGATAATTTCGAACAGGAACTCACCGCTCTTTTTGGGAAGCTGCTTCATACCCATGTCGTCAAGGATCAACAGGTCGGGTTTGAGGTAGCGGTTGAGGATTCGGTCGTGTCCTTCGAACGCTTCGTCGTGCAGGAAGTCACGGACACAGTCAAAGATGCTGCGATAGTAAACAGTAAAGCCATCGCGAATCAGCTGCCTGCCGATGCTTTGGACGAGGTGACTTTTGCCAACACCGGGAGGGCCGATGAAGATCGCATCGTGGTGTTTTCGCACGAAGTCACCGGCGGCCATGTCGAAGACCTGTTTGCGCCGAACTGACGTATTGAACTCGAAGTCGAAATCGTCGAGTTTCTTTTGGTCTCGGAAGGCGGCGGCTTTAGTGCGTCTGGCGATCTTTCGATCATTGCGAACAACCAGTTCGTCAGTCAGAATCAGCTCCAGGAACTCGGCGTGGTCGAGCTTGGAACTTTTGGCTTCTTGTAGCCGGACTTCCAGTGAACTGACAAGTCCGCTGAGCCGAAGCTGTTTCAATTGTTCACGAAGAGTTGCGTTCATGGCTTCTATCCTTTCGAAAGGCGTTTAAAGATTCGATCGAGTAATCGGTTAAAGGGCGAATGATGGGATGCTCTTTGATGAATTCGAGCTGCTGTTGTTTGTCTGTAGGTTTTCGTTTGAGTAGATTGCGAATGCTTTTGAGGCGGCAGGCTCCGTAACTGATGGCCGTTTCGCAGGCCTCTTCCAGTGCCGAGTAAGTGTGTTTGCCAGCCAGTGCCTTGAGCCCCACCAGCACACGGACGCCTTGCACGCCGCGAGTGGCGATGACCAACTCGCCCCAAGCCTTGGTATGCGGCCCAATGGTCGCAATTTGGCGCATTAAAGCGTCGGTTCCCCGTTCAACAGCACTCACTTTTTCAGGGGGAATGTGGGAGGCAGAAGTTCGAAACCGGCCCGGTTCGACTTTGCTGTGAATGGCAAGCTGTTTCCACTGATCGTTGAAGACGCGAACCAACCGAGAGTCCCAGCGAACCCACACGCGGCGGCCAATGTACTCTGGTGGCGCGGAGTAAAAAGCCTTGTCGACTTCCAGATGACCATCGCGGCTGACGGTGCGTCTGGCCTCTTTAAAGTTGGCGAAGCGATCGCGTGGCAACGGAATCAAGGCAGGTCGTTCGGCCTTTTCGAATTGTTGCTTGACTTGTTTCTTGGTCGTACCATGAATCCGAAGTCGGCCACTTCGGCCTCCCATTTCAATAGATGCTCATTTTGAGCCTCAAGACTTTCGAAGGTGTGACCCGCCAACGCATTGTTCTTGGCATACTTCACACCACTTTCGACTTTGCCTTTGTGCTCGGGCGTGTACGCTTTGGTCGGAACGAACGCGGTGCTGTAATGCTGTGCAAACGATTGAAGCTTGGGATGGATTTCCGGATCGTACCAGTCGGCTCGATTGACGGCAGCTTTCAGATTGTCAATCACCAACCGCTTGGGGACTCCGCCAAAATAATGAAACGCGTTCTCGATCGCAGCGATGAAGTTGTCGGTGGTTTGGCGCCAGACCACTTCGCTGTATCCTTTGCGGGAATGACTCAAGATCACTCTCAACATCCACGGGCGACGTTTTCTTCCTTGAGCGGTGATGACTGGTGCGCCGGTTCCAAAGTCAATTTGAGCTTCCTCACCCGGATCAACTTCCATTCGCCGAAACGGCAACGGCGTCTTCTTTCCGAGTCGTAAAATGAACCGGCGAACGCTGTGGTAACTGCCTGCAAAGCCATGATCGGATTTCAGATCTTGATGGATCCGCTTGGCAGTCAGGCCCTGATCCACTTTCTCCAGGATCGTTTCCCGGTACGGATCACACTGGCTTGTGGGGCCGCTTTGAGATTTTGGCTGATCCTGAAGACTCGCCACCAACTGGCCCATTTCCGGTTGCGGGTTCGGCCCCTTTTGAGCCAATTGCTCCTTGAGCTTGCGAACGTACCGATTGACGGTCTTACGGTTAATGTCCAGCAATCTGGCAATCTCACGATTGGAATGGCCAGAAGCGTGCAGGGTTTCTATTGAGTTGATTTTCGCCATCGAAAGTCGGTTTGACATGCTGAATTCCTCCAGCACTATCGTGCTTGGAAAAATCCAACAAACCGCTCCTTCCGTGGCCCCTTTTAACCCGCAACTACATGGCCCGTTTTAAGCGCTCACTGACAGCCAAGCAGCTTGGGAATTTGGGACCAGATAGAAAAAGATCTTGCATCTTCGAAAATCGCTATAGCTGTATTTACTCCAGACGGAAATAGATATGACCCAAACCCAAACGTGTTGACCGAAGCAGCGCATGCTCGCGCCATTAAGAAACCGCTGCTTGTGCTAACAACTCAGGCCGCTGAGGATCTACCTTTTGATTGGCGACACTTGTCGATAATTCGTTATGACAATTCCGAAAAAGGTCTCAAGGAACTCGTCACGCAAATAAAACCTCGGCTAATTCGGATTCTCAGAGAGAGTAATAGCTAGGCGATCTCTCCGTACAGCCTAGAGCCGCTGCCTCTTGTAGAGTTTTTCTAATTCGTGTGCCATCTGTACGTCAGCGGCAGAAATTCGATTGCCAATGTCCCAAGTTGATAAATAGACCGTCACCGTTCTCCACTGGTTCTCCCATCGCGGATGATGTTTGAG
>CAZSYU010000179.1:0-4252 GCA_964611345.1 uncultured Pseudomonadales bacterium
TCGATGCACCGAGCTGATTTTGTATTAGGTTCTGAACGGCGGCTTTTGGTCGGAAATCAGCTTTCCATACACCTGAACTCAAGATCACGCATTTACTCTGGCAGCCTATTTCCATTCCCCATTATTTAGGCGGCGTCAGCTTTTGGCGGCCGAGTAGGCGCAAAACCAGATTTCGCCCAGCACGCAAGCCTGGATAAAGAATCCGTGATCTGCTAGGACTTGCAAATACCCAGTTCGATAGCCGCCTAATTACCCCAACGTTCGTACTTAGCAACGCTAGAAAGTGCATTGCATCGGCCCCGTGGATAAGCTCGCCGTCATTCTTAACTATCATGCCTTCATCAAGGTCTAGGCCCAGTTGAGCAATTTCGGCCACTATCGGATGCCCTTGTCGAGCATTGATTAACTCTACGTTATAGTCTGATCTGAGCTGTTGCATTTTTACGTATGCCGAGCAAAACGGGCATTCCCCATCGTAGACAATCTGAATCGTTGGTTTGATCAAAGTTGAACCAGTTGAATACTATGCATGCTGTTGGCTATCGCCATATTTTCCCTCATACCACTTGGCAAAAAAGGCCATATTGAAAAACGTGAAGAATACGAAGGGATATATGTAGAACTGAACGTTCAACAAAACGGCATTCGATAGGTGGAAGCAAAATGCACCGGTTAGAAAGGCAACGGTAACCGGTTTGTTGCGAAGAAAAAGAACAACGGGAGCCAGCAGTTCGAACACCGCCACTAGTAGGCCAAACACCCACACAATCCACACCATTTCAGCCAACTCGAAGGAATGCGCTCGCTTCACAAGCTCTCCTTCAGCATCGAAGCCAGAGCGCAGTGAACGTTCTAGCAACTTCGCTTGTATTTGGCCTGCCGTATCGAACCAGGTCCACCCACTCACCCTGAGCTTTGCAACTAAAGCCCAAAAGTAGAACATGACAATATATGTTTGAGCCGCACGAATAGGCCAACTGGCCTCCCATTCTTCCACGAAGTTGTTCCTTATACGCCGAGCGTCCAAGGAGAACTGGTGACTGCACTTAGAGAAATAGAACAGGAAGAGGATACTGACCAAGACAACATAACGGTGGTGCACGTCTCCAGCAAAACTGTCGCGCACACCTTTTAGATAGAAGATGCATAATACTAGAATGACTATCGACGACTTAGTTCTATAGCCAATCATAAAGCTACCAGTCGAGAGCATTAGCAGAAGGAAAACCGGTATTGTAAGCCAGGGTACGTGAGTAGTAATCCCCAGAAGTTCGAAATACCAAATGGGTTCAATGAAATAGGCACCCACGCCGAAGGGATCAAGGATTAGAAGTTGAGCAAATTGCGTCAAGTGATACAGAAGCATACCGGCCCCAAATAGGGCCCGCAGCGCAGCAAGGCTCAACCCAGAGTAGCCTTCGTAAAAGTACCAATCCCAACCCTTAGCTAATGAACTCAAAATCCTGACACCGGCAAATCAATCACGGCCTTTCGAGTAGTTAGGTTCAGATTTGACACATCACCCTTTCGTCGCTGCTCACGCCCGAACGTCGCGAAATCTGAGACTGCTACGGCACGAACGATGTAGTTTGGATCATCGACTTCGCGCCTCAGCGACAGATTGAGCATAACTATAAGTCGTCGCTGCCAATCAATACTGATCGCGGGGTCTTCGTAGAAGGAATTAAACACCCATTCGCTGAGAGAATTGAGACCTGCACGTTCACGTAAGTGCTTAGGAGGGCCTTTCCCAAACGCCCGCTCGTAGTAGATGCGTCGAAAAGCTGCCACGGGAATATTTAGCTGCTTCGCGCCTACGTAATCAGAGGCACCGTTCGCCAAAGTCACTTCAAGCCCGCGATTCCTGCGTGGCAAGTTTCCAACCGGGACCGTCAGATCATTGACGCCGTGGAATTGGCTATACATCGGCACCCAAGTCAATGGGAAGGTGTCTATGCGGAGAAAGACTGCCGCGAAAACCACAAAGTGAAAACCTATTAGTAAGCGAGTGATGTTGCTTTTGGACATAGAACTCAACGTACTCATTGGGTAAAGCTCGTTTTTGGTAGATAGAGGTTACCGATGATTCAGCAGAGAGAACAATCTGAAAAGCAGCTTAAGGTGCTGGTATCCCCAGAGAATAGTGCCTCAGATCGCTGAAACTCCAATAGCCATTGCAAGTAGGGATCTAGCGTTAACTCGATATGTTGAATATCTGAATGATTTGACCAAGTCCAGAATGAGTGAAACTCCTAAGCTCACTAGCCGTTGGTCTCCACAGCTTGTGTTTCATCTAGAATTAGCCGTCTTATCTCTGCCACAAGATAGCTTGATCTTGCAGGGATCATGATCAGCCGCAGATTGGCTGATTCGCACGCAGAAGAGACGAATTCATCTCTAGCGACGCGACTCCTGACCTTATGGCTAGAATCATTGAGCTCTATCACAGCGAGAACTTCCAGCGTTTCCGGTTTGCAGACCGCGAAGTCAAAGTGTTTTGAGGAGATTCGATTGAACGATTGCTGCCAAACAGATTTGGAGGTGCCTTTGATCGGGGCAAGAATATCTGCAATCCTCACCTTTGCGTGAATATCAAACGAGTCCTTGCTCGCTTGCTTAAGGACGCCGTAAAAAGATCGCTCTGCGGGAGAAAGCAAGGGCCCCCTGCGTCGGTATTCTGGGCGTGTTGTCTTTTTGATCGATCGGCGAGACCTGGCAACTACAAACTTTAGGCAGAGAACAAGAAGCACTAAGGCGAAGATGGCTAAAACTTGTGTCCAATCCATAGACTGTCTACCTATTGCGTCCTAAGGCTTGAATGAGCGGGAGTTTGCGCCGGGCGAGGATTAGCTTAGCAAAACGCTCGCCTGTGTAAATATTCTGTTTGCCTTTACGTACGGATAGCATGGGGGTGAACTGTCTGTGCAAACTATGTGGAGCGTCCCGATTTCACCTGAGAGCCTTGAGCATATATTAGGCTGCGATAGCTAAATTCCTTTGGCCTTCTTCGCCCAAAATCGGTGACGTTTAGAAGTAGATACCAGCAATGGGAACTATTGGTCGGATTGTCGCCTAAGCCTCGGCGCCAATTTTGGCTGTCGATTACTATCCGACGGGGGAGAGGTCTGTTGGAAACTGGCTGGCCTCCTCCCATTCGTCGAAGGGCAGCTCGGTTGTTCTGCGCCTGCTGGCCCAGGCTCGATTCAAATGGGCATAGATATGCCCCACTTGTACCGCATAGTCGGATTCGTCGATTGTTCCCTTCGCAACCATCGTCCGCGTTAGCGAATCTAAGTGCTCACGAGCCTCGTCGAGCTCGTTTACCAGCAATGCCCATTGCACTGGATTGTCGTCGTTGTTGATCACGTTGGTGCTCAATTGATTAACCCGGTCTCAATTGTAACGCCCCTTCCAAACAGTGAGCTAAGGCTGAAAGGTCACTTTTGGTCGGGTTTTCGCCTTCCTCAAAATCTTGCAGACCTACAAGATTTGACCAAAACTTAGTCTAAGGGAGTTGCTGGGATGACTGCGCTTTGCGCCCACGCCGTAAATCGATGAATAGCCGTCATTTATAGTCTGATGATATGAGATGAAGTTTTGAAGATAAATGTTGTTGGAACATCGGCTAGTGGTAAAACTACGTTTGGTAGACAGCTCGCAAAGAAACTCGATATACCTTTTATCGAGATGGACGAAGTGTTTTGGGGTGCTGATTGGCGAGAGCCGACTGATGCTGAATTTTTCCCCAAACTAGAGGCCGCATTAAGCGATAAATCGTGGGTGTTAGATGGTAATTACACGCGAACTATACCGATCAAATGGAACGACGTAGATATGGTCGTTTGGCTCGATTACAGCTTTTCAAGGACATTGTATCAGTCCCTCACGCGAGCAATTAGCAGGTCATATACAAAAAGAGAGCTCTGGCCTAACACTGGAAACCGCGAAACCTTCAGAAAAATGTTTAGCAAGGATTCAATCGTACTATGGATGATTAGGGGATATTCCAGAAACCGCGCCAAATATCTAAAGGCTATGTCAAACACAAGTTTTTCTCACATCGAATTTCTACAACTTACTTCTCCCAAGAAGGCGAGAAAATATATTGAATCACTTCGGTGATAGTGCGGTTTGGGTCGGATTGTCCCCAACCTCAGAATCTCGCAGACCTGCAAGATTTGATCAAGTCCAGATTTAGGCGAACTCTTGGGCAAACTGCGCTTTGGTCCAAAGGCGAAGATTGGCCAGGAAT
>CAZSYU010000180.1:0-4242 GCA_964611345.1 uncultured Pseudomonadales bacterium
CAGTAACTGATTGTATTTGGCGACGCGATCAGAGCGCGACAGCGATCCGGTTTTGATCTGACCGGCACCCGTTGCGACCGCCAAATCGGCGATGGACGTATCCTCCGTTTCCCCGGAGCGATGTGAAATCACGGTGGTGAAGCCGGCATCCTGGGCCATGCGGATGGCATCGAAGGTTTCTGACAGCGATCCAATCTGGTTGAGCTTGATCAAAATTGAGTTGCCGATACCTTCGCGAATACCCCGCTCAAGAATTTTGGTATTGGTGACAAACAGGTCATCCCCGACCAATTGCACCTTGTCGCCAATAGCGCGGGTAAGCGTTGCCCAACCTTCCCAATCACTTTCGTCCATGCCGTCTTCAATCGAAATAATCGGGTATTCGGCCGCCAGTTTGGCGAGGTAGTCGGTGAACTGCGCGCTACTAAAGCTTGCGTTATCACCGCCCAAGACGTACTTGCCATCCTTGTAGAATTCGGTGGCTGCACAGTCAAGCGCGAGCGTGACGTCGTCACCCAGTGTATAGCCGGCGTTGGCCACCGCTTCACTGATCGCGCCGAGTGCGGCCGCATTTGAGGCAAGGTCTGGAGCAAAACCACCTTCGTCGCCCACTGCAGTGTTAAGCCCTTGTGCTTGCAGCACGCTGCGCAGCGCGTGAAAAATTTCTGCACCACAGCGCAACCCTTCGGCGAACGAGGTTGCACCTACTGGCTGTACCATAAACTCCTGAATATCCACGTTGTTGTCGGCGTGCTCGCCGCCGTTGATGATGTTCATCATCGGCACCGGCATGCGCATGGCAACGCCACCAAATAGGGCGTTCATGTGCGCATAGAGTGGTTTGCCCTGGGTCATAGCCGCCGCTTTCGCTGCGGCCAGAGATACTGCAAGTATTGCATTGGCCCCAAGCTTTGATTTGTTTTCGGTGCCATCGAGCGCCAGCATAGCGTCATCCAGCGCGCGCTGATCGCTGGCATCGCTGCCTTTGAGCGCCGCGGCGATTTCGCCATTCACGTGGCCAACAGCTTTCACAACCCCCTTGCCCAGGTACCGGCTTTTATCGCCATCGCGCAGTTCAAGTGCTTCCCGGGAACCGGTCGAAGCGCCAGATGGTGCGCAGGCCCAGGCACTGTTACCCGCTTGCGTGGTCACCTGGGCTTCTACCGTGGGGTTGCCGCGGGAATCAAGAACCTCTCGTCCCACAATCGACACTATGCTGCTACTGCTCATCTACTTTCTCTCAAGTTATTCGCTGTTTGTGGCGATCACTGCGGGAGCTCATGCGTGCTCCGGTTGCGCCTCTGAATGAAGTATGGCCGCTTGGATAAATCCCTTGAACAACGGATGGCTGGTCAGCGGCGACGAGGTAAACTCTGGGTGGAACTGACAGGCCACGAACCAGGGATGATCTTCG
The DNA here is from genome assembly GCA_964611345.1 of uncultured Pseudomonadales bacterium. GTDB lineage: Bacteria > Pseudomonadota > Gammaproteobacteria > Pseudomonadales > Azotimanducaceae > JALZVT01. Next base: position 1,415 of record CAZSYU010000180.1, read on the forward strand.
ATTTCGATCATCTCCACCAGAGTGCCATCCACCGAGCGCCCGGCCACTTTCAGACCTAATTGCTCAAGCCGCGGTATGTAATCGTTATTCACCTCATAGCGATGGCGATGCCGCTCATCCACCGAATCGCTGGCATACAGTTTCGAAGCCAGTGACGAGGCTTCCAGCAAGCAGGTTTGGGCACCCAGCCGCATGGTGCCGCCGTAGTCGTCATCGCTGGTCCTGGTTTCCACTTGCCCCTCACGATCGGTCCACTCGGTCACCAGTCCGATCACCGGGTTTTGCGTGGTAGCGTCGACCTCGGTTGAATTTGCGTCCGTAATGCCACCGACATTGCGCGCGAACTCAACCAGCGCTGCATGCAACCCGTAGCAAATACCGAGGTAGGGACGCTTGGTTTCGCGGGCAAACTGTACCGCCTTGATCTTGCCTTCGAAGCCACGCTCGCCAAAGCCACCGGGCACAAGAATTGCGCTAACATCGTCCAGCCGCGCCGTGCCTTCATTCATCAAGGTCTGCGCGTCTACGTAGTCGATGCGCACTTTAGTCCGGGTGTGAATGCCCGCGTGAATGATGGCTTCTACCAAGGACTTATAGGCATCCAGTAAATCCAGATACTTGCCGACGATAGCAATGCGCACTTCGCGATCGGGATTAAGCTGCGCATCAACCACGGCCTCCCACTCAGACAAGTTGGCCTCTTGCGCATCGAGCTTGAGCTTTTCAACCACAAAGTCGCCTACACCCTGAGAGTTAAGCACACCCGGAATCTGGTAAATCGTTTGGGCGTCCAGTAACGGCACGACAGCCCGCTCTTCCACTGACGTAAAGAGTGCAATCTTGCGTCGCTCAGAGGCTGGTATGGGAACCTCACTGCGACACACCAAAATATCCGGCTGCAAGCCAATAGAGCGCAACTCTTTCACCGAGTGCTGGGTTGGCTTGGTTTTAATCTCGCCAGCAGAGGCGATGTAGGGCACCAGGGTCAGGTGAATAAACAACGTGCGGTCTTGTCCCAGATCGAGTCGAATCTGTCGAATAGTCTCGAGGAACGGCTGACTCTCAATATCACCAACCGTGCCGCCAATTTCGACGATAACAACATCCCAGCCATCGCCAACAGCCAAAATCCGCCGCTTAATCTCATCAGTGACGTGCGGAATGACCTGAACGGTCCCGCCGAGGTAATCACCACGGCGTTCCTTGCGAATAACTTCCGCGTACACCGCGCCCGTGGTGAAGTTATTGTCACGGCTCATGGTGTTGCCAGAAAATCGCTCGTAGTTGCCCAGATCCAGGTCGGTCTCTGCGCCATCGACGGTGACAAACACCTCACCGTGCTGAAACGGGCTCATCGTGCCGGGGTCAACGTTGATGTAAGGGTCCATCTTGAGGATGTTCACCTTCAGGTCACGCGCGTTCAGCAGGGCGGCAAGCGAGGAGGTTAAGACCCCCTTCCCCAATGAAGAAACTACGCCGCCGGTTACGAATATATATCGCGTCATAGAGAAAGGAATTGCCACCCTGGTTCGAGAAATACTGCGAGCTTGCTTGCTGCGCGCGCGGCCAGTGGGGCTGGCACGGATCAACCAAGATGGGAGCGCACGATAGCAAAACGGCCCGACAGGCTCAATCAGAACCGGGCAAATAAGGCGCATGTTTGGTCCAGCTGGGCTAACTCAGTGGGGCTGTTGAGCCGGCGGCTTTTGCGGTCGAGCCACTTGGGGCCACCTCCCAGCGGGCGCTCACCGGCGTGTTCTGCGCCCCGCCGTCACGCAGCCATTCGTCCGCTCCACCTGTGACTCCGGGTGCGTGGCACGCCGGAACTGCTAACACCACATCACCCAGAACCACGCAGGGGTAGCTGGCGCGGGCCCAACGAGGAATCCCGGCCGCGCGCAGTAGTTCGTTCACCTTGCGCCAGCGGCCACGGGCCAGAATCTTGTCTGCAGGCGCGTGCGGCCGCACCGCGACTCGCGATAGGTCGATCTCTTGAGCAAACTGGACACTCAGGTTGCCGTGCGGCAGCGCAAGCGACGCCGTGGCTGCCTGAACCGGTGGTCCAGCTGCCAATACCTGGGGTAAAAACACCGGCTCGCGCCAGATCACCACCACCCCGGTGCCAGGCTCGGTGTGCAACTCAAAGCTACCCACCGCAACGCGAGCGGCCTGATCCTGCAGCCTTACCAGTGCGGCGCGCGCCTGACGAGTAGTGCCCGGGCTGCCGCCAAAGCAGGCCAAAATGCCCTGCAGGGCGACCGGTCCGGGAATAGCGGACAGCGGCAACCGGCAAACTTCCCCCCAGAGTTCCCCCTGCGGTTCCCCTTCAAATTTCAATGCCGCTAAACCAGCGTCACCGGCGCCAAAGGCATGGACCCCAAAAAGACGCGACAACGCTTGTTGCCGGCGCGCGTGCAACTGCCCACACCGCAGCAGCGACCGCTGCCAGGCCATTGGCTGCGCAAGCTCAGGGAGCAGCGCGCGCACGCGATTGCGCAACATCCGGACATCTTTGTTTGACGGGTCTTCAAGCCAGCGCTCACCCGCCATCGTCAACGACGCTCTGAGCAGCTCCCCCCGCAAGCCCAGCAACGGCCGCAGCAAGACACCCCGGCCTAGCGGGCGCTTGTTGGGGATCGGCAACGGCAGCCGGCCTTGCAGCAACCGTAACGCCACGGTCTCGGCCTGATCATCAGCATGATGGGCGCACAGCAACACTTCACCCGCGCCGAGCAATTCCCGCCAATGGGCATAGCGCTCCTCGCGGGCCCAGGCCTCGAAGCCCTGGGTAAAACGCCCATCCGCAGGCGGTGTCACGCGGTGTACCT
>CAZSYU010000181.1:0-4045 GCA_964611345.1 uncultured Pseudomonadales bacterium
GTGCCGTGTCATGGCATCAGGACGGCACTACTCACTGGAACACACCAAACTTTCACAAAGGCAGTCACGGGTTTAACTTCATGGCCCAGCTGTACGGCAGCAATTCGCAAAACGGCCTGTGGATTGTGCCGGGCTCTCATAACGCTTTGGCTGACATAAAGGCCTGGTGTGATGACGCTGGATCAGACCGTTTGCCCACTGCGGTACCTATGCTCTGTGGTCCCGGAGATGTCGGTATAACCAATCGTCAGGTGGTCCACGGGTCATTCCCCAACACGAGCGACGAATGGCGCATCACTGTGAACTTTGGCTTTCACCCGCGCAACCGTGTGATTGGTTCGCGAGGTAATGGCATTCATGCGGTGGGCAGCGAAAAGATAATTTACACCGAGGAACGGGTGATGGCGCGCTCGCGGGTATTGGGGCTAGCAATCGAGGCGCGCAAGCAACGGTTTCCCCATGAAAAACCCTATGAATACGCACCGCATGCCGGCCAATCGTTCGAGTGGAACGACGCAGCACGGCTAAGTTTACGGGGTTATAACTCGCTAGACCTTGGCATCTAGCACATTTCGCTCGCAACCAATTCCATAGCTCCTGGTTGGCCAGTGCCAAGCAGCATGCTGGCAGCGAAAGCTAAAAAGCCTTGCACGTGAGCGCTGGCCGAGCGATTGGTAGTACGATTGGGTAAAAGTACGGCTCAAAAGAAACGCTAGTAAAGAACCCACACCCGCAGTGTCTGCGCCAACCTGCGGTGGCGGATTTGTTAGCTAGCCTTGTGGAGCAGCCTGATGTAGTGACCGCCAACCCCGGGGGATTCCAGTAGTTGCCCGGGTCGCTTCTTAGCGGCTAAGAGGTACCAGTCTGGAGCGCTGCTCCGCATCCAGAATATCAATGCTCGCAATCTTGAGCGTTTGCCCGCCAGTTGACGCGGAAGACTCTCCAATCTGTACGTTTACCTCTGCAGGGTACTTGAACATCGCACCGGTCGGTGGAACAGACTGAATTCTAGATCACACCTAATAGACGTGCGCGACGGCCTTTTCGGCTCGCCAACTGGAGAAGTCGCTGCTCAGCCGCCTAAAACCGCCCGCAAAGTTCGAATCGGCGTAGGAAATAAAGTCGCTCACAACACAGGGCTTTATTGCTGTAGCGGCTAGGTAGCTTTTTAGCAGGTCCCGTGAACTGCGTTCACTTAATAGGAAAAAGACAAAAGCCCAACTATGCGCATAGAGGGTGTTGCGCTGGTCTCCGCGCCAGTCTTCACGCGTTGAGCGCAGCACTGTAGTCAAACGAAGGGGTCTTTTCTTTAAGGTTCCCAGCCATCCCCTATTCGGTTCAATCTCTGCGGTCTGCCCGTAAACATGCATGCGCTCCATATACTCGGCCAGTCCCTCATTTAGCCAATTGGGTGTTCTGCCTAGCATGGACCAGTTGTTGACGTGCGCGGCTTCATGAATAGACGTGCGCATTAGTTGCTCGTCGTCTTGATGCCACACAGCCGCAATGTTTCGCCGCGGACTATGGAATCCTGATGTTGTTCCAGACAATCCCGGCGCATGTTGCTGCCTAAAGCGTTCATAGCCACCTTGTGACCCAAACACCCATAGGTTGACGTTAGAGGCTCGCATAGTCTCTTCCGGTAGTAGCTGGCGCATTACTGAATAACTCTTCTTAACACGTACTTCTAACTGATTGCGAAAATCCAACGGCAGGGTTGAACCCACCTCATTCACTTTCAAGCCAAACTCTGCCGCTGGCAGGCCCTTAATTTCCACCCGTTTTGCAGCCTTAGCTTGGAGACTATCGCCAAAATGGGTGCGGCCACTGGCATCTACCCACTTATAGATTTCAGACTTGGGTTTGGGTGCAACCTTGTGTTCCACAGCGCGGCATTGACCGTCGTAAATTGGTAGGCTATGAACATCAAGCGGCGGTGTTGGCGCCTTTATTGGAGTTCGCGCTTCGAGCGGGCCAACAGATTCGATCGGCTGTCCTGCGTCAATCTCGAGGTGCTGGAATATTCTAGGCACAGAGAAGTAGAAGAGTGCAAAAAAGGGGACCAGGATTGCCCAGCGAATAGCCAATCGTTTCATGGCCAAAGTTTAACTAGGCATTACAGCGAATAATGTGCACCTACGCTCAATTTTTTCGTGAAATCTGTGTATGGCGAATTGGCAAAAGCATGGAACCGCCCTACAGGTTTGCTACGCAGCCAATGCGATCTGTCGACTGACTCAGGGAGAGAACGGTGCCAAAAACAGTTTGTTCCAGAGTATCTACGGCCCCGTCATGAAAATAGGGTCCGGTCATTCCAACCTTGCGTAACGGCGGTACTTTGAAGAAGTAACTATCGACAGATCGGCCCGTAACCTCTGCCCTGCCCTTGTCTTCTCGATTCGGATAAGGCTTTGCAATGCCCAATTTCATAATAGAATTGCCACCCAGTAGCGGTCAGTTATGGCAAGCGTTGCATCCTGTCCATACAAACGTTTTCAATCCCCTCAACTCTTGGGCGCTCAGAGCCTCTTGGTCACCAGGAAGGTAGTCGTCAAAACGATCTTCGCTGATCAGCGTTCGTTGAAACGCACCAAGCGCACCTAGAAGATTGTTGAAGGTGAGAGGCTGCGACTACTCAGGATAGGCTGCTTGAAAAAGCTGTTCGTAACCCGCGGCCGCCAAACGCTGGAGCGCCTGCGCCTCTGTCTCAAGGCCCATCTCCTGGGGGTTTAGAATGGGACTGCGGGCCTGTTCTTCGAGTGTAGCAACCCTGCCGTCCCAAAACTGAGCAAACTGCAAACCTGCGTTCCAAGTTGTCGGGCTGTTGCGTCGACCCTTTGCCTTCGTTGCACCGGGCGAGGTCGATAAACCATCTACTCCTGCACCAGCACCATCCAGCGTGTGGCAAGTGTTACATGATTGACTGTTGTTTATAGACAGTGCGGTTTCGAAATAGAGTGCGGCACCCAACTTTATTTGTTCACTAGTGTCGCCTTCACTGCCTGGCATCGATTTGGGCAGAGGCTCTAAGAAACGCTTGGCAACCACAAGTAGTTCATCTTCTGCGCTGGATGGGTGGGCCAGCAACATCGCAAGCAAACCAGTAACAATCAAATACGCTCCCGGAACGCTATGCCCCCCAGAACCTCTCTCGTGCCGGCACGAAGATTCCATCATCACCCAACTCTTAATGAAATAACCTTCATGACTACTCCAGAACGCCAGGCAGCCTATGGCGAAACCAAGAAGCTGTCGTCTACGGCTTCATCGCTGAAAAACGTATCGTCCAGCACACAGCTAAAGCTCTGACCTTCACAGACACCTGAAATCTCTCCAGAGACACTGAGTGCCGAGTTATCAAACAAATCTTCCTGAGAGCTTTGGGTATCAAACACGGCTTGAAACCGTACTTCGTTGAGTCTTATTTCTGTGCACTCAGGGGTAGAAAGGCTGCCGTTCTGCACCTGGTTCAGTGATATGGAATCACCAGTGGTTTCGACGGTGGCTACTGATTCAATTTGGCCAATGATACCGTCGCAGTTGTCAAACGTCACGACTTGAGTGGTAGTGCTGACATCACCGTTTGTGTCGGCAGTGCCGACTGAAACTATTTGGCCTGTTGTGCATGGGGTGATCGTATCGATCGTGTCAGAAACCGTTAAGTCGATATTTGTCAGTGTGCTAAATATTGCAACGAGCGCACCTTCCGTCAGGCTGCCTCCAAGATCGGGCTCATTCTCTATTCCGACGCTGGTGCCACCGCGAACAATGCCGTTCGAATCAAGAAAGCTGATGAAAACTCGATTGATCGCAGGATCGTTGGCAATAGTGTCGGTTGCACTAGAAAACACACTGAACGTCGGCATGGCCCCGGCAGCCACTTCAACTTGTACTGATTCGCCGGGACTCGCCAAACAGGCACCGGTTGCTGGATTGGTTGCGCACAGCGATAACGCAACAGGCAGATCAACGCCTCCAGTATCAGCGCTAACGGTAACCGTATCCCCAGCACCGAGATTCACAGTTGCAAGCGAGAAGGCCCCAG
>CAZSYU010000182.1:0-4035 GCA_964611345.1 uncultured Pseudomonadales bacterium
GCGCAAGGCCCGCTGCTTAGAGGCAGTGAAGATCGATTGGGTTGTCACAAGAAAATGCATTGCTGTTTTATAGCTGGGGGTCGCCCGTGCCTTTCCGGTCAAATTCAAGGGGCGCGAACTATGCGTGCGCTGCATGCTCCCTGTCAACGCTGAAACCGCGGATTTATCCAAAAAGATGGGTGTTGGCGCACAAAATCATCGTCCAAGGCGGCCTGCAGCCCGTAAACTGACAGAACCTAAGGTCACAGCAGCGCGCTCATGAACGTTGAACTCCATAACAGCTTCGACTCTCACCTGCCGGCGGACGATACGCACCCGTACCGCACCGGCGCCTGGCGGCCGCAACATCGTGAGTACACGGCCTGGAACATGGATGTGGAAGGCAGCATTCCCAAAGATCTGAACGGCGTGTACCTACGCAACACCGAAAACCCGCTGTTTGAACCCATCAAGCGCTACCACCCGTTCGACGGCGACGCCATGCTGCACAGCATCAGCTTCGAGGCCGGCGAAGCCCGCTATGCGAATCGCTTTGTGCGCACCGATGCCTTTCTGGCTGAACAACAGGCGCAAAAGAGCCTGTGGGCCGGTATAACCGAACACCCAAGCCTGGCGCTTGCCGAGCACGGCTGGGGGGCACGCACCATGATGAAGGACAACGCCAGCACTGACGTCATCGTGCACGGCGGCGTGGCACTCGCCAGCTTCTACCAGTGTGGCGAGCTCTATCAGCTCGATCCACGCACCCTGGAAGACCGCGGCAAGGCGAACTGGCACGGCAAGTTCCCCAAAGAAGGCGTGTCTGCCCACCCCAAGCTCGACGAGCACACGGGTGAGTTGATGTTCTTCAACTATGGACTCGACGCGCCCTTCATGCACTATGGCCTGGTATCTCGCGACGGCACGCTCGCCAACTACATCGATGTACCCACCGCCAGCCCCCGCCTGCCCCACGACATGGCATTCACCGAGAATTTTGCCATTCTCAATGACTTGCCCCTGTACTGGGACACCAAGTCGCTCGCCGAGGGTCACTTCTCGAACCGCTTCCACCGCAACGAACCCAGCCGCTTTGCCGTCATTCCCCGCCACGGCAACACGTCAGACATTCGCTGGTTTGAAGCGGCCCCTACTTTCGTATTGCACTGGATTAACGCCTTTGAGGACGGCGATGACGTGGTACTGGATGGCTTCTTTCAACACAACCCAACGGCACGCGGCGTTGAGCGCGCGACTGGCAACATGAAGGGCTTTGAAACCCTGGATATGAATGTGCTGGAAGCACGCGCACACCGCTGGCGCTTTAACTTAAAGACGGGCCAAACCCGCGAAGAATCTCTCAGCGACACCTGCTGCGAGTTCCCGATGATCAACGGTCGCCACGCCGGCCGCAAACACCGTTATTCCTACAACGCCCGTTGCGCCCAGGGGTTGTTTGCGTTCGATGCCCTCATCAAGCACGACCTCGAAACCGGCCAAGAGGAAACGGTTGAGTTTGACGAGGGCGTGTTTATCAGCGAAACCGTGATGGCCCCCAGAGACGGTTCAAGTGCAGAGGACGACGGCTATCTGGTGACCTTCACTACCGACATCAACCGCGATCTGTCGGAGTGTGTAATATTAGCAGCTGCGGAACCTAACGCCGGACCCGTTGCAAAGATTCGACTGCCGGAGAGGATCGCCAGCGGCACGCATTCAACCTGGGCACCTTTGGGGAATCTGTAGGGGGGAATCTGTAGCACGCCATAATCAACGTTCGTTTAACTTAAGGAGCATGCCATGACAATTTCCAGACGCCATGCACTACAAGGGCTGATCACTGCCGGTGCGGCGGGCACCGCCGTGTCCTGTGCTCAATCACCGACCCAAGCAAACGTTGATGCGCTCCTTGCACCAGCGGCGGCACAAATTTCTGGCGCGGCGCGCAACCTGACCGTCCCCGATATCGCGACAGAGCCAATGCTCAATGTGGCCCGCGCCGTCGACGTTATGGCCGCCGAGAAAGTCGATCTCATACTCTGCCGGCAGCCTGTCAATCTGTTCTATCTCACCAACCAACGCATCATTTCGGACGTTCTGGGCATGGACGGTATGGCCTATGCCGCATTTGCTCCCACGGGGCGCCAACGACCCGCTTTGGTTACCGGCAGCTTTTCCTATTACCTGTCGAGCGACAACACCGTGGTGCCCGAACAGGTTGATCTGCGATTGTTTAGCCGGCCTGCCGAACCCGAGGCCTATGGCCTGCTCGAAGACGCTGCTGCAGTTAGATCGGCACAGGCAGGACCAGACTACCTGACTCCAACCTTCAAAGACGCACCGGCACGGAACTACGAGACCGCACGCCGCGCCAACATCGACAAGGCAAAACAAGAGATCTCGGCTGGTGCTGAAAGCGCGTTACTAAAAGTGCTGCACGAAACCGACCTGCCGAACAAGACGGTAGCCATCGACGATCACCGGATTGTCGAGTTGCTCAAACGCAGCGGGCTTGATCTCAAGTTTGTGGATGGCGATCGACTGCTGCGACGAATCCGACTGCAAAAAACACCGCAGGAGATTGTCTACCAACGTTACGCTGCCAAGGCGAACGCCGCCGCTGGTCAGGCCGCAGCAAAACTCGTGGAGGATGGCGCCTCGTTCAGCAATTTGCGCACCGCCTTCGCAACCGAGTGTGCCAAACGCTCAACGTCCCCCGTCTACATTTTAATCGACGGCATCATCGCGCCGCTGACCGACGAAAAAATTCTGCCCGGCCGCGCCTTTCTGATCGACTGTGTCAGCAGCTTCATGGGTTACCACGGCGACTATGGCCGCACGGTGTGCGTAGGCGAACCCACCCCAAAAATGGGGAGCGTCATTGATGCGCTGTCGTCTGTATGGGATCGCATGTTGCCCGAACTGACGCCCGGCACCACCTACGCCGAAATATTTACCCTGGGTCAAAAGTTCTTTGCCGAAACCAAGGTGGACGCTGGCCTTATACTTGGTCCCCATTCCGTGGGGCTGCGGCATACCGACGAGCCCAGTGCCAGAGACTTTGGCACGTTCGAAAAAGACAACCTGACACTGCAAGAGAACATGATTATCAGTGTGGACATGCCGGTGCTTGGCAGTGGGTTAGGCGGCACCGCACACCTCGAAGACCTGGTGCTCATTGGCAAGGACGGACCGGAGCTGCTGAACCAAACCGATGATCGGTTTATTGTGGTTTGATGCCTGGAATAGTCGAGCTTAACGTTATTACCAGTTTTCGTCCGATCATCTGAAAGCCACATCAACAAGAACAGTTGTGTATATTGGTGATGAGTTTGATAGCCAGGAGGTACTAGCATTGAGAGTATTTGGGAGAGTATTTGGGAGAGTATTTGGGAGAGTATTCGGAATCTTTTCGCTGCTAATCCTGACGTCGAGCGCGGCTTCGGGAGCAACTCCTGAATCCATCATCGGCACCTGGACTTTCGATATGGTTCGCACGATGAGCGAGCACATTGATCGGGTAGCGCAGAGCCGACCAGAAGTAGCTTCTTTGGAAAGTTTCCAAGCGCAGAAATCGGCCGCGGCCATCTCAGCCGAAAAGTCGAACCCAAGCATCACCGTCACTATTACAAAGGACACGATAACTTCAAGCAGTTCAAACGTTGAGCCGGCTACGACGCCTTACACCGTAATTGGCGGTAACTCCAGGTTAGTGGTTATTGAATCTACCGACGAAGAAGGTTACGAATCGGTAGCAAACATACGACTTGTTGAGGGTGGAATAGCGATAGAAACCACAAATTGTCAGGAGCAACCTGAGCAGTGCAAACGTGAGCGGCAACAAGCTATGGAGAAGCTCAGAAAGAAACAAGATGAAAATCGCTCCACAAATACTGTCATTAGCAATGAAGCTAGCTACGACGGCATTGTATCGACACCTCCTCGTAACGATTTATCCCAACCCAGATGGGTATATTTCAAACCAGCTAATTAGAAACTGGCGGTAAGGTCTAAAAAGGAATGTGGAGTCGCCGAAGGAGTGGCGCGCGGGCTAGG
>CAZSYU010000183.1:0-3992 GCA_964611345.1 uncultured Pseudomonadales bacterium
ACAGAAAACAACTCGTTAGCCTGTAGGTGTCTGCCTGGGCAACAACCCAACCGCTACCCGCGCGCCATCCAAACGTCTGAAGCAACGCCAGCCGTGCTTTTGCGATCTCCCGGAAAGGCACCTTATGCTTCCTATCCTCCGAACCATAGTGTCACCGTCCTTGATTACAGGGGTATAGTCTTGGTTGACTAAAACGACGGCTAAAGAAAATTGCAACGCATTCCCCTCACCTTTGCACTATTTCTCTCTTTGACAAGTTGCAGTCAAGAAACCGAAAGAACGTCAGCCGACACCACTGTTCGAGAAATCAACCCCGGTCAGTGGCAACACTACGGCAGTAATTTAGACGGTACTCGCTATGCCTCAAATTCAAAGATCACACCCGAAAATGTAGAGGCGCTGGAACAGGCATGGGTCTACCGAACTTCTGACGCAATCGATTCAATTCACGGCAAAGTTTCAAGCTTCAAGGCCACACCAATCTTGTTCGCGGGCAACCTGGTCTTCTCCACGGGCTTAAACAACGTGCACGCCATCAACCCCAGATCAGGAGAACTGGTTTGGAAGTACAGCCCTGAACTTGATCTGGATATCTCCTATTCAGAACAGTTCACCTCCCGCGGGGTGAGCGCCTGGTCTGATCCATCTTTAACGAAGGACGAGCCCTGCGCAGACCGTATCTACCTCGGCACTCTCGATGCGCGGCTCATCGCGCTGGATGCCAGCACAGGAAACCCGTGCAAAGGGTTTGGCAGCACAGGAACGGTAAACCTCTCTACTGGTGCAAACCTCGGATTCTTCGATCGGCGCTTTCGAGCTGGCGAATACGCAGTCACTTCTCCACCCCTCATCGCCAACGATGTCGTAGTGGTTGGTTCTTCCATAGGGGACAACGGAAAAACAAATCTGGAATCTGGTGTTGTTCGTGGGTTTGATGCCCGCTCGGGAAAAGAACTGTGGCAATGGGATCCTATACCCCGAGACAATAACCGCTCCGAAAGTTCGAGCTGGGAAGACGGTAGCTGGGCGGTTACCGGGGCTGCCAACGTTTGGAGCACCATGACGGCAGATGAAGAACTCAATCTGGTTTACCTACCCACCACCTCTCCGTCGCCAGATTTCTATGGCGGCAAACGTCTGGGCGACAACAAGTATGCAAACTCAGTAGTCGCGCTAGATCTCACTACGGGTGACCTAAAGTGGGCTTATCAAACGATCAAACACGATTTGTGGGACTACGACCTTGCCGCTCAGCCTATGCTCACAGACGTAAGTATAGAAGGTGAAATAAAACCCCTCCTCGTGCAGGCAGGTAAAAACGGCTTCATCTACTTCCTTGATCGAACAAATGGCGAGCCCATATTTGAAGTAGAAGAAAGAACAGTACCAGCCTCAAAAGTACCGGGCGAAAAGGCAGCCAGCACCCAAAGTTTTCCTGGCTTGCGACTACATCCTGAACCACAAACCGTTCCGGCCATCTTTCAGGTATCCGAAGAGCATGTAACCCACTGCGAAAGATTGCTGAAAGACGCCAAATTCGAGGGAATATTCACACCACCCGGTTTAGACGCCACTCTCTTATACCCAGGCAATCCCGGCGGAGTGAACTGGGGTTCTATGGCTTCCCACAAATCCAGCTCACTCGGTTTTGTGGTCGTAAATCGTTGGCCAACCATCGTGCAGCTACTGCCAAGGGCTACCTACAACAAGCTTGAAGACTCAGGAGCCGTCCACGGCATTGAGGCCGAATACACCGAGCAAGCTGGAACACCCTACGGCATGGTTCGATATGACGCCTATAATCCAAAGGAGTTTGCCCCTTGCCTTGAGGGGCCATGGTCAACGCTGGTGGCAATTGATCTGGCTAACGGAAAGAAGAAGTGGGAAACGCCTGCCGGATTACTTCCGAAATTTGCGAACCATCCACAGGCGTCAAACTGGGGCAGTCCAATAAACATCGGTGGTCCCATTGTTACTCAGGGCGGAGTAGTCTTTTTGGCCACTCGCTTCGACGCAAAACTCCATGGCTTCGATGCGCACTCAGGCGCTTTGATCTGGTCGACGGATCTACCTGCTCAACCTCACGCAACCCCCATGTCGTATTCAATTGGCGGCACAGACTATCTGCTGGTCACTGCAGGTGGTTGGGATGCTGCAGATAAGGACGCTCGCGGAGACTACGTCATTACCTTTCGGTTACCTAAGTCGAAGTCTAAAACACCATGATACAAGTCACGACTGGGATTTTTTGCGATCACTAAATTCCTTTGTGACGATACATAGCCTGATCGCTGTCTCGTAGCAGATCGTCCAGCTTCAGAACTGGGCCACCGGTATATGATCGCCCGACTGCGGCACTGATATCCAACACCTGTCCACCCGAGACGCTAACGGGTTCTTGAAGTCGTCGACTTAGTCGCTCGACAACCGCGTCAATCGCACTCTCGTCGTCTTTAAACATCACCACCAGAAACTCATCTCCGCCAAGCCGAGCAACAACATCGTCTACTGACACTGCTCCGCGAAGTCGCTGTGCCACTACTTGGAGGATTTCGTCCCCGACATCATGGCCATACGTGTCATTGATCGTTTTGAACTTATTGACGTCGAAGTACAACGCTGCGGCACCTGTGGTTAGCTTCATGCCATCGAGCCGCTCTATTCCGCGTCGATTGACGAGCCCAGTGAGGTGGTCTGTTTCGGCATCCAGCTCTGCAGCTTCTGCCCGCCGAGCTGCATCGATGCGCAAGGAGATGAGCTCTTGTTGTCCGCTTGAGAGCTTCCAAACTCCGGCTACAACGACGTTACAGTAAAAGAAGATCGTGCCTAATGCCACGGCGATGTGACCCAGAAAAAATGTGATAACCACGAACGGAAGGAGAATGCTTGTTAACGAAACACGCAGCAGAGTTGGGTGGACTCCGAGCGTTACGAACGAACCGGCTGCTCCAGCAAACAATACGACGCCGACGGTCAGGACAAAAGGCATTTCTTGCGCGGCCACGAGATCAAACAGCAAAGCCATGCTTAAGGTCGCGTTCGCCACGATGGCACCTGCATAAGTCCACAGAGGGATTCGATTCACGTTTTTGGAACGCAGTGGAAGGTAGACGGAAAGTGCAAGGAACCATGTGGCAAGATGATGCACGACTCCGAACCAAATGAGTCCGCTGAGGTCAGCAGCTGACCACGCAATGCCTATTAACGCTGCGGTCGCTCCAACATGTCCAATCGTGTAAGGCCATCGGTCCCGCTTAAACTGTTCAACTTGAGCGCGTGCAATTTCCTCAGCATGATTCATCGTTTGTCTCCAGTTTTTCGCTCGTTTCGCTGTGGGTGACAAAAAAGTTTTACACACGTTTGCGTTGACTTTTTGCTTCTGTCCAAAAAATAAACGTCAGGCCACGGACCGATCGTAGGAACTGTGGCTTCGATCAGGCTCTAATTTGGCCCACAAGCTAGTGCGCGATTTGAGAGTCGTCGGCAAAACTTTTCGAATCAATGAACAAGTTTTCGCGAATCGCCAAAGTTTGTCAAAGCGCGATGGTTGCCCTCAGGGCATTGCGCAAAAGAGATGTTGTTCGTCAAGTTGCTTCAGGCTGATTTTTTGGTTCGGCGTTTGCTAAAGACTTCGGCAGCTGCACAACAAAATAGAACTATTTGCAATATGTAGACCAGAGCAATGACAAGGTGAACGAGGAAAGAAAGGTAAGGGCTGTTGGCGTTATATATCTCCTGAAAGATCTGGGGATTGCCAAACATTGCTTTAAACGGATCGGCAAATTTGTATGCGACAAACGCGATGCCAAGATAAGGTGCCCAGCGAAAACCTTTCAGACAAAGCCAGCCAGAATTGCCTGTGAAACTATCACGAACCAACCTGCCACCACTGCCTAGTTCTTACTGGCAAACCACCAGCCCATTCTTTCTGCCATCGAAACATCTGAAGCAACGCCAGCGGTACTTTTGCGATCTCCCGGAAAGGCACGTTA
>CAZSYU010000184.1:0-3987 GCA_964611345.1 uncultured Pseudomonadales bacterium
GGAGGTCAACGCACAGACAAAGCTTGTGCCATCGGTGTGGGTTGGCGACAGCCTGGAACTACTTTTGCGGTAGGCGAATCTTTGTGAGCCGAGTTGGCGGGGTCTAGGTAACAGATCTACGGCGAGTATCGCTCAGCGCAAACTAAGGCTAGGACTGCAGCCCGCGATCGTCAGCGGGCTCAGGCTCTAGGTTCAGTGTGTTAACCAAGGCGACTAAACAACGCTTAAGGTTCGTTCGTCATGCCCAAGTTCGCAACCAGAGCGAACGCATCGCCAAGAACGTCGACGATCCCATCAAAGTTAAGATCGCCTTGCCCGTAACTAGTGACGGAGTTTCCTAAGTTTGCAATCAGAACGAAGGCATCACCGAGGACATCAACGGCACCGTCACAGTTCAAATCACCTAGGAAAGTTCCCGCGATGTCATTGGAAGTTTCAATCAAGGTTGTGATGTGAGTATTGGCGTCAGCCAACTCAATGGTGCCATTGTCATCCAGATCCAAATCATTAAGTGGACCCGCTGCGGCCGCTAGAATGTTTCCGATGTAGGCATCGAGGTCATCGCAGTCAACATCGTCGTCACCGTCGAAATCGCCAAGTAGGCTTTCGTTGTTGCCAATCGACACAAACTGTACGGACGATTCTGTTAAGATTCTGACTTGATCGAGTTCCGCAACTGGTGCCGGTTCCACAGAAGTTACGATGGTTGCATTCGAAAAATAAGCTCCTTGAGAGATATTCTCATTACTGGTAAACGTCAGGCCATCGTTCGCGATTGATCCGTCGGCCCAACCTTGTACCAACGCAGTAATGTCCAATGTGATCTCGGTGATTTGATTCTGTTGAGTAGCGATATTCGTAGCTAGAGTTCCTAGTGACGTTGAACCTGTAGACAGAGCCGCACTCGGGGCCGTAGTCGTGTCCCAACTGCCGGAAACTTGGCCTAATTCCGCATTGAAACCACCGTTGGAATCGTTCAAGTGGCCTTGGTAGTCCACTGTGAAAATCGCAGAAAAATCTGGATCGGTTGGATCCATGGTTAACTTCGAAATATCAAAACGAAGGAAACTGTACGTGCGACGATCAGTTTCTTGAGCATTGGATCTTTCTCTGATGCCGTACTCCCAAGTGAGTCCAGACGTCGGATCACGAGGGCCCGCCGGAGGTGTAAACCCAGAAGAGTCAATGTTGCCAGTTGCATCAACCGGAACAACGGTTCCATTCGCCATAACAGTGATGGATTCTTCCACTTCGATAACATCGACTGGGGCATCCCCCGGGGCGTTGGGTTGGACGTTGACCATCGACAAAAACGAAATTGTATGTCCGTCGTTGGAGATCGTCCAATTGTCTTGGTTTTCATCTAGCCCCCGGTCACCTTCAAAATTTGGATCAGCAAAACTCAAAGTGTCACTGGCAGCTAACAGATCTGAAGAACCTATGACGCCAACAATTCTGTCCTCGAATGTTATTTCAAACTGGGCCGTGTTACTGGCTGCGGAATCATGGTGAACGAGATAGCTATGAACAACAGTCCCCGCAGGCAGGGGGGCCGTATCGGTAACATTATAGGTCCCTGCCAGGCCATTCGAGTTCATCGTCAACGCATCGCGTAAAGTAGCGTATTGCTGTTCGATAAAGAGTTCAGGGATATTGTTCTGACGTTGACCAGCTTCCAGATTTTCTGGCGGCTCATCGCCAACAGCAATCCCAGATGCACTCGTGACCCTAGCCTGGTAGTCCGTTGCAAAGCTTGTGCTCAACCCGTCTCCAATTGAAGCGTTTCGGGCATTGAATTCAGCAAGCAACGAATTGAAAATATTTTGGGTCGCTTGGTCTTGGGTGCCAATGTTGCTGCTGGTTGCAATGGGGGCGTTTTCGTCGAAGTCGTGAACGACATCGTAGAGGCTCCAAAAGCTACCGTTGTTAACGGTAATCAATTTGTACCGACCGCCAAATCCAACCGCTGAACGGTGGCTATTGGTTGATTGAAAGATCATCGTCCTTTCACGCTCAGCTTGCCGATCGTTAAAAATCGTGTTGACCATGCTCTGACCGTCCAGGGGGCGATCATCGGCTGGATCGATGCCCCAAATTTCCAAAAGTGTGGGCAGGTAATCGGTGGTGACCATCGGCGTGTGTGTTTCGCCGGGGGCAATCTTCCCTGACCATTCAATCAAACCAGGAACACGCAAGCCGCCTTCAAACAGTTCACGCTTGTTGGCTCTTAGTGGTAAAGTGGTGTTCCAGTCTTGATCGTCTTCGGGGCCATTGTCAGACGTGAACATCAGAATCGTGTTGTCAGCGATTCCCAGCTCTTGGACCTTGGCACGAATTTCACCGACAGCAGTGTCGAGATCTTCCATCGACGTAATGTAGGCACCGAGGCTGTTCCTTGCCGCGGTGGGCGAAGTTACTGGCTTATGAGGGGTGTGGAACCAGACGACGCTCAGAAACGGTTCTCCGGCGTTGACGGCCTGTTCCATAAATGCACTTGTCTCACGCGCGATGATTGCGGAATCATCCCCAAGAAGTTCCGGCGCATCGAACGGCACAAAAACTCCGGGGGCTGTCCAGTAATGCGTCGTTGGAGAAAGTTGAAGGGGGTTGTAGGTGTTGGTTTTTGACTCCGTTGCATAGACTGCATCGAAACCGTTGCAGGTCGGAAACGAGTAAATGTCAAAACTACCGGGACCGCCCCGGTTGGAATCATTTACGTCTCGCGTCATGGAACCGAGATGCCATTTCCCAAATATTCCGGTCGCGTAACCAAGAGTCCGGGCATACTCTGCGAGCGTAATCTCGCGATTTTCCATGTTACCTTCATTGGCGAAAGGGATTCCGAGTCGTTCTGGGTGCCGCCCAGTTAGCACGCTCGCTCGAGTCGGACTACAAACCGGTGATTGGCTGTACATCCGACTGAACATCAAGCCATTGCTTGCCATCGCGGCTAGGTTGGGTGTTTGCCAGTGTGGAGTTCCTTGCCAGCGGACCTCAGTCTCGTCGGCGTTTAAACCAATCCGCACGGAGAAGCCCGGTGCAGCGATACTTCCCCACCCCATGTCATCCGCCATCATCAAAATGATGTTGGGGCGAGACGGCTCTAGCTCTTGAGCGCCAAGCGATGAAGAGGAATAGCCACCGAAAATCGATGAGCTGGCAAGGAATAAGGAAAGTACTATGGTACAAAAACCGTCGTGCGTTGACATACAGCTCCAGAGTTTGCCGAAGGGAATAACAAAACGGTGAGAGGGGACGCATCTAGTAGCGTATCGCTATTGAGATGGAATGGCAAGGTATTTCTCGTCGATCCCGACCTTATGGCCTGCATTTGAATGGTAACCCAGCGGCTTCAAACGGACATAGTTTTCTGCCGTTCAAGGCTCGGTAACGTTATGCCCGTCTCGGAGATCAGTGATGTTTCGGTTTCGTGAAGCCAAAACTGAGCTTTTGATTGATCGAAGTGATCTCACGGTCATGCGCCTCGCTTTCGACCAAAACCATGGTCAACGGGCGGAACGTAAAGCAGGGAAAGGGGATTTGCGTGACGCGGACGTGAGGCGATTTTTACTTCCCGATCGATGTGAGCATCTGCGGCAGACTGCGAGTTTGATTGAGGTCCATGTATTACGGGAGCTGACTGAGCGTCAGTTCAGTGGTTGCTTTCCGCAAGTGCTGAACTTGAGCGCGCTCACTGCGCTGTTGAATCGACGTGTCGACACCGGTTGCCTTGGTTGTCTCCGCTTCATCGATCTGAGCCCGTTCTGCCCATCAACGAAGTTGATATATCGCCGTCATTGCACATCCGTGAGTCGCGAGTCCGGCGAGATCTGAGAATGGTGTGTTCCAGATTTCGAGTGATTCGCGCATTTGTGGAAGTGTGTGGCTGCCTACTTCGCTGTCGTCTCGGAGGTAGGTTCTTCGGAATCGCTGGCGTCTGAGCCTGATGCTTCGGAGCCGTTCAACGAACTTTCCGACTTCGAATTT
>CAZSYU010000185.1:0-3955 GCA_964611345.1 uncultured Pseudomonadales bacterium
AAGCGGTGTGGTGTAGGGGTGCCCGGCGAGGCTTTCACCCTGGACGTTGAGCTGGGTTGGACCAGCACTGAGGTCGCTGTGGCGTAGGGCATAGCCGTCCATTGCCGAATTGGCGAAGGCCGGCACCGCAATCGGGCTGTGAACGTCACAGGAAACTATGCGGTTCAGTGCGTCTGCAAGGGGAATTGTCTCGGTATCACTGGCAGCAAGATCGTCGCTGCCAAGGGCGGGGATGAGCCCGCGAAGCTTCCCTAGCGCTTCATCGATGGTTAACGGCACAATAACGGCTGTCCTTACTTACAATAAGATTTTCGAGATGGCGCAAACAAGACTCTGGCAGCTATGACCTTACTGGTGCTTGATACCGCGACGGATCGTTGTGCGTTGGCGCTTGCTCGAACTGAATACGAAAGTGCTGAGCATGAGAGCAGGGGCACCGCGGACCTCATTGTGGAGGATACACGCTCCATTCCTCGAGCGCATAACGAGCACTTGCTGCAAATGCTCGATGATCTCTTTGCGAGTGCCAAACTTTCACCGCGTGATCTCACAGCCATTGGATTCGCGGCTGGTCCGGGTTCTTTTACGGGTATACGTATTAGCGCCGCTGTGGCACAGGCGTTGGCAGTAACGGCCCACGCGCGGGTTGTACCTGTTAGTTCGTCCCGGTTGCTCGCGACTGCGGCGATGCGTCAACTCGCCACTGACTCCGCTGTTGATACGCAACTGCAAGGCGTACAGACAGTATTGCGCTCGCGACGCAACTACGTCTACATGGCAGAGTTTTCTGTTACCGAGCCCGCGCGCGGGCAGGGCAGCAACCATGCAGCAGAACGCCAACTGGCGCTCCAGGCGGATGACTTGTTGCTTACGGACGAAGAGCTTGTTGCCCGTCCGGTACCAGCGGGATGGTTGCGGGTGATGGAAGGCGCTACTGCCGATAGCGAAACAACTACCTTGGGTGCCAAAGCCATCGCTGTGGTCATTAGCGATCTGGTAGCACTAGCGACACAAGATCTCGCCGCGGGGCTTGGATTGCCGCCCGAAGGCGCGCAGCCGCGCTATGTTGAAGGTGATACGCCCTGGCAACCCAAAGCGGCAAGTGACTAGTCGGCTCGCCCTATTCTGCAACCCTGCAGATAATGCCGTGGTGACCTCCATGTGTGCAGATTTGTTCGCGGCCGACACTGGGCTGGTGCTCTTTGGCAGCGGTGTACCTGAAGGTGCGCAGGCTGCCCAGGAACGCCTGCAGACGTTGCTGTTGGAGCAGGCCGTGCGGACTGATTTTGCCTTGCTGTTCACACGCGACGAGCTGCGGTTGTGTGACCTTAGTGCTCGCGACGCGCTGGGTTCGGGGAGTGTGGCGCTGGTCGTTACTGAACTGACTCGGCGCGTGGGCGCGCGCACCGAGCTGCACAGAGCCTGTCTTAGCGGGGTGAGTACACCCAGCGTGCTCGATCCCTATGCGGGGTGGGGCATGGATGCATTGGCACTGGTAGGGGAAGGCGCAGAGGTGGAGTGCGTGGAGCAACAACCGGCTATGGTTGCCTTGTTGCGCGATGCGCAGCGTCGGGTGCCAACGCATTTAGCGGCTCGGCTTAAGGTTACCTGTGGCGATGCGCTGGATGTTCTCCGATCAACCGGACAAGAAGGGGGAGCCTATGATGTTGTTTATCTCGATCCCATGTTTGCGCCGCGCAAGAAGGGCGCTCTGCCGAACAAACGATTGCAGTTTTTAGCGCAACTGTGCGCAAGTGAGGCGCCAACCACCAAGCAGCTGGATGATCTTGTGGCGTTGGCATGTAAGAAGGCGCGCAAACACGTGGTGCTGAAGCGTCGTAAGCGCGACCCGCAACTGCCAGGCATGACACCGGCACGGCAAGTGGTGGGTACCAGCGTTCGCTATGATGTGTTTTTGCCAACCGGCGCTTAACCGCGCAATAGGCCCTGGCGAAAGTCGGCACTAATCACCAGCTCGGCTGCCTGGGTAACGCGGTGAATAGTCTCGTTGAAATTCAGCTGTCCATCGGCGTTGGCAAACAATACGCTGCGATTGAACAGCAAGGTGATAATGCCGCGGATCAACTTCATGTCGAAGAATTCGGGAGCGTTTAAGCCTTGCAGTCTTGACATGCGCTGGGCTTGAGCATGACAACGGGACTCAAGCTCGGAGCGCGTCAGGTTGCCCTGGCCTGCCGCAGCAAGCGTTGCGACGATGATGTAGTGACGTTCCAGGGTTTGCATAATAACCTGCGCTAACGCGTGGAGGCGGTGCACTGCGGCGCTGTTGTCTGGTCGCCGATAGCGGGTTACACCGTTGGAAGTTTCTGCATGCAACAACCCCAGTCTGGAAAGCGCGCCGAGCCAGTGCCGGGTTTGCTCTTCTGCCTTTCCTGGCACCGATAGCTCTTGCTGCAAATAGGGGTGTACGATCTCAACCATACGTTGCAGGTCGGACTCCGAGCGTGCCTCGGGCTGGTTCTGTAGCAAGCAGGCGAGTAACGATGGCAGTGCAAGTAGGTGTAGCACGTTGTTGCGGTACCAGGTCATCAGCACGGCTGTGGCGGGGTCGTGGGCCAAAATGTCGCTGCCTGGCGTTGTACCCACTGAAGTTTCTCGGGTGAGCATATCGAGTTCTTCGACATACTCGATAATTTCCGTAGGGGTCTTGGCGCTCACCGTATATTCTGCGCCCGGTGGACGGGCGGCAAGCACCTGCAGCATCGATTCCAGTTGCTCGAGCAACTCCATTTCTTCGATGGCAATTCGCGGTGTAGCGAGAGTGATGAGGGACACCAGGTTGATCGGCGTGACGTGAGCGACGTTGTTGATACGCTCGGTAATCACCTCGCCCAGTTGTTTGGCCAACTGGCTGCGCGGCAGATCCTTGTTATCTTTAATGAAATTGGTCAACGGCAGTGGGGTGCCAAAGTTCACCGTGACTTCGCCAAAGGATTGGCGCAAGAGCTTGAGCGAAGAAAACAGGCCGCCCAGAGATTCACCTTTTTTCTTTTCGCCTCTGAGCTCTTTCAGATAAGCACCAGATTCGATCAGACGCTCGTAGGCAAAGTATACCGGCACAAACACCAGTGGTTTTGGCAGCCCACGTTCGTTGTGGTCCAGAGTCATGTTAAGAATACCGGTTTGCGCAGGTAGCAATCTGCCGCTGCGCGAGCGCCCGCCCTCAATAAAGTACTCAACGCTGTGTCCGCGTCGATACACCTGATACAGGTACTCGGTGAATACAGCGCTGTAGATGCGATCGTCTCGAAAACGTCGACGCATGAAAAAGGCACCGCCACGACGCAACAGCGGACCGACGATTGGCATGTTTAGATTATCGCCTGCGGCGATATGCGGAATCGACAAACCGGCGTGATAAAGCTGGTAGGACAGCAGCAGATAGTCGATGTGGCTGCGGTGGCAGGGCACATAGATCAAGGTGTTTTCCTGGGCATTTTCCCTGACCCCTTCGAGGCCGTTGATAGCAACACCGTCATACATGCGCGTCCACAGTAAACGCAGCAGACCATCAAACATTCTGATCACGGTGTATGACATGTTTGACGCAATCGACTCGGCGTCCTTTCGTGCCCGTGCGCGCAGCCTGTGTCGCGCTTTCTTTTGTTTGCCTTGCTTGATTTGGTTGTTTTGTCGCGCAGGGGCAGTGGAGTCAATGGCGTGGCGCACACTGTTGCTGCTAACGATCTGATCCACCAGCGTGCGTTGGTGCGACAGGTCAGGGCCAAGCACCGCGCGGCGCTGGTTGCTGAAGCGCCGCCGCAACAGCCGTGCCGTGCGTCTGGGGGCGAGTTCTTCGGCGACATCATTGGTCAGTATTTCGTTGAAGTCGAGGGGCTGACCAAACTGCAGAAGAATGTCTCTGCGGTTAAAAATGAGAGTAAAAAAGCGGCGTATTCGTGAGGTCGCGCTCCACTGGTCGCTCACCAGCAAA
>CAZSYU010000186.1:0-3896 GCA_964611345.1 uncultured Pseudomonadales bacterium
CCAATTAGAAGAATCTCCTCCAAACCCTAGGAAAAACAATAGGCCGGGCAGGACTCGAACCCGCGACAAAGGGATTATGAGTCCCCTGCTCTAACCAACTGAGCTACCGGCCCATGAAACGTGTCTCGTTTCAAGATACTAATTTAATCGATTTCAGAATTTCTGTCGAACGGATACTTGGTATCTAAAACGGGTGTCACCGGATCTCTGGCCGCAATTGCATGTTGTATTTCGCTGGATAAATCAAAGACTGTGCCGTTTAGAGCGGGGGAACACCTGTCACTGGGCCGTTGATCTTAGGTGTAGAGAAGATGACGAAGGTCAAGCGCAATTTACCTTGAAAAGCGGCAACGCGTCTGTCCAGCTAAAAAGTGTTGCCACAAAGTCTGGCCTGACTGCGGTGAAACGTGTTTGCACATGCAATTGAATCGCATATACATTCGCTTTTGATCGTTGAACCCATACCGATTGGCGGCATTGGATCCTGAAAATGCGCCTTCATTCTAACTCTGTTCGCTTTCCCGAAAATGACGCACCACTGTGTCACCAAAAAACGTTGATGGCCAGGTTCAATTCATTTCGTTACTCATTTTAGGAAGCAGGTTTCATTGAACGAAAAAATCTGGCGATTGCATTACCGTGTATTACATAAAGAAGAGGGCTTTGAGATGAAATTGAATTTGTTTGCCTCAATTAGATCTGGACGTATTGTACTGAATCTTATGGCCGCCATTCTTTCATTAGTTTTGATGGGAATTTTGGACAAACCAACTTGCTATGCCCAACTGCCTGTCGATTTGCCATGGGCAGGTTCACGTGTAAATGGTCGACTTGTCATTGTTCAAGCAGGGATTGCTGGTGCCAGCTGTGGCACGACAACGAACGTCCCCTCCACTGAACAATTTTCCTTCGGTATGTTTAATATTGATGGTGTTGTCCCTATCACTGGTCATACCGACGAAAGCGCGAATTCTCAAGTCTATCATCACCCTTCTTGGTTAGTAACTGAGATTGGAAACGTCTTCGGTGTGGCATTCAACGAGCGGACGGGTGATGTTTTTCTTAGTGCTTCATCCAACTTCAGTGCTGGTTTTTTCGGACAAAGTGCGATCCTCCGGTACGGAAATATTGGAGGGGGAGACGATGATCTTTCAGCAGCTGGTTCAATTTATAAGGTAGACGCAGTAACAGGGCAAGCCACTGTGTTTGCGGTCTTGCCTCAACAAGCTACTACAATCACACACATTGACTGCGAAGCCGGCGGCTCAACCACACGTATGACTGGCGTTGGACTTGGTAATATTCACTATGACTCGGTTCACAATCAATATTTCGTGACAAACATAGAGGATGGCCGAATATATCGATTGAGTACTGATGGCACTATTCTTGATTCCTATGATCCCGGCCTGTACGACAGCGGCTTGCCCGGAATTAGCTCTTTGACGGACTTGGTCAATGGAATAGCCGTCGAACCCGATGGACAACGCCTCTTCTTTGGCGGACTTTCAACGACTAACTCTGTTCCATTGTGGTCGATAAATCTGACTTCCGATGGTGAATTCGTTGGACAAATTAATGATATGGTACTCCCTACAGGAGCAACTTGGCACAACTACGTCGGGGAAGAAACGCTACATACGATGTTGGCAACCGGTAGTACACCGTTTGCTGAAGAAGCGTTTCATCACATCTCTGATCTCGAGTTCTTGCCTGGTCCCAAGCTGCTTGCTGGAATACGCGTTGGCTGCGAAAACAACTGGGCGACGTCCTACAATCATTCGGGAGAGTCAAATGAAATTACCCCCGTCGCCGGAATTTACAACTCAATCTTTGAATTCGATGTTTCTGTGCCATCAAATGCTGATGAAGATGCATATGGTGGCGTTTCTTATCACATACTTGATGATGGCTCTATCGACTACGTAGTCAGTTCCTCCGATATCGTCACAGAAGAAGGTCCGCACGGACTAGCGGTTTTCCATGCAGATGATATTGCAGACACGCCTATCGATCCACTCGCTGCTATTTCATATGGGCTAGTAGACAATGGAGACCCCAAAGGGGTCGGAGGTAGCGTCGACGTTTTCAACGTAACCTGTAGCTTTAATACAAATTTGACGCTCTGTGAAATTGATGAGGGAGGGGTTACAGGTGATTTCGTTCATGTTGGCGACCTGACAAACTTGCAAGACTTACCTGTGAATCACGTTTTGCTTCCTCCAAATGAGACGACGCCCGCCGGAGTCGAAGTTTGCTTTGGCGATAACTCCAACACACTGACACTCGATCCGCCTTTGAACAACGGTGATTCGTTTACCTTTGGATCATCAAACAACGACGATGCGATCATCATCAAGAATGCTCAGCCGGGCGATGAAGTTTGTTTTGTAATTATTGGATTCAATGAAGTGGAAGGAGAGTGCTGTCGAGTGGACGTCTGCATTGAGATGCCGCCTTGCGACTGTTTGCAAATTGATACCCGTCTGGATGAATTCGGCAATGTCGTCTGCAATAGTGACGGAACCGTTGATTTTGACTACTCGTTCCAGCTAACCAATTTGTTTGGACAGGACGTTTATCATTCGTTCTTGATTCCTGACGGCGATGAAGTATTCGGCACGGACTTTTTCGACCTCTTTGTCGAAAATGGAAACATGCCATTGCAACACACCGAATCTGTCTTTCCTTTGACAACAAGAATCTCGGGAGTTCAGCCGGATATGGCCGTCAGCTTCCTTGTCATCATTCACAACGAAGACTTCTCGGAATGCTGTAGTATCACCCATGAGGTTACAGTACCAGATTGCAACGGAGAGCTTCAGGACGTACTCAAAGGTGATGTCAACGGAGACGGTGTTGTTGATTTGCTCGACGTTGCACCATTTGTAGAAGCATTGACAAGCGGAACCTTCGTCCCGGCAGCCGATGCGAATTGTGATGGCGAAGTTAACCTGTTGGATGTGGATGCCTTTGTTACCTTGCTGCAACAATAGCAAAATTCGCTACTGTGAAAGTTGGGGCAGGAATTTCCTGCCCTAATTTTTGCTTGTCGTCAGTATACAGTTGACTGTACCAACAGTTCATTAAAAGCAACTGGACGGCAACGATTGATGACGGAATCGCTTTCTACAAGACTTGAATTCCAACAGCAGATATCAGCGATGTTTGACAATGTGTTTGCGGAAGTCTGTTCCATCTTTGATCTCAGGCTGCCCAAGCCACAACTTGTTCCGGTCGTAACGATCGCCTGGCAAATGGTCTATCATTGGGACCACAACAAAAATTTTGATACCGATTTTGGCGAACGCAAACCTTCGATTCAGTTACGTACTTAAACGAAGGATGCTAGGCCTTAATGCTGCAGTTCTGATCGCGCATGAATTGGGGCACTATGCGCGGGACGCGTGCGGCTTGAGTCCGATAGGCGGCTATCAGAATTTGACGCTTCGGCAGATTCTTGCCTGGACAATTATCGAGGAAGGGATTGCGATGACATTTCAAACCGCATACCTCAAACGGCTTCTTAAATTAAAACACGGATCACTCGCGATGCG
The DNA here is from genome assembly GCA_964611345.1 of uncultured Pseudomonadales bacterium. GTDB lineage: Bacteria > Pseudomonadota > Gammaproteobacteria > Pseudomonadales > Azotimanducaceae > JALZVT01. Next base: position 3,558 of record CAZSYU010000186.1, read on the forward strand.
AATTCGAGCATTGTGGCAATTGTCCGGGATCTCAGACTATTTGATGAATCGTTCTGCGACACCCATTGAAACCTGGGCTCATCAAAACGATATCAGAGAAGGTGGGAGACAGGAATTGACCCGATACTCGTTTAGTGGAACAACGCTCTACGAATACGGTCAATCCGAGATTAAACGAATAATGAAAGAACAGAACATCCCGATGCATCGCCTGCTGTTGTCGGCATCAGACTACATTAACTGCAAATCGGTTTTGGCTGCCGCTGCCAAAGCTGAAAAACATTTGGTCAGGTGCACTCAAAAAGCATTCAAGAGTCCTCAGCTTACATCTAGCAATGT
>CAZSYU010000187.1:0-3809 GCA_964611345.1 uncultured Pseudomonadales bacterium
CATTTGCGCGGGTCGGCGGTGTGGTTACAGTTTCCGCGGGTAACCTGTGAGCGTTGGTACACAGACAACCTGGTGTTGCTTGGTGACGCTGCTCACACGGCACATTTTTCTATTGGTTCTGGAACCAAGTTGGCTCTGGAAGACTCGATTTTGCTTGCCGAAGTGCTCAGTCAGGATAGGCCTCGAGATGAGGCGCTGAAGGAGTATCAGGAAATTCGTGCTCTTGAGGTTCTGAAGATCACCAATGCGGCACGTAACAGCACCACATGGTTCGAAGACATCGAAACCTACCTGCACCTCTCACCGTTGCAGTTTACTTACTCGCTACTCACTCGCAGCCAGAGGGTGAGCCATGAGAACCTGCGCCTGCGCGATCCTGTGTGGTTGTCGAATGTAGAGGCGATGTTTGCCGCGCAAGACGCAAGTCTGAGTCCCGCTGATAAAGCATTGAAACCGATGTTCGTACCTTACCAACTCAGGGAGCTGACGCTGGCTAATCGGGTGGTGGTGTCACCCATGTCGATGTACAGCGCGAAAGACGGTTTACCCGACGACTGGCATTTAGTGCACTACGGAGCGCTCGCCAAGGGCGGAGCCGGCTTGGTCTATACCGAAATGACGGACATCAGTGCAGAAGGCCGCATTACGCCCGGATGTGCCGGGATCTGGAACGCGCAGCAGCAAGAGGGGTGGGCACGGATCGTTGACTTCGTGCACACCCACACCCAGGCCAAGCTGTGTTTGCAACTTGGGCATGCCGGACCAAAGGCGGCGACCCGGGTGGCCTGGGAAGGCATGGACGAGCCGCTGGATGAGAGTGATAGCTGGCCGATCATGAGCGCATCCAACATTCCCTATAGCTCTGCTACGCAAATACCTCGCGCGATGACGCGGGACGATATGGACCGGGTACGCGATGAGTTTGTGGCCGCTGCCAAGCGAGGACATGCCGCCGGATTTGACATGCTTGAGTTGCATTGCGCGCATGGCTATCTTTTATCCGCGTTCATCACTCCCTTGCTCAATAACCGTGAGGACGAATACGGGGGGTCACTGGAAAATCGCCTGCGTTATCCGCTTGAAGTGTTTCATGCGGTGCGCGAGGCCTGGCCCGAGGAGCGGCCGATGTCGGTACGTATCTCAGCCACAGACTGGTTTGACGGTGGTATCGATGCAACGGCAGCGGTTGCGATAGCGCAACAGTTCGCGGACGCAGGCGTAGATATTATTGATGTCTCTGCAGGCCAAACCACGCCCGATGCACAGCCGGTTTATGGCCGCATGTTTCAAACCCCGTTTGCTGATCGTATTCGCAATGAGGTGGGCGTTCCCACAATGGCGGTTGGCAATATTTTTGAAGCAGACCATGTCAACTCTATTTTGGTGTCAGGTCGAGCTGATCTGTGCTGCCTGGGACGCCCTCACCTGGCAGATCCGAACTGGACGCTGCGCGCCGGTGCGACGCTTGGCCACGAACTACAGAGCTGGCCTGTCCAATACGAATCTGGCAAAGATCAGCTTGAGCGCAATCTGGCCAAAGAGGCGCTGCTGCGAGCGGCCAGTTGAGCGGGTCGATCGATTCAATATGGCAGGAAAGTTATGAGTAACTCTGAAGAACTCGCTGGCAAACACGCCGTAATCACAGGCGGTGGGCGCGGTATTGGCGCTGCCATTGCAACCGAGCTTAGTCGTTGCGGAGCACGTGTCACCCTGATGGGCAGAAATGAGGAAACGCTGGCTGTGCATGCGGCGACGCTGCCTTCGTCAACGGCCTGGAAGAGTGTTGATGTGACCGACCACGATGCGGTTGTAGCGGCGTTTGAGGCAATCGGCACGGTAGATATACTCATAAATAACGCAGGCTCTGCACCTAGCGCTCCCTTTGCCAAACTGTCTGTTGAAGACTGGCGACACACCCAGTCGGTGAATCTGGACGCTGTGTTTTTTTGCACCCAACAGGTTATTGGCTCGATGTTGGATAACGACTACGGTCGTATCGTTAACATTGCCAGCACCAGTTCAATGAAAGGCTATGCCTATGTTGCGGCCTATTGCGCAGCCAAGCATGGCGTACTGGGTTTGACCCGTGCACTCGCTGTTGAGTATGCACGCAAGAACATCACGGTGAACGCGGTGTGCCCGGGTTTCACTGAAACCGATTTGCTCACCGGTGCCATCGACAACATCATGCAGACCACTGGGCGCGACGAAGACAAAGCGCGTGCGGCTCTCTATGCCAGCAACCCCCAGCAGCGCTTTATTCAACCCCAGGAAGTGGCCTCAACGGTCGCCTGGCTACTGCACTCACAATCCTCAAGCGTCACCGGGCAAGCAATTGCCGTGTGTGGCGGGGAAGTTATGTAACTTAAATTCGGAAACTACTATGCAAACAGAATCGATGGCTGGTTATCAGGCGACGCATTTCAGTTATGAATGCGTTGCAGGGGTTGCGACTATTACGCTCAACCGTCCGGAGCGAAAAAATCCGTTGACGTTTGAATCCTATGCAGAGTTGCGCGATCTGTTTCGAAACCTTGCCTACGCCAACGACGTGCATGCAGTGGTTATCACAGGCGCTGGCGGTAATTTTTCTTCAGGCGGTGACGTGCACGAAATCATCGGGCCGCTGGTAGCCATGGAGATGGTTGAGCTGATGCGGTTCACCCGAATGACTGGCGATTTAGTGAAGGCTATTCGGGCGTGTCCACAAATCGTGATCAGTGCGGTCAGCGGAATTTGTGCCGGTGCCGGTGCGATCATCGCTATGGCCAGCGATCTGCGGTATGCAACGGCTGATGCCAAAACAGGCTTTCTGTTTGTTCGTGTTGGTCTTGCCGGTTGCGACATGGGGGCATGCGCGATATTGCCGCGGATCATTGGCCAGGGGCGCGCCGGCGAGCTGCTGTTCAGCGGTCGCATGATGACGGCTGACGAAGGTGAACGCTGGGGTTTTTACAATTCTCTGGTAGACGAAGATGTTATTACGCATGCCCAAACCATGGCGGCGCGTTTGATTGAAGGACCGACCTTCGCCCACGGCATGACCAAAACCATGCTCAATCAAGAGTGGAATATGGGGCTTGATCAAATCATTGAGTCTGAGGCCCAGGCCCAGGCGATTTGTATGCAAACGGCTGATTTTGAGCGGGCGTACAAAGCCTTTGTTGCCAAGGAGAGCCCGCAGTTCGAGGGGAACTAGCGGGTAGTTTTCTAGTGATTGGGTAGTATCGCGGTGGCTTCAATTTCTACCAGCGCCCGCTCCTCCATGAGCTTTACCACCTGCACAACGCTCATGGTGGGGAAGTTGCGCCCCATGACATCTCGGTAGGCGCTTCCCAATGCCTTTTGATTCGCTAGATAGGCTTCGCGATCGGTGATGAACCAGGTTAGCCGAGCAACGTTCGCGGGGCCCGCACCAGCCTCAGCGAGCAGGTCGGCGATGTTTTGCAGTGTTTGTCGAGTTTGCTCCACGAAATCGTCACTTTCGAATTCTTGCTGTGCATTCCAGCCGATTTGACCGCCGAGTATGATAAGTTTTCCTTCGGTAACCAGGCCGTTGCTATAGCCTTTGGGCTTCGCCCAACCCTTGGGTGTTAACTGCTCGAACATTGTTTCTCCTTACACCGTCGCTGCGGTCGATCCTTTCAATCTAACTGTGTAACCGGAATCCAGTCCGGTGCTATGCGTCTGCGTTTACCATCGCTGGTCATTGGGGTATCAGGTTCTAACTGCGACCGATCCCACAGGTTACAAGTTACCTGTTTGTGTTTTTGATCAAGCCCTTCGCAGTAGTTGGTGTATTCGCAGAG
>CAZSYU010000188.1:0-3793 GCA_964611345.1 uncultured Pseudomonadales bacterium
GTTCGCGTTCCATTCTGTTAGGAAGTTCAGAGTCAATCAGAGCTTTACCGAGAGCCTCTTGGGCGATCACCTAGTTACCTTTGCGTACGTATTCTTCAGGACTGCTTTTTTGCTGTTCGCCATAAATCTGATTTTGAGCTAGTGGGGGGACCAGAAGTTTTGGGCTCTCAGCGTGAGACAAAATGGGATTGAGAAGATCCAGAGTGATACTGCACTACCATCAAACCGGTAACTGCCAGATCCGATCGCGATCATCACACGTTATGTCGGGAAGTTTTTGCGGCGCTAGTGAGGCCCTACTTCAAGAGAGATTGCCCTGGCACTTGGTCCTGTCCCCCAAAATCCCCGCTTCCCGGCTAGGCGCGGATAACGCGAGCTCTATAGGGGGAACCACTATCAGTTGGCGACAACAACTAGATAATGGCGCATTCGGCGCTAAGTGCGAGCTTTCACTATGTCGAAAGCGTGGAATATTCGACATTCCTTAGCTGGCACACTCTTTGCAATTTCATATCTAGTAGCGCGTAGACGAAAAAAGGAGATAAGAAAAATGTTCTTCTCAAAATCCAACAATTCAACAACCTCCGACAAATTTCTAGTCATAGCGATAGCACTCTTGCTATTGCCTGGCTGCGCCGTGTCGATATCAGAAGCGGAAGTTTTCCGGCCGAACCAGGAGCACCGGAGAGAAGGCGGTAGTAGTCTCGTGCTGGATGGCGAAGATCAATTACCTAACTCAACATCAATTCATCACGAACGTATCGACACCAAAATCGGCAAGCTAGCCGTAACCTTCGTCAATACAAAGTCAGATCGGCTCATCGTACATTGCTATGGGAATGCATCAGATCGCAAGTCGAGTGGTGTACGTCGCATCAGGGAATTGCAGCCTTATGCCAACTTGTTGTTGTTCGACTATCCAGGCTACGGAGACAGCGAAGGTTTACCCAACGCTGCGCAGTTGGAAGAAGCAGCTCAGGCAGTGGCTCGCTACGCAGTCGCTACCGGCGCCAAGCAGATCATCGCCTGGGGACAATCTATGGGTGGTTTCGTCTGCGCTCGGGTGGCACATCATCTTGACGAACGACTCACTGCAGTGGTTTTTGAGACCACGGCGCAGAACGCGGAGGCAGTCGCGCAATCCTGGAAGCCTTGGTATGCAGGTCCGTTTGTCCGAATCAATATCAGTGATGGACTAGGTTCCTTCGATAACGTTGAGGCGCTGGCAAGTTTCAGGGGCCACGTTTTGGTGCTGGGTGCTGGCGAAGATCAGGTTTTGGATGTGTCGCTTAGCCGCGAGCTCACCCGAAATCTAATAGACGCTGGGATCAATACGCAGTTTCAGGAGTTCGACGATGCAACACACATGAACGTACCCCAACAGCCAGATTTCGAGAGTGTAGTGGCGGCCTTTTTGAAAGAGGCAACCGAGTCTCAGAATTAGTGAAGGCCAAAGTGCGCTTCGAAGAGGATAGTCACATGCAGAAACCGTGCTTCATCTTACTGTCGATCCTGTGCTTAGCGGCCTGCACAGATCCTGCAATCGAAAACTCCGCTTTGTCCTTTTCTGTTACGTCGCCACGAAATTTAACAGAGCCCACAACCGACAAAGCCAGTGAGAGCATACTTCAATCCTACGCGGACGCATGGCGCGGCTCACAGGAGTTCAGCCTGAAGCAACCCACGGTTTTCGGATTTTGGATCGATGGTGCAGCCTATTCGATCGCGTTATCGAACAGCGGCGCCTCTCTCTCAGTAGGCGAACCTTCAGATTTCGATTGGGGCTTTGAAACAGACCTTGAGACTTTGATTGAATTGGATTCAGGACGACTCAATGCCCTGACGGCGATGGGGCAAGCGCGAGCGGACGATCCCATTCCTCTTCAACCAAAACTACCGGATGATTTCTCCGATCAGAGCATTATCCGCGGTTACTATATCCCCCTTATGCTACATTTTTGGAACCGCGAGTGGCCTGAATCGGTTCCGTTTGGCGACGGCGCGACCCGCCTTGTGCATGGCGCGAATACCTCTGTTCTTGTTTACGATGAGGGACTTCGAACGGCTTGGTATCAATTAAAGCCAGGGATGCATATCAATGCCGATCCTAACAACCAGGTGAATGATTTCAATACCGCGATCATTGTTACGCGCGGCACCTTTCACGGCAAGCTTGATGGCCAGGCCCGGACTTTCGAAGAAGGTGAAACTGTCCTTGTTCCAGAAGGAATGACGCACGAATTCTTTGCGCAGGAAAACGATTATGGAGAGTTCATAATCGTTATGTGGGGGGACAACGCCTGACCAGCAACCTCTAGCAATTCTTCGATTTCTCGCGCTGAAAAAACCTGATAAAGCGTTAGGTTTTTGGCTTATAACCGAGTCAGACCCATTGCCGACATTCGTTGCTACTGCCAAAATGCCTCATGCTCGTCATAATAACAAAAGGTCGTGACTGTGATTTTATCGAAGCACATCGGCACGACGGCTCGATAGCGAAAACCACTTTCCCTAAAAAGGGGTGGTTTCCGCATGATGCGATTCATCTTGTCGTTGAATCGGAGCTGCAATATGAGACTGGGTTTTGGGGACGAGTATTCAGTGGAACCAGCCCTGAAGAGGTGGCTGCTCTTGCAATAGCCGGAGGCCACCGCAGTTCTAGCCGCGCGGAAATTCCCTCCGAGGAGATCGTTGAGCTTATTCAAGCCGAACGAATCGTTGAGTGTTTCGAGGCAGATATGTGGAGCGAACCTTCCGACCTGGCTACGTTCCTCGAGGTTCTTGATGCAGCGTGCTCTCAGTCCAAGGTGAAGAGCCCTAATCTAAGCGAGCAGAACATACGAAATATTCGCGAAGAACTTAGTGGATTATTTACTCGTTGGAGGGCTTTACCGATCGGGCAAACGCTCGAGCTTTCTTGGTTGCAGGTCTGCTGTTAGCTAATAGCCGACTTGCAATGGATAACTATGCCAACAAGGATGTCACAAGCGAACTACTGGGTGCGAACAGCGACGCTGGTTGAACCCCGCACGACACCAGCTTCCAAAAAGCGCACTCGAAGTCGATTGTTTGCCGGATCGAAAGTGATCGCATCGTTTGCCGTTGCGAAGATTGAAAACGTTGGGGCGTTGTCGGTAGCGTGTATACCAATCAATAATTGCTGTTCAGGTGAGACTCAGTTTTTCGGTACCGACCCTGTAATCGCACTGTGAGCAGAACGCCCGCTTTTGGCCGATTTGAGCGGCTTTTTCTCGATGGCTCAGCGGCTGCTTACTCGTAGATCGCGACTAATTTGTGATCTAGTTTGCACAGCCGGGCTAAGCAGCCGCTGGTTTAACGTCAGTATGGTACTGGAATCGGCCAGGAGCAGCGGGTTGCTAAGGCTCAATCAACAAAGAAAACCCAGACGGCAAAGCAAAAAAAGCAATTGATAATGAATGCAGTCCAAGACTGGTTCCCCGATACGGTTAGCGGATCTTGCCCAACGGGAAAGGTACCAACGATCATTGCCAAAGCACTGCTTGCAAAAAATGCGGCAGCGAGAAGTCTCAACGTAGCGAACGGAATGGTTTCCGGGAGCAGGAACATCAAAAGCATGATGACGAGGCTTGTTCCCCAGACGATATAGGGCAACCTGGAAACCCACAGGTTGTAAGCGTCGAGTTTATTGGCTACTCGTAGGTAAAATCTTGCAGTGACCTAGGAATCCTCTGGCCGAGACTTCGATCATATCCTGTGTAGCGAATAGTCAGCTATGGGTCGATTAGAGCGGCTTTTCGTTCCTGAACGAGCG